>NZ_JACCQQ010000013.1:0-176301 GCF_014268345.1 Pseudomonas sp. SWRI18
ACTACGACTACGACGCCTTCGGCAACCTCATCCGCGAACGACGCGGCAAAGGCCAACAACTCGTCACCGAATACCGCTACGACTGCCAGCATCGGCTAATCAGCGTCACCCGACCCAACGGCCAAACCGCCAGCTACCGCTACGACCCATTTGGTCGTCGCATCAGCAAAACCGTCGACGGCAAAACCACGGAGTTTTTCTGGCAAGGCGGCAAACTCATCGCCGAACACCACGCGGACCGGCACCGAAGCTATCTCTACGAACCGGACAGCTTCCGTCCGCTGGCCCTATTGGAAGGTTTTGGCCCAAAAGAAACCAAGCCCTACCACTACCAACTCGACCACCTGGGCACACCACAGGAACTCACCGCACCGGACGGCGAAATCGTCTGGTCCGCGCAGTACCGCGCCTATGGCGAAATCACTCGTCTCGACATCAATAAAATCGACAACCCGCTACGTTTCCAGGGCCAATACTTCGATCCGGAAAGCGGCCTGCACTACAACCGCCATCGCTACTACAGTCCGGATATTGGTCGTTACCTAACGCCCGACCCGGTGAAGCTGGGCGGTGGGATCAACGCTTACAAATACGCACACAACCCTACAGGATGGATTGATCCACTTGGATTGAGTTCCTGTCCTGGTACGGATGGTTGCAAGCCAAATTTCTCCACTCAAAATCCTGCAAAAAGTGTCGATCACGCAGAACCAGCTTTACCGCATTTAACACGTGCGGAACGACAGACAAGAATTGATGAACTGGCTGAGTCAAATATGCATCGGCGCTTATCGGAGCTTGAGACGTCAATTCCAGGAGCGCACTTTTTGGAAAAACATGGAGCGCAAACATCATTAGAGTCCCAACTTGAGCGTGTAACAACGGCTAGAAACCCAACCACTGGCGAAATCGAGACCTTCGACAGAGGAAGAAGAACGGGCACACCGAGGCCACCCAGTGCTGCCACACACTTTCTTAGCCATAGAGATCAATTCAATGCAATTCAACGGGCAATTTTAATATTTAAGCTTGATAGTCGAGCGGAAACCTCAAGACCAATGGACATGGGAAAGATTATCGGCGAAGGATATAAAAGAGATGGACTAGAATATGGAAAACAAACCAAAGCCGTCGTACACTTAAACAGAGACGGACAACCAATCACAGCTTACGCAGAGTTTGACAGATGAAAAAAAAGCCAACCCTCTCCATCTTGCAAGGTCTTTTATTCACTTATAGCACAGAAAACACTAAAGATTTAGAGCGAGAAGAAACTATAGTTTCAAAAAACGTCAACAGTGAAGATGAGCTTGAAGAACTCTTCGACATCTTAACCAAACCAGAATTCGTATCATACAGAGAAGATGAACAGCGGTGGTTTATAGAGACCATCGAACACTATCTATCAACAGACGAAACCTTCGATTCTGTTTTTTATTTATTTGATACATACTTTGAAGATGACATAATCGACAAGAGAAACTTCATGAAGACATTACTAAAATGTCTTAAAAACTATAACAGTCAAGCCATAACCAAAAATCAAAAAATAGTGAGATAAATATTGATTCGTGGAAAAACGACCTCCAAAAAGCCAGCCTCGAAGACCCATCAACTTGGTAAAACCAACACCGCTCTTCAAGCCAACACGACCCCCTGTAGTGAGCGAGCTTGCTCGCGCTGGGCCGCGAAGCGGCCCCATTCCAGGCGATGCGGACTTTCAGGTAAATTGGCATCGTCTGTTTTGGGGCTGCTGCGCAGCCCGACGCAGGGCAAGCCTGCTCGCCACAGAGAAGGTAAGCTCAGCCAGATCAGCGCTTGCTCAGCTCCATGATCATCCGGCTAAGCAGATAAACCCGCGGTACCACACTCTCCACCTCGGCATACTCATCCGCCGTATGAATATTGCCCCCCACAATCCCAAACCCATCCAGCGTCGGCGTGCCGACCCCAGCCGACAAACTCGCATCCGCGGCCCCGCCGCTGCCTTCAATTGTCAGCTTCTTGCCCAACTCTTCATAAATCCCTTGGGCAATCGCGACCAATTTATCCGACTCCGCCGTCTGCGGCATCGGTGGCAACCCGCGCTGCAACGTGGTTTTCACTTCAGTCTCCGGGATCAGTTTGTTCGCCGACACCCGCACCAAATCCTTCTCGATGCGATCGAATTCTTCCGGCAGCGCTGCGCGCACGTCCGCCTTGGCGGTGGCCTGGTCGGGGATGACGTTGGTGCGGTCGCCCGCCTTGAGCACGGTGAAGTTGATGGTGGTTTTCTTCTCTTCATCGTCCAATTTGCCCAGTTGCAGGATCTGGTGCGCAGCCTCCATGGCGGCGTTGCGGCCCAGTTCCGGGGCGACGCCGGCGTGGGCGGCTTTGCCTTTGACTTCGACCACCGCGGTGGCGCTGCCTTTGCGCCATACCACCAGGCCATCAGCCGGGCGGCCGGGTTCGAGGTTGAGGGTGACGTCGTGGCCCTTGGCGGTGTTGCGGATGAGTTCGGAGGCGGCCTCGGAGCCGGTTTCTTCGCTGGCGTCGAGCAGGAAGGTGATTTGCGCGTAGTCCTTGAAACCCTGGCCCTTGAGGACTTTGAGCGCGTAGATGCCGGCGACGATGCCGCCCTTGTCGTCCATCACGCCGGGCCCATAAGCGCGGCCGTCCTTGATGTGGAACGGACGCTCGGCGGCCGAGCCTTCCTTGAAGACGGTGTCCATGTGCGCCATCAGCAGGATCCTGGCCTTGCCGGTGCCCTTGAGGGTGGCAACCACATGGCTGTTATTGGCCGCTTTATCCGGCACCAGCTCAATGCTGAAGCCCAGCTGTTTGAGCTCATCAACGGCGATGTCGCGCACTTGGGTCAGGCCCGATTCATAGCCCGACCCCGAGTCGATGTTGACCAGGCGCTCCAGCAGCTTCAAGGCCTCTGCCTTGTACTGCTCGGCTTGCGCCTGGATCGGTTTGTGGGGCTCGGCGCTGTAGGCCGGCGCGGCGAAGGACAACGCCAGGGTGGCGGCCAGGAGGGTGCGGGGGAAGTTGAAGTGCATGAAACCGATCCTTGTTTTTGTGTTGGAAGGCGCCGTCACACCCTACCCCACAGTCCGCGCCAGCATCAATGCCACGCCCAACAGCAACACCGCCGTAATCCGCTGCAACAGCACACGGCGCTTGGGGTTTTCCAGCACATGCTGGATGCGTTGGCCGAAGTAGCCATACAGGCAGCCGCTGGCAAATTGCAGCACCAGAAACGTCAGCCCGAAAATCGCGATATCCAGGGCCGAACTGTGCCCGCCGGCCCCTGCGAACTGGGGGAACACCGCGCTGAACAGGATGATGGTCTTGGGGTTGGAAAACCCGGTCAGCAAGCCCTTGCCGAACAGGCTGCGCGCGCCTTCCACGGCGCCGATCCGGTCGAGTACCGCGCCGCTGCTGGTCCATTGTTTGTAGGCAAGGTGAAGGATGTACGCCACGCCGATGCCCTGGATGGCCTGGGTGATGACGGGGTGCCCCTTGATCAGCTCCGAGAAGCCCACCGCAAAAATCAGGATTGAGATCAGGTAAGACACACTGGCGCCGAGCTGCGCCGGGATCGAGCTGCGCAGTCCGTTACGCAGGCCCAGGCTCAACAGCAGCAAAGTCATGGGCCCGGGGCTGAAGGTCATTGTCGCGCAAAACAGCAGGAAATACAGAAAGGAAGAGAGGGTTAACGCGCTGGTCATGGCCTGGAATCTGGGGAAGAAAGCCCGCAGTCTAGGCAGGAGCCATTGCACATGGCAGGTGAAGTCAGGCCTAATCCGGCCGAACTTCACCGGTAAAATCACCGGAAAAGATAAGGAAGCCACATGTTCGTATCGGCCATTGCCTTTGCAGAGGGCACCTCCAAGGTGCAGCAGATCGTCGAGGCGTTCAGCCAGGCCATCGAAAACGGCGAATGGGCGCCCGGCAGCAAGTTACCCTCGGTGCGCGAGCTGACCGAGACCTTGGGCGTGAGCAAGTTCACCCTCAATGAAGCCCTCGACCGCCTGCGCGGGCGCAATCTGCTGACCTCCAGCCAAGGCCGTGGTTATTTTGTGTCGATGGACCGCCTGCGCCCGACGACAGCGAACTGGGCCGACTTGCTGCCTCAGGACCTGCTCAGTGTATTGCGCCGCCCCCTTGCCTCAGCCTTTGGCGACCTGCGCCCCGGTGGCGGGCACTTGCCCGAGGCGTGGCTGGACAGCGACGCCATCCGCCAGACCCTGCGCAGCGTGGTGCGCGCGCCATCGTTGCGCATCGCCGGGCTGGGCACGCCGGCCGGGCTATTACCGTTGCGCCAGGCCTTGCAACAGAAACTACACGCCGAGGGCTTGTCGGTGTCGGTGGATCAGATCATCACCACCCCCAATACCGTGCAAGGTCTGGACATGTTGATGCGCCTGCTGGCGCGCCCCGGCGACTGCGTGTTGCTGGATACGCCGTGCTATTTCAACTTCCACGCCAACCTGGCGCTGCACGGGGTCAAGGTGGTCACGGTCCAGCGCCGGCCCGACGGCTTTGACTTCGATGCCCTCGAGCAGCTTCTGGCAGAACATCGCCCCAGCCTGTACCTGACCACCAGCGTGCTGCACAACCCAACCGGTCATTCCTTCAGCCCTGGCCAGGCGTTTCGCCTGCTGCAACTGACCCAGCGCTACCACTGCCATATCGTCGAGGATGACCTCTACGGCGACCTGCATCCCAACCCGCCGCCGCGCCTGGCCGCCCTCGCCGGCCTGGACCAGGTCACCTATCTGTCGGGCTTCTCCAAGATCCTCAGCGCCAACGCCCGCGTCAGCTTCGTGGTGGCCGCGCCGCAACTGGCGGCCAACCTCACCAATATGAAGCTGATGAGCGGCGGCGTGACCTCGGAGCTGTTCGAGCAACTGGTGTACCGCATGCTCAGCGAAGGCAGCTACGCCAAGCACCGCAAACGCATGGTGCAGCGCTTGATGGAGACCGGTGGACGGGTCGAGCAATGGCTCAAGCGTTGCGGCTGCGAACTGCCGATGGGCTATGAAGGCGGGATGTTTATCTGGGCGCGCCTGCCACCAGGGATCAACGGCGAAGTGCTGGCCCAGGCCGCCTTGAAACAGGGCATGGTGCTGGCGCCGGGCGCGCTGTTTGGCTATGACCCGGCGCACCGCGATTCGATGCGTTTCAATGTGGCCCACAGTGATGAGCCCCAGGTGCGGCAAGTGTTTGAGGCGTTGTTGCGGGATGAAAGCCTGGATAGCAGGTAGAGCAACCGTCGACAAGTCGGGTTGCGCACGCTGGCCTGCCTGCGCCTTTGATGTTTGCGCTTGTGCGTTGACCATCCCTGTTACACACCATATAGTGTGCCCACAAACAAAACAGACCACTACATAGTGTGCAGTATCGGTATTTACCGACCACACTATGCGCAGTATTTCAATGCCTTGAAGCCTGCAAACACCCCTTATTTTTCGAGTACGCGGAAGGAGAATTCAATGCTGAGTTGGGATGAAGTCGACAACGAAGACACCGGTGCAGCGGTGATCAAGGGCGCCAACGCCGGCCACGCCAGCGAAGCCAACATGGACCGCCTCGACGGTGCCGGCGCCGCCGCTGCCCTGGAAGCGCGTCACGTGACCGCCAACGACTCCGCCGCCATCGTCCGCGCCAAGGCCGCCCTCGACAAACTCGACGTCGCCGAAGGCCTCGCCGAACTCGAAGGCGCCTCCGCCCGCGTCGCCGTCGACGAAAAGCGCATGATCAACTGCCGCGCCGACCTCAACCAGCTCGTGCCCTTCAAGTACGACTGGGCCTGGCAGAAATACCTCGACGGCTGCGCCAACCACTGGATGCCGCAAGAGGTCAACATGACCGCCGACATCGCCCTGTGGAAAGACCCCGAAGGCCTGACCGACGACGAACGCCGCATCGTCATGCGCAACCTCGGCTTCTTCTCCACCGCCGACTCCCTGGTCGCCAACAACCTGGTGCTGGCCGTGTACCGCCTGATCACCAACCCCGAGTGCCGCCAGTACATCCTGCGCCAGGCCTTCGAAGAAGCGATCCACACCCACGCCTACCAGTACTGCATCGAATCGTTGGCCATGGATGAAGGCGAGATCTTCAACATGTACCACGAGATTCCATCGGTCGCCAAAAAGGCAGCCTGGGGCCTGAAGTACACCCGCTCGATCTCCGATCCGAAGTTCGAAACCGGCACCGTCGACACCGATAAAGAGCTGCTGCGCAACCTGGTCGCCTACTACTGCGTGCTGGAAGGCATTTTCTTCTATTGCGGCTTCACCCAGATCCTGTCCATGGGCCGCCGCAACAAAATGACCGGCGTGGCCGAGCAGTTCCAGTACATCCTGCGCGATGAGTCGATGCACCTGAACTTCGGGATCGATGTGATCAACCAGATCAAAATCGAAAACCCGCATTTGTGGGATGCCGAGATGAAGGAAGAAGCGACCCAGATGATTTTGCAGGGGACGCAGCTGGAGATCGAATATGCACGCGATACCATGCCGCGTGGGGTGCTGGGGATGAATGCGGCGATGATGGAGGATTACCTCAAGTTTATTGCTAACCGTCGTTTGTCGCAGATTGGGTTGAAGGAAGAGTATCCGGGGACGACGAATCCGTTCCCGTGGATGAGCGAGATCATGGACTTGAAGAAAGAGAAGAACTTCTTCGAAACCCGTGTAATCGAGTACCAGACCGGCGGCGCCCTGAGCTGGGACTGACCAACGACGCAATTCCCCTTGTGGGAGCGGGCTTGCTCGCGAATGCGGTGTGTCAGTCGCCAAATGTATCAACTGACACACCGCATTCGCGAGCAAGCCCGCTCCCACATTGGATTGGCGGTGTTCTATAGAATTTGCAAATTGCCACTTATGCCCAATCAAACCATCAAAACCCCCTGCGTCGGCCTGTGTTCCACCGTCTACGGTGACCTGGTCTGCCGGGGCTGCAAGCGTTATCACCATGAAGTGATCCAGTGGAACGGCTACAACGCCGACGAGAAACAGGCGGTGTGGCTGCGCCTGGAGCAATTGCTCGTGCAGGTGATGGCCAGCAAGCTGGAGGTGTTCGATCCGCACCTGCTGCGCCAGCAACTGGAAAATCGCAAGATTCGCTTTATGCCGCACCAGTCGCCGTATTGCTGGGCGTATCAGCTGATTGCGCGAGGCGCGCGGGTCATTTCCAAGCTGGACGCGTATGGGCTGGCCTTGTTGCCGGAGTTTCGCGAGCGCAGCCTGGCCGATCTGCGCGATGCGATTGACCGCGAGTTCTTCCTGCTCTCCGAAGCGCATTACGAGCGGTATATCGCGCCGGGGTTTATGCGTGAGGTGTTTGGCGCGCCGCTGATTGCTGCCTTTTAACGCCGTGATTGTGGTTAAAATGTCGGCCGTTCAATGACCGACGCTCAACGATGAACCCTGACGCACTCGCCACCCTGCACACCCATTTGCTCACCGCCCTGCAAACCCCGCCCAGCGAAACCCGTCGCCTGTTCCACGGCCGTGGCCGCTGCTGGCCGGGCCTTGAGCAATTGACGGTGGACTGGCTGCAAGGCGTGCTGTTGGTATCGTTGTTCAAGGAGCCGGACGCTGCGCCGTTGCAAGCCTTGAAGCAACTGCTGCACACCCACTTCGGTAGTTACACCGTGGCCCTGCAGCACCGCTACCTGCCGCAAAGCACCCTCGAATGGCTGGCGGGCGAGCCTGTCAACGAGCTGACCATCACCGAAGGCGGCCTGCGTTACCTGATAGACCTGGGTAAAAAGCAGAACAGCGGTCTGTTCCTCGACATGCGCTACGGCCGCAACTGGGTGCGCGAACAGGCCAAGGGCCAGCGCGTGCTCAACCTGTTTGCCTACACTTGCGGATTTTCCGTGGCGGCCATCGAAGGCGGTGCCGACCACGTGGTGAACCTGGATATGGCCCGCGGTGCCCTGAGCCGCGGCCGCGACAACCATCGCCTGAATGGTCATGACCTGGGCAAGGTCAGCTTCCTGGGCCACGACCTGTTCAAGTCCTGGGCCAAAGTCAGCCAAGGTGGCCCCTATGACCTGGTCATCATCGACCCGCCGTCGTTCCAGAAAGGCAGTTTCCTGCTGACCAAGGACTACCAGCGCGTATTGCGCCGCCTGCCGGATCTGCTGACGCCACGGGGTACGGTGCTTGCTTGCATGAATGACCCTGCGTTTGGCGAAGACTTCCTGATCAACGGCGTGACCCAGGAGGCACCCGCGTTGCGTTTTGTCGAACGGCTGGAAAACCCGCCGGAATTTCCTGATATTGATGCCCAAAGTGGCTTAAAGGCGCTGGTGTTCCGCCAAGGTTGATGCCGAAACGTCTTACGCTTGCTACCCTAAGTGATGCGCCGGGTTGGTGAACCTTCTTACCTTCTTTCCGGTCGATACCTGCATTCCCCGGCCAGACTCGACGGCGTCACGTCGTCGGCTGCCCCGTTTGACCTTTTGGAGAACCACCCGTGATATCGACCCTGCATGTAGCCAGACTCAAAGCCTGGGGCGCCCACGGCTTCACCGCCACCGGCGTGGTATTGGCGTTCCTGGCCACCCTGGCACTGCTCGAAAACTCGCCCAAGGCCTGCCTGCTGTGGCTCGGCCTGGCGCTGGTGGTGGATGGCGTCGACGGTTCGCTGGCGCGACGGGTCAATGTAAGCACGGTACTACCCAGCTTCGACGGCTCGGTGCTGGACCTGGTGATCGACTACCTGACCTACGTGTTTATTCCGGCGCTGTTTATCTACCGCTATATCGACCTGCCGGAGTTCACCCACCTGTTGACGGTGTCGGTGATCCTGGTGTCGTCGCTGTTCTGCTTCTGCAACGTGAACATGAAAAGCAAGGACAACTACTTCGTCGGCTTCCCTGCCGCATGGAACGTGGTGGCCTTGTGCGTCTATATCATCCAGCCGGACGCCTGGGTCACGTTGCTCACGGTGATCGGCCTGGCATTGCTGACCGTGACGCCGATGAAGTTCCTGCACCCGTTCCGGGTGAAGCGCTTCATGCCGATCAATATTGCGGTGACCACGATCTGGTTGCTGTGCAGCTTTTTGATGGTGGTGGATTACCCGAATACCAACCCCTGGACGTTTGGGCTGTGGTCGGTGATGTCGGCGTATTTTCTGGGGATTTGCATCTGGCGTACGGCGCTGGAGTGGCTCGAAACCCACCGCTGAATCAAGCGGGCACGGTGAAAAATGTGGGAGCCAGCTCCCACATTTGGTTTTGCATACATCCGGCAGGTAAGATGCAGGCCTTTGGTGCAGCCTCTTCGCTGTGCCCAGCTAATAATAAGCCCTGCCCATGCCCTTCGAACTCAGCGTAGACCTCACCACCCTCGCCATCCTGGCGGTGGTTGCCTTTATCGCCGGTTTTATCGACGCCATCGCCGGCGGCGGCGGCCTGCTCACCACCCCCGCCCTGCTCACCGCCGGCATGCCGCCGCACCTGGTGCTGGGCACCAACAAACTCAGCTCCACCTTCGGCTCGGCGACCGCCAGCTTTACCTTCTACCGACGCAAGCTGTTCCACCCGCGACAGTGGGTGCACGCCATTGTCGGTACGCTGGTGGGGGCGCTGGCCGGCGCCGTGGTTGCGCATTACCTGCCCGCTGAAACCCTGAACAAGATGCTGCCGGTGATCGTGTTCGCCTGTGGTGTGTATTTGCTGTTCGGCGGCACACCCAAGGCGCCGCTGGACGCCGAAGCGCCGATCAAGAAAAAGTGGCAAGCCACCCAGGGGTTCGGGCTGGGTTTCTACGATGGCGTGGCGGGCCCCGGCACCGGGGCATTCTGGACGGTCAGCACCATGCTGCTGCACCCGATCGACCTGGTCAAAGCCAGCGGCGTGGCGCGCAGCATGAACTTCGTCAGCAACGCCGCCGCGCTATCGGTGTTTATCTTCAATGGCTCGGTGGATTGGATCGTCGGCCTGGCGATGGGCATTTCGGTAATGTGCGGCGCATTCTTTGGCGCACGCAGCGCCATCAGCGGCGGCGCCAAATTCATTCGCCCGGTGTTTATCACCGTGGTCCTCGGACTGACTGTACGCCTAGCCTGGCAGCACTGGTTCAGCGTGGCCTAAGCGACGGGCCAGGTAGAGGTCGATGAGATAACGCGCAATCGAACGTGACGCCGGCAGCGGCGGTAAATCGTGGATATGGAACCACTGCGCGTCTTCGATCTCGTCGGCCTGGGGCACGATATCGCCCCCGGCGTATTCGGCGTGAAAGCCCAGCATCATCGAATGGGGAAACGGCCAGCACTGGCTGCCCATGTACTGGATATTCTTCACCTCCACCTGGACCTCTTCGCGCACCTCGCGGATCAGGCACTCCTCGGCCGATTCGCCCGGCTCGGCAAACCCCGCCAGCGTGCTGTACACACCCGTAACAAAGCGTGGCGAACGCGCCAGCAGGATTTCGTCGCCACGGGTCACCAGCACGATCATGCTCGGGGAGATCCGTGGGTAGCTGCGCAGGTCGCAGGCCTGGCAATACATCGCGCGCTCGCGTGGCACTTGCACCATGGCCTGGCCGCAACTCCCGCAGAACCGATGCTCCCGCGCCCAGGTGCCGATCTGCGCGGCGTAACCCAGCACCTTGTACAGGGTGTGATCGCCTTGCAGCATGAAGCCGCGCAAACCCTGCCAACTACAACCCGGCACGTGCGCCGCCGAGTCGAGTTCCAGCAGGTACACCGGTTCGCCGTCGAGATGGCCGATGCCGTGTTCGGCGAACACCGGCAGGTCCTGGCGTTTGAGCCATTCGCGCGGGAACAGCGGGCCGTTGGGGTCATGCAAAAAGCCGTCGCGGCTGCGCGCAACGGCCCAGCCGCCGGGGGTGTCGTTGTCCAGCAGCGTTGTGGTAATCCAGCCTGGGGTCATGTCGGTCAATCCACGAATTCGGGTTTCTGCTTGCTCATATGGGCCGCGATGGCCACACGCAGGTCGTTGGATTGCAACATAGCCGAGTTCCAGGTGGCAACGTATTCCAGGCCGTCGTTGATTGTATGGTCACGCATATAACTGATCATGGCCTTGGTGCCGGTGACCGCAATCGGCGATTTGGCGGCGATTTCCCGGGCGATGTCCATCACGGCGGCCAACAGGCTGGCGTGATCGGGATAGACGCGATTGACCAGGCCGATGCTGCGCGCTTCTTCGGCGCCGAACTGGCGACCGGTGTAGGCCAGCTCGCGCAGCATGCCATCACCGACGATGCGCGGCAGACGCTGCAGGGTGCCGACATCGGCGGCCATGCCAATATCGATTTCCTTGATCGAGAACTGCGCATCTTCGGCCGCATAACGCATGTCGCAGGCGCTGATCAGGTCGATGGCGCCGCCGATGCAGTAGCCGTGGATCGCCGCCAGCACCGGCTTGCGGCAGTTGTCGACCGCGTTGAACGAGGCTTGCAGGTCAAGAATCTTACGCCGCAGCAGGCGCGCGTTGCGGCCCACGTCCTTGCCCAATTCGCTGGCCACCGAGGCCAGCATCATCAGGTCTATCCCTGAGGAGAAATGCTTGCCCGCGCCGCTGAGCACCACCGCGCGCACGGCGTCGGTGTCTTCGACCCACTGGAAGATGTCGATGATCTCGGTCCAGAACGCCGCGTTCATCGCATTGATCTTTTCCGGGCGGTTGATCTGCACATGGGCAACGTTGCCGCTGAGTTCGACGACGAAAGCTTGGTATTCGGACATGGCAGTGATCCCTGACTGGCGAGTGATGAGGGCCGAACTATAACAAGGGAGCGCAAGGGCGCATCGGCCAAAAGCGGGACTGGCTAAGGTGGCGGAAAATCCGCTGGATAAAACCCCGCGCACGCGCCATCCTTCGCGCTTTGAGCCGCCCCATCAGCGGCGTTCGACGTTTAAAGGATATCCTCATGCACACCCACCCGCTCACCGCCGCCGAATTCGAATTCATCGAAAACGTCCTGCTCAAGTACGGCGACGACCAGTCGGTGCTGAACCTGGCCGAACTCGACGGCTACTTCACCGCGTTGGTGTCCAGCCCGGTGCAGGTCGATGTTGCCGAGTGGTTCCCGGCCATCTGGGGCGGTCAGAACCCGCAGTGGGACAACATGGACGAAGCACAAGGCTTTCTCGAACTGTGCGTGCGCCATATCAACACCCTGGCCGAGCAACTGGCCACCGATGCCAAGGGCTTCAAGGCACGCTTCGATGAAACCGAGCACCAGGGCCAACGCGTGACCCTCGCCGAAGAGTGGTGCTTTGGCTACATCCGTGGCGCCGCCATTGGCAACTGGCCAGAACTGCCGGCCGCCCAGGCCGCGGCGCTTGAGAAAATTTCGTGGTGCGCCGAGCAGGACAACTTCGAACTGCCGGCCGACCTGGATGTGCCGGCGCACCAGCAGCGCGTCAGCGAAATCGAACCGGCCGCGCGGGCCCTGCATGATTACTGGCTGAGCCTGCGCTAAGCCTCGACAAGCACCGCCGCTTTGGCCGATTATTCGGGTCCGCCCGCAGCCCTTGCCTTGAATCAGGAGCCCTGTACCTTGAGTTCGCAGAAAACCGTGACCGTCACACCGCCCAACTTCCCTCTCAACGGCAAGGTCGCGCCCCCCGGCTCCAAATCCATCACCAACCGCGCCTTGTTGCTGGCGGCCCTGGCCAAGGGCACCAGCCGCCTGAGCGGTGCGCTCAAGAGTGATGACACCCGGCACATGTCGGTGGCCCTGCGCCAGATGGGCGTGACCATCGACGAGCCGGACGACACCACCTTTGTGGTGACAGGCCAGGGCAAGCTGCAACTGCCGGCGCAGCCATTGTTTCTCGGCAATGCCGGCACCGCGATGCGCTTTCTGACCGCAGCTGTCGCAACCGTGGAAGGTACCGTGGTGCTGGACGGCGACGGCTACATGCAAAAACGCCCGATCGGCCCGCTGCTCGCAACCCTCGGCCAGAACGGCATTCAGGTCGACAGCCCCAGCGGTTGCCCGCCGGTCACCGTGCACGGGGTGGGCAAGGTCAAGGCCAAGCGCTTCGAGATCGACGGCGGCTTGTCCAGCCAATACGTTTCCGCCCTGCTGATGCTCGCCGCTTGCGGCGAAGCGCCGATTGAAGTGGCGCTGACCGGCAAGGACATCGGCGCCCGTGGCTATGTGGACCTGACCCTGGACTGCATGCGTGCCTTCGGCGCCCAGGTTGAAGCGGTCGACGACACCACCTGGCGCGTGGCGGCGACCGGCTACACCGCCCATGATTACCTGATCGAACCCGACGCCTCCGCCGCCACTTACTTGTGGGCCGCCGAAGTGCTTACCGCTGGCCACATCGACATCGGCGTGGCCGCGCAGGACTTCACCCAGCCCGACGCCAAGGCCCAGGCCGTGATCGCACAATTCCCCAACATGCAGGCCACGGTGGTTGGCTCGCAAATGCAGGACGCGATCCCGACGCTGGCGGTGCTCGCCGCCTTCAACAACACCCCGGTGCGTTTCACTGAGCTGGCCAACCTGCGGGTCAAGGAATGCGACCGCGTGCAGGCGCTGCATGACGGTTTGAATGAGATCCGCCCAGGCCTGGCGACCATCGAAGGCGACGACTTGCTGGTCGCCAGCGACCCTGCCCTGGCTGGCACGTCGTGCAACGCGCTGATCGACACCCATGCCGATCACCGCATCGCCATGTGCTTTGCCCTGGCCGGGCTGAAGGTATCGGGTATCCGTATTCAGGACCCGGACTGCGTGGCCAAGACCTATCCTGGGTACTGGAAGGCCCTGGGCAGCCTTGGGGTTCAGTTGGCTTATTGAGGCACCGGTGCCGGGGGGATGCACATGACAATTCGCCAACCCTGCCCACCCGGCGCCTGCGTCTGCGATCGCGAACAGCTGCTGCAAGCCCCAGGCGCGGACCTGCGCATCCTCAACCTGACGCGCCACGAAGAGAAGAAACTGCTCGAGCGCCTCGAAGACCTCAAAAGCCTGCAAGACCTGGAACACATGCAGCAACGCATGTACGAACTGCTGGGTATCCGCGTGCATATCGCGCCGGGCCACACCGAGGTCAAGAGCATGCGCGGGATCCAGATCGTGATCGACGAGTTGCCGGGCATGTGCCGCAAGACTCGCCAATCCATCCCGGCCGCGATCCGTCGGGGCCTGGAGAAACGCCCGGAAATTGCCTACCGCTTGCTGGATGCCCACGACCTGTTTCGCGAAGGTTGAAATCAACCGGCGAGCGTTTCAGCCTGGAACAGACCCTGGCCAATAGCCCTGGCTTTTTGCAGATGCGCGTGCGCCCCGCCGCTCTCCGAGTCCAGCAGCAACGCGGAGGTCACCACCTTCGCGCCACAGTAATCGAAGATACCGTAGTCAATTTGCGTGCGCATCGCCTTGGCATAACCATGCCGGTCAAACGCATCGTCATCAGCCGCGCCCAATGCCAGCAGGTGCACCGGCAAGTGCCCGAGCTTTTTCACCACCGGCGTATCGGGCCCGTACTCGATAGCCCAGCCGTTGACGAATACGCGGTCGATCCAGCCCTTGAGCAGGCCCGGCAGCGACCACCAGTAGATCGGGAACGCCAGCACCAGGGCGTCGGCGCGGTCGATGCGTGCCTGTTCGGCGAGCACGTCGGCCGGTGGCGTTGCGTGGGTGCGGTGTACCCGGTGGTCGGCGGCAGTGTAGCGCGGGTCGAACCCTTCGGCGGCAATGTCGGCGATTTCGTAGGTGTGTCCCGCTGCGGCAAGCCCGGCGGCCACCTGCGCGGCTACGCTGTGAGTGAGCGATTGCGGGTCGTGATGGGCAACAACGATCAGTGCGTGCATGACATTGACTCCGTTTGGCGTTAGGCTTGGGCTTAAGTTACGTTTAGTAAGTTATTCTTAAGTTACTTTTGGTATATAAGCATGTCAAGTCCTTCGGCCCCCGCTCCCCGTAGTCGCCTGTCCCGTGAAGATCGCCTGCGCCAATTGTTGGACGTCGCCTGGCAACTGGTGCGCGATGAGGGCACCGAAGCCCTGACCCTCGGCCGCCTGGCGGAGTTGGCGGGGGTGACCAAGCCGGTGGTCTATGACCATTTCGTCACCCGTGCCGGGTTGCTGGCCGCGCTGTATCGGGATTTCGATGCGCGCCAGGACCGCGTGTTCAGCGAACGCATCGAAGCGAGCGGCGCGAACCTTGAGGATCGGGCCTGGGTCATCGCCGCGTCTTATGTGGAGTGCGTGTTGTTGCAGGGCCGGGAAATTCCGGGGGTGATTGCGGCGCTGAGCAGCTCACCGGAACTGGAAAGCCTCAAGCGCGAGTACGAGGCGATCTTTCTCGACAAGTGCCGCGATGCGTTAGCGCCCTTTGGCCGCGTGTCCCAGGCGGGACTGCGAGCGATGCTGGGCGCGGCTCAAGAGCTGTCCCAGGCAGCGGCCAGCGGCGAGATCAGCCGTGAAGAGGCGCAGCAGGAGTTGCTGGAGACCATCCTGGCAATGGTCAACCGCGCACGGTTATCCGTATGAAAAGGCTTCCTGTGGCGAGCGGGCTTGCCCCGCGTTGGGCTGCGCAGCAGCCCTAAAACCCGACGCCTCGAATTACCAGACGTAACGCGGCGGTTGTAAAAGGGGCCGCTTCGCAGCCCAACGCGGGGCAAGCCCGCTCGCCACAAAATCCGCTCACTACAGACCCTGCTGGGGCCAGGCAGAGGCTAACGCCCGGCAATAAACAGCCGCACCTTGCGCGCCAACTGATCGAGATGCCGATCGCGCTGTTTCTCGGCATCCGCCATCGCGCGCTTGCCATGTTTTTGCAGCAGGTACGTATGAATCTGCCGCACTTCCAACGAGCTGTAGATCGCCGCCACATCCAGCACGCCCATCAGCCCATCGGTGCCGTAGTCGCGGGTATTCATCAGTACCTGGGTGCCGCGCGCGCCGCGTAGCTTAAAGCCCATGGCTTCGAACGCCGGAACCTTTTCCACCGCGCAGGCCAGTTCGGCATGGGGATAGCGAGCCAGCACGTCCTGCATCATCCGCCGTGCCACGCCCTGGCGCCGGAAACCGGCCTGTACCGCCATGAACGCGATGCCGCAGGCTTGAGGGTCGTCCTTCACGGGTAGATACAGGCAAAAGCCGAGCAGCTTTTCGTCTTCCATCGCCACGACCAGTTCAACGGCAATCCCCTTGGAACCATCAAGCGCTTCCAGATACAGATGCACCTCAAAACCGATGGCGTACTGGTAAATGTTGTACAGCAGGTTACTCGGCGGCAGTGCCACGCTGCTGATGTCAGTGAGATTATCCACCACCATCTGCAGGATCTGGCCATTGACTGGCTCGGGGCACGGTGTGGTGTAGCGGGTAAGGCTGAACATGCAAATTCCTGGGCTTGGCATCAAGGCAGTGGCGATTGTACCTGTTGCACCGCGCACACCTCACGCAAACATCCGCGCAACCAGCGATGGGCCAGGTCGGCATCCAGCCGTGGGTGCCAGAGCATCGCCACGCTGAAGTCCGGCAGTTCCAGGGGCAAGGCGAAGCTGTGCAGGCCGTGTCGTCGGTGGGCGGTGTAGCGTTCTGGCACGCTGGCGATCAGGTCAGTGTCGCGGGCCAGGGCAATGGCGGTGGCGAACCCGGCGACGACTGTGCTGATCTGCCGCGTGAGGCCCAGGGCTTCAAGCGCGTCGTCGACCTGGCCACGGTACTGGCCGCGCCGGGACACATAGACATGCTGGCCCCGGGCGTAGCGCTCGGCGCTGATCTTGCCCTGGCTGAGGGGATGCCCGCTGCGTACCACCCCCACCAGACGGTCGCGGAACAGCGCCTGGGTCAGCACTTCCGGGCTGGCGGTGGGGTCGACCACGCCGGTTTCCAGGTCGACGCTGCCTTCTCGCAGCAATGTGCTGTCCTTGTCGGTCTTGTTGATGAACCGCAGGCGCACGCAGGGTGCGTCCTGAGCGATGCGTGCCAACAACGCCGGGCCGAAGTTTTCGACAAACTCCTCGATGGTGCGCAAGGTAAAGGTGCGCTCCACCCGTGCCATATCCAGGACGTGCACGGGGCGCAACACCGCGTTGACGTCCTGCACCAGACGGCTGACCTGTTCGCGCAGTTCCACCGCCCTTGGCGTAGGCACCAGGCCGCGACCCGCGCGTACCAGTAACGGATCGCCCGTGGTTTCGCGCAACCGCGCCAGCGCGCGGCTCATGGCCGACGGGCTAAGGCGCAAACGCCTGGCCGCAGCAGCGACGCTGCCTTCGGCAAGCAAGACATCCAGGGTGACCAGCAGATTGAAATCAGGCATTGGCATTCCTTATCAGGCGTCACGCGCATGTGTGAGCTGCAAGCCATGCGTCTTCCGCCATGGTAGGGCACACCGTAGATTTGTGACAGTTGCCTTCACTCCAGGATTCCCCATGCAGAACGCCTCACGCGGCAGCCTCTCCAGCCTGTCCCTGTCCATGTTGCTGGCCTCCCTCGGCACCAGCATCGCCAACGTCGGCCTGCCCAGCCTGGCGAGGGCATTTGATGCATCGTTTCACGCCGTACAGTGGGTGGTGCTGGCTTACCTGCTGGCGATCACGGCGGTGATTGTGAGCGCCGGACGCCTGGGCGACCGATTGGGCCGGCGACGCTTGTTGCTCGCCGGGTTGTGCCTGTTCGCCGTGGCATGCGGAATGTGCGGCATGGCACCATCACTTCAATGGCTGATCGCCGCGCGCAGCCTGCAGGGGCTGGGCGCGGCAGTCATGATGGCCATGGCCATGGGCATGGTCGGCGACACGGTACCCCGTGAACGCACCGGACGAGTGATGGGCTTGCTGGGTACGATGTCGGCCGTCGGTACCGCCATGGGGCCCGGCGTTGGCGGTATGTTGCTGGGCACTTGGGGCTGGCGTGCGATCTTCCTGGTGGGCGTGCCGCTGGGTGTATTGGCGCTGGTGCTCGCCTGGCGCTGTTTACCGGCTGACCGTCCGCACGCGCCTTCATCCATGGGTCCGAATGCATGGTCGTCGTTGAAGGACGCTTCGTTGCGAGCCGGCTTGGCCATGAGTGCCTTGGTGGCCGCCGTGATCATGGCCACCTTTGTCGTGGGGCCGTTCTATCTGTCCCATGGCCTGGGGCTCAAGCCGGCGTGGATGGGCCTGGCCATGGCCGTCGGCCCGTGTGTCGCGGCGGTCAGCGGCATACCGGCCGGCCGCCTGACCGACCGTCTCGGCAGCCGCCGCGTGACACTTGCCGGGTTGGGCGTGCTGGCCTGTGGCGCCCTGCTGCTGTCAATCGCTTCGGACCTGTTGATGTACCTGGGCGGGTTGGTCATTTTGACCTGCGGCTACAGCCTGTTCCAGGCGGCCAACAACACGGCGGTGATGAGCGACGTGGAAGGTGGGCGTCGCGGCACGGTCGCAGGCCTGTTGAATCTGTCGCGCAACCTTGGGTTGATCTTCGGCACCTCGGCCCTGGGGGCGGTGTTTGCCTGGGCGACCCCGGATGTGACCCATGCAACCGCGCAATCCGTAGCCCACGGCATGCACCTGACCTTCAGCGTGGCGTTGGGTTTGATTCTGCTGGCCAGTGCAATGGCATCTGGCCGCATCAGGGGCTTCAATGCCCCGCAGAACATCCGTTGAGGCAAAAAAACAAAAAAGGCGTTGCGCCAGACCGGGTTACATCGCGCATCATGGGCACTTTCAAGCTCAAGGGTAACGTCCATGCGCGTTCTGTCATTGATGATGGGTCTTACGACGCTGGCCGCCAGCCTGGTGTTCTGCGCCAGCGCGATGGCGAATGAAGAAAGTCAGTTGATACAACAGATCAACCAATACCGCAGCCAGGTGCAACGCTGCGGCGACCAGGGCTCTCAGGAACTGCCGCCCCTGGCCAGCGATACGCGGTTGGTGCTGCCGGCCAACAACGTGGGCGATTTGCAGCAGGCACTGGCGCGGGCCGCTTACCCGATGGTCAACGTGCAGGCGATCAGCCTGTCCGGGCCCAAGGATGCCCAGTCGGCCATGAAGGCGGTGCGCGAAAGCTTTTGCCGCGTGGTGCTGGATCCGCAATTCGTCGATATCGGCGTGAGCAACAGCGGCCAGGACTGGCGCATCGTGCTCGCCCGCCCGCTGCTCACCAGCGGCCTGGGCGACTGGCAGACCGAAGGCAAGCAACTGCTCAACCTGATCAACACCGCCCGCGCGCAACCGCGCCAGTGCGGCACCCAGGGGTTTACCGCGACCACGCCCCTGTCCTGGAATGACGACCTGGCCGGCGCCGCCAACAGCCATACGCGCAACATGGCCAACGGCAACTTCTTCGACCACCTCGACCACGACGGGCGCACCCCCGGCGATCGCGCCGAACTGGCCGGATATATCGCGAAGAATATTGGCGAAAACATCGCTGCGGGCCTGGACACACCGCGCAAGGTCGTCGACGGCTGGCTTGCCAGCCCCGGCCATTGCGCCAACCTGATGAACCCGCAATTTCGCGAACTGGGCGCGGCGTACGCCATGGACCCAAAGAGCGATGCGGGGATCTACTGGACGGCGGTTTTCGGCGCCCAGTAAGGACGTTAGCCAATTCACTCATCCGAGGGAGACATCAAATAGCCATCTCGTGGATAATTGTCCCGGAACCGATGGCCGCCAACCCGGTCTGTAGCTTGGCAGCCTGAACCCGTCAGGCAACCGACAAGACCGTGGTTAACAAGGTGTTTTGCAATGATGAATTGGCTGCAAAGTAGCAGCGACATGGCTGAGCGGGTTCGCCAGCATGACTGGGCGAGTACGCCCCTGGGGCCGCTGGAGCAGTGGCCGGATGTGCTCAAGACCACCGTCGCGCTGTGCTTTGCCTCAAGTTTCCCCCAGGCCATCGTCTGGGGGCCGCAGCTGATCACGCTCTACAATGACGCGTTCAGTCCGATCCTGGGCGACAAACCCTACGCGTTGGGGCGTCCGTTCAGCGCAATCTGGAGCGAAGCCTGGGCCGAGATCGCCCCCATCGCCAACGCCGCGTTCGAAGGCCATGCCACCTATATCGAGAATTTCCCGCTGCTGATCGAGCGCGGCGCGGGGCCCGAACAGGCCTATTTCACCTTTTGCTACAGCCCCATCCGCGACCCTCAGGGCAAGGTCGTGGGCATGCTCGATACCGTCACTGAAACCACCGCCACCGTGTTCCTCAACCGCCGCCTGGCCGTGCTGGATGCCATTGGCAGCGCCGTGGCCAATGCCACCGACGCCGCCAGCATCATGTCCACCACCACGCGCCTGCTGGCCGAGCAACTGCAGGTGTCCAATTGCGCCTATGCCGACATGGATGCCGACGAAGATGGCTTTACCGTTCGCGGCAACTGGGCGGCGCCAGGTTCGCCGAGCATTGTGGGGCGTTACAGCCTGGCGTCGTTCGGCGCCCGAGCGGTACAGCAGTTGCGCGCGGGCGAGCCGCTGGTCGTGCAGGACAATCGCGTCGAATTCCCGCCCGAGCAAGCCGCCAGCTACCAGGCATTGGGGGCGCTGGCGACGGTGTGCTTCCCGCTGATCAAGGATGGCCGCCTGACGGCCCTGATGTCGGTGCACCACAAAGCCGCCCGGGCGTGGTCGCCTTATGACCTGTCGCTGGTGGGCGAAGTCACTGAACGCTCCTGGGCCCATATCGAGCGAGTACGGGCCGACGCTGCCGTGCGCGAAGGCCTCGCAGCCTTTACCGAGCTGAACGCGACCCTGGAGCAACGGGTGCAGGAGCGCACCACCGCGCTCACCGAGGCCGAAGCGGCGTTGCGCCAGTCCCAGAAGCTCGAAGCCATTGGCCAACTGACCGGCGGCGTGGCCCATGACTTCAACAACCTGTTGACCATCATTCGCTCCTCGGTGGACTTCCTGCGCCAGCCTGGGCTTTCCGAGCAGCGGCGCCAACGGTATATGGGCGCCGTCTCCGATACCGTCGAGCGCGCCAGCAAACTCACCAGTCAACTGCTCGCCTTCGCACGGCGCCAGCCGCTGAACCCGGAAGTCTTCGATGCGGGCCAACGGGTCCATAACATCGGCGAGATGCTCGAAAGCGTCACCGGCGCACGCATTCATGTGCAGGTGCAGTTGCCCGAGCAACCTTGCCATGTGCGCGTCGATGCCAGCCAGTTCGAGACCGCGCTGATCAACATCGCCCTGAATGCCCGGGATGCGATGGACGGCCAAGGCACCCTGACCTTGCGCGTCACCAGGGTTGAAGGAATGCCGCGAATCCGAGGCGATGAAGCGTCCCACCAACCGTTTGTGAGCATCTCGTTGGCCGACACCGGCAACGGCATCACACCTGACGCCTTCGAGCATATTTTCGAGCCGTTCTTCACCACCAAGGCGGTCGGCAAAGGCACTGGGCTTGGGTTGTCCCAGGTATTCGGGTTTGCCAAGCAGTCCGGCGGCAACGTTGATGTGGCCAGCCAGCTCGGCCAGGGCGCGATCTTTACTCTGTACCTGCCCGAAGTGGCGCCGCAGGCAGAGCAGCACCCTCGCCCTCAGGAAGATGAGCATCAGCTCCAGGACACGACGCAGCACCACGTCCTGATCGTGGAGGACAACCTGGAAGTGGGCCGCTTCGCCAATCAGATCCTGCAGGACCTGGGTTACCAGACCACATGGGCCACAAATGCCGAACAGGCACTCGCCCTGGCCGGCGAAGATGCCCTGGCGTTCGACGGGGTTTTCTCGGATGTGGTGATGCCAGGCATGACCGGCGTTGCGATGGCCAGGCTGCTGCGTGAACGTCGCCCGGATTTGCCGGTGGTACTCACCTCCGGTTACAGCGAAGAGCTGGCCGACAGCGGCTACGAAGGGTTCGAGTTTCTGCCCAAGCCCTACTCCGCCGATCAGGTGGCACGAGCGCTGGCCAAGGCAATGCTCTAGCAACCCACACAGCCGATCCCTGTGGGAGCTCTCGAGCTTTAGCGAGGCAGCGAAAGCGCAGTGTCAGGCGATGAAAATGCCGGCAGTGCCGCCACCTTCGCAGCCTCCGCTCTCGACACACATTAAAGCTTAGGGCGCCTTGGGCTCAGCCCTGCTCGGCCGCCACCGCCACCTGATTACGGCCCAGGGCCTTGGCGCGGTACAGCGCCTTGTCGGCGGTGTTCATCAGGCTGTGCAGGTCTTGGTCCTGAGCATCGGTGTGCGCCACGCCGAGGCTGGCGCTCAACCCATGCACGGGTTCACAGGCGAGGCCGGCAATCGCCTTGACCAGTTGTTCGGCAATCGCCCGCGCGGTTTCCAGCGAGGTGTTGGGCAGCAACACTGCAAACTCTTCGCCGCCCAGCCGGCCGTAGACGTCGGCCTGGCGGAACGAGGCCGTGATCACCCCGCCGATCTGGCGCAGCACTTGGTCCCCGGCCTGGTGGCCGTAGGTGTCGTTGATTGCCTTGAAGTGATCCATGTCCAGCATCAGTGCGCACAACGGTTGCTGGTGATGGCGGCAGCGCTCGTACAGCACCTGGGCATGATCGAAAAACGCGCGACGATTCATCAGGCCGGTGAGTTCATCGGTCTGTGCGGCGCGCGTGGAAATAGTGTGCGCACGCTCCATTTGCCGGGTCAGGCGGAACGCCTTCTCCAGAGCATCGGACAACTTGTGCGTGGCACTGATCACAAAGGTCGAAAACACCAGCACCGCAATGGCCACGCCCACCTGCGTCGAAGAGGGCTGGACCAACAACCACAGGGTGCACGGCAACAGCACCAGGCCCATGGAGACCAGCGACATATAGCGATAAGCCGAGTAACAGGAAACCGCGCCGACCGACATGCCCACGGTAAACAGCATGACCAGCGTCTGGGACAAGCGGTCATCGGTGGGCATCACCGCCAGGGCGCCGAGGCCCCAGATGCCGGCGGAGAGCACCAATGTGATCCAGTAACGGCGCTCCCAGCGCCTTGGCGTACGCTCGGCCTCGGGGCAACGAAACCACTCCACGAACATCTTCACGCGCAACAGGGATGAACCTGCCAGCACCACCAGCCAGATCAGGATGACCTGGCTGTCAAACCGGTCCCAGCACAGCCAGCACAGCATCACCGCCGCGATGTAGCTGCCGAAAATGGCGGCGAAAGACTGCCGGAAGAGCTGATGCAAACGGTCAGTTCGCACCTGCTCCTCTATAAAGCAATCCTGATCCTGCCCACGCCCAAGGCCATTCATGAGATCCGCCTGATCCGACTGCCATGACAAAGGCGCCATTGTGGCACCCTGCCAGTAGCGCGGACAATAGAATCCAGCGCGGTAGAGCCTTTAGAGCGATTCCGGTCGCAGGATCAGCACCCCAAGCGGCGGCACATTCAACGACAGCGACACCGGTTGGCCGTGGCGCGGCTCATCCAGGGTGATGACTTCGCCGCCATTTCCGTAATTGGAACCGGCGTACATCTCGGCATCAGTGTTGATGACTTCCTTCCAGCGTCCGGCGAAAGGCACGCCGACGGTATAGGCCTCACGCGGCACCGGAGTGAAGTTGGCCACCACCAGCACCGGCTTGCCATCCTTGCTCCAGCGCAGCCAGGCATACACGCTGTTGACTGCGTCGTCACCGATCAGCCACTGGAAGCCCTGCGGCGCGTCATCCTGCTCATGCAGCGCAGGCTCCTCGCGGTACAGGCGGTTCAAGTCGCCCACCAGCTTCTGCACGCCCTGGTGCTCCTGGTACTGCAGCAGATACCAGTCCAGTTGCTGGTCGTGGTTCCACTCGCGCCATTGGCCGAATTCGCAGCCCATGAACAGCAGCTTCTTGCCAGGGTGCATCCACATGAAGGCCAGGTAGGCGCGCAGGTTGGCAAACTTCTGCCAGCGGTCGCCGGGCATCTTGTCGATCAGTGAATGTTTGCCGTGCACCACTTCATCGTGGGAGATCGGCAGGATGAAACGCTCGGACCAGGCATACACCAGGCCGAAGCTCAGCTCGTTGTGATGGTGGGCGCGGTACACCGGGTCCTGCTGGATGTAGTGCAGGGAATCGTGCATCCAGCCCATGTTCCATTTGTAATTGAAGCCCAGGCCGCCCTGTTGCGTCGGCTGGCTCACTCCCGGCCAGGCAGTGGATTCCTCGGCGATCACCAGCGCGCCAGGCGCTTCCAGGGCGACTACGTCATTCAAATGGCGCAGGAATTCGATGGCTTCCAGGTTCTCGCGGCCGCCGTGACGGTTGGGCACCCATTCACCGGCCTTGCGTGAATAATCGCGATAAAGCATCGACGCCACGGCGTCCACGCGAAGCCCGTCGATGTGGAAGTGCTTGAGCCAGTGCAGGGCCGAAGCCAGCATGTAGCCATGCACTTCGGTGCGGCCCAGGTTGTAGATCAGCGTGTCCCAGTCCTGATGGAAGCCTTCAAGCGGGTTGGCATATTCATACAGCGCGGTGCCGTCGAATTGCGCCAGGCCGTGGGTATCGGTGGGGAAATGCGCCGGTACCCAATCGAGGATCACACCGATGTCGGCTTGGTGCAGGGCATTGATGAAGTACGCGAAATCTTCCGGCGACCCGAACCGCGCCGTGGGCGCGAATTGCGACAGCGCCTGGTAACCCCAGGAACCGCCGAACGGGTGTTCCATGATCGGCATCAGCTCGACGTGGGTGAAACCCAGTTGCTGCACATAGGGAACCAGACGTTCAGCCAGTTCGCGCCAATTGTATTGCCGGGCCACTTCGCCCGCCTCGTCCAGCTCGCATTGCCACGAACCCACATGCAGCTCGTAGATCGACAGCGGCGCCGTGGTCTTTTGCTTGTCGACGCGGGACTGCATCCATTCATGGTCTTGCCAGTCCACCTGCAACGGTGCGGCGACCTTGGACGCAGTGTCCGGCGGCATCTGGGTAGCGAGCGCCATCGGGTCGGCCTTGAGCGGCAGGATCCCGTGGGCACCGAGAATTTCGTACTTGTAGGCCGCGCCCGGTTGCAGGCGTGGGATAAAGATCTCCCAGACGCCGGAAGGATGACGCAGGCGCATCGGATGCCGGCGCCCGTCCCAGATATTGAAGTCGCCCACCACCGACACCCGCCGCGCATTCGGTGCCCACACAGCGAACCGCACGCCCTGCACGCCGTCGACATTGGTCACTTGGGCGCCCAGGCAACTGCTGAGGTCGCGGTGATTGCCTTCGGCAAACAGGTACAGGTCCATCTCACCCAGCAACAATTGAGTGAAGCTGTAAGGGTCTTCGGTGATCTGCTCGCCGCCGGCCCACTGGATCTTCAGCAGGTACGGCTGACGGGTATTGAAGTGCCCGACGAACAAACCTGGCACCTGGCTCGCGTCCAGGGCGCCGAGCTGCTCGCTGCCGTCACGCGCCAGCACCTGGACGCTCAAAGCCTCCGGCAGAAACGCGCGGATGAATTGGCCGCCGTGTTCATCATCGTGCGGCCCGAGGATCGAGAATGGGTCGTGGTGTTCGGCGCGTACCAGTGCTTCGACGTCCTTGGACGCCGGCAATGCTGTCAACTTCGGTTGCAGCGGTTCTTTATGTGTAAAGCTCATGACGTTTCCCCACCGCGTGCAGTTTTCGATTTAGGTGCAAGCCCGCTCAACAGTCCGTGCAACCCTTGCAGGGGCACCGGCAACCAGGTCGGGCGGTTTTCCGCTTCGTAAGCCACTTCATACGCGGCCTTCTCCAGGCTGAACAAGGTCAGCGCCGCGTCCTGGCCGTTGGCATCCTGCCAGTCATGCGCCAGTGTAGACGTAGCGGCCTGATAAGCCTGGGTAAAAGCCAGGCGTGCTTCTTTCAGGTAGCGATCGGTGACGCGCCTGCGTGCCTGGTCCGCTTCGGGCGAGTGGTCCACGCCTTGCAGGTTCAGGGCCATCGCCGCCGCGTAATCAAACGAACGCAACACGCCGCTCACATCTTTGTACGGGCTGTGCTTGCCCCGTCGCTCATGCAGTGGTCGCGCCGGCTCGCCTTCAAAGTCGATTAGATAAGCATCGCCCTTTACCACCAGTACCTGGCCCAGGTGCAAATCACCGTGGACGCGGATACGCAGTCCGCCCGCAGTGGCTTTCGCCAACGTCTGGACATGCGCGGCAATCGCCTTTTTCTGCGCCAGTAATTCACTGACCAACGCTTGATCGGCTGCGTTCAATTGCGCTTGGTTAAGTTTGAGCAATTGCAGCGCGCGGTCGAGTTGCGCGCCGACATCCTTGGCCCATGCCTGAGTGTCTTTGGCGGTGGTGACCTCAGGTTTGAAGTCCGCGTTGGTGGTCTGCGCGCCGAGCACCAGGTGCATTTCGCCCAGGCGCTGGCCGAGCAACCCGGCGAAATCCTTCAGTTCGCCCAAGGCGTTATAGTGCTGTTCCTGCTCGGAAAGCGCTTCGGCCAATTCGTCGCGGATGGCGCGCTCCAGGTTGTTCTGGGTCCAGGTCCAGGCGTCGCCCTGATTGCTCAGGTAACCCTGGGCGATCATCAGCAGGTTGTCCTGGCCTTCGGCGTCGCGGCGAACCACAGCCCCCATCAACGGCGAGATGTTCGGGTAATCGGCGGCGGTCAGGTAGGCGCTCATTTCCAGCTCCGGGTGCACACCGGCGCTGACTTTACGGATCAACTTGAGCACCAGGCTCTCACCCACCACCACCGAGCTGTTGGACTGTTCGGCGGACAGGTAGCGCACCGCGAAGTCATCCTTCAATTGCAGATCGGTCAAGTGCGACGTCGCTTCAAAGCGGATATCCCCATCGCTGGTGCTGAGCACGGTACCCGCCAGCAAACCCTGGATCACCGAACGGATAAACGACTCAAGGCTGAACGCATCGGTGACCAACCCCACTTCCCGCGCTCGGCGCACCCGGGCCATGGCCAGTTGCTGCGGCAAGGCGCTGGTGAACTGGTCTTCGGCGAGGAAGCCGAACGGCAACTGATAACGGCTGACCTGGCCACCCGCGGTCACCTCCAGCTCGCTGAGCAATACCGGATGCTGGGCATCGCCAAAGCGCACGCCATAGGCGATATGCACGCTGTCGATCGCCGTGTCCTTACCGGCAAACCAGCGCCGGTTGGGCAGCCAGGTGGGCAATGAGGTCGACTGTAGGGTGGTGCGGCACGGCTCGTCCAGCAACTCTTCCAGGCGCTTTTTCAGCACCAGAGTGGTGAAGTCGGGCATGCCTTGAACAGGTTCCACGTGCCAGCTGGGCATTTGATTCTCCGCCGCCAATACAAACCAATAAAAGCCATAGGGCGCCAGGGTCAGCAGGAAATTCAACTGACCGATCGGGGGGAAGGCGTTGCCCCCCAGCATCTCCACCGGCACCATGCCGGCGAACGCCGACAGGTCCAGTTCGGCCGCCTGGGCACTGCGTGATACGTTGGCCACGCACAGGATGATTTCAGTGCGGCCATCCGGCGCGGTGTACTCGCGGGTATACGCCAGGATGCGCCGGTTGCTCGGCGAGAGCATTTTCAGGCTGCCGCGGCCAAACGCTTTGGACTGCTTGCGCACCGCCAACATGCGGCGCGTCCAGTTGAGCAGCGAGTGCGGGTCCTGGGTCTGGGTCTCGACGTTGACCGACTGGTAGCCGTACAACGGGTCCATGATCGGCGGCAGCACCAGGCTGGCCGGGTCGGCGCGGGAGAAGCCGCCGTTGCGGTCGATGGACCATTGCATCGGCGTGCGCACGCCATCGCGGTCGCCAAGGTAAATGTTATCGCCCATACCGATTTCATCGCCGTAATACAGGGTCGGCGTGCCGGGCATCGACAACAGCAGGCTGTTGAGCAGCTCGACACGGCGACGGTCACGCTCCATCAACGGCGCCAGGCGCCGACGAATGCCCAGGTTGATGCGCGCGCGGCGGTCGGCGGCGTAGTAGTTCCACAGGTAGTCACGTTCTTTGTCGGTGACCATTTCCAGCGTCAGTTCATCGTGGTTGCGCAGGAAGATCGCCCATTGGCAATTGGCGGGAATCTCCGGGGTCTGGCGCAGGATGTCGGTGATCGGGAAGCGGTCTTCCTGGGCCAGCGCCATGTACATGCGCGGCATCAGCGGGAAGTGGAACGCCATGTGGCACTCGTCGCCGTCGTCGCCCTTGCGGTCACCGAAGTACATCTGGGTGTCTTCCGGCCACTGGTTGGCTTCGGCCAGCAACATGCGGTCCGGATAGTTGGCGTCGATCTCGGCGCGGATTTGCTTGAGAACGTCGTGGGTTTCGGCGAGGTTTTCGTTGTTGGTGCCGTCGCGCTCGATCAGGTACGGGATGGCATCCAGGCGCAGGCCGTCGATGCCCATGTCCAACCAGTAGCGCATCACGCTCAGCACCGCTTTCATCACCTGCGGATTGTCGAAGTTGAGGTCGGGCTGGTGCGAGTAGAACCGGTGCCAGAAGTACTGGCCGGCAACCGGGTCCCAGGTCCAGTTGGACTTTTCGGTGTCCAAAAAGATGATGCGGGTGCCGTCGTACTTCTGGTCGTCATCCGACCACACGTAGAAGTCCCGCGCCGCCGAGCCGGGCTTGGCCTTGCGCGCACGCTGGAACCAGGGATGCTGGTCGGAGGTATGGTTGATGACCAGTTCGGTGATCACCCGCAACCCGCGCCTATGCGCCTCGGCGATAAAACGCTTGGCGTCGGCCATGGTCCCGTAGTCGCTGTGCACGCCACGGTATTCGGCGATGTCATAGCCATCGTCGCGGCGCGGCGAAGGGTAGAACGGCAGCAGCCAGATGGTGTTCACGCCCAGGTCGGCGATGTAGTCCAGCTTGGCGATCAGGCCGGGAAAGTCGCCGATGCCGTCGTTGTTGGAGTCGAAATAGGATTTGACGTGAACCTGGTAGATCACCGCGTCCTTGTACCAGAGCGGGTCTTTGATAAAGGTGGCAGCCTTGGGTTTCTTCGCCATTTGAAACTCCTGAAATACTCACAATCTTGCAGACTGAACTCGGTCAATGTGGGAGCGGGCTTGCTCGCGAAGGCGGTGGATCAGTGGATATATTTGCTGCTGATCCACCGCCTTCGCGAGCAAGCCCGCTTCCACATTTGTGCCTCACCTCAAGACTCAGGAAACGGTAATACGCCAGATCCCAAACGGCATCTGCGGCTCCAGGCGGGTCCACTGGGTCTTGCCATACCAGGTCCAACGATGGCCGTTCATCAAATCCTCGCCCTGGGTCTGCGCATCATCCGGCAGGCCCATTTCCCACAGCGGCAGCTCGAACTGCGCTTCCTGGGCATTGAACGGATCAAGGTTCACCGCCACCAGGATAAAGTTGCCGCCATCCTCGCTGCGCTTGCCGAAGTACAGGATGTTGTCGTTCCAGGCGTTGTAGAGCTTCAAGCCCAGATGGGTCTGCAACGCCGGGTTTTGCCGACGAATGCGGTTGAGCTGGGCGATCTCGGCAATGATGTTGCCGGGCGCGGTGAAGTCCCGTGGGCGGATCTCGTATTTCTCCGAGTCGAGGTATTCCTCTTTGCCCGGCACCGGCGCGGCTTCGCACAGCTCGAAACCCGAATACATGCCCCACAGGCCCGAGCCCATGGTGGCCAGCGCGGCACGGATCAGGAAGCCGGGGCGCCCGGACTCGTGCAGGAACGCCGGGTTGATGTCCGGCGTATTGACGAAGAAATTCGGCCGGTAGCATTCACGCCACGGCGACTCGTTCAACTGCGTCAGGTATTCGCTCAACTCGGCCTTGGTGTTGCGCCAGGTGAAATAGGTGTAGCTCTGGGAATAGCCGACCTTGCCCAGGCGCGCCATCATCGCCGGCGTGGTGAACGCTTCGGCGAGGAAGATCACCTCGGGATACTTGGCGCGCACATCGCTGATCAGCCATTGCCAGAAAGGCAGCGGCTTGGTATGGGGGTTATCCACGCGAAAGGTCTTCACGCCCTCCTCGACCCAGCCCACCACGATATCGCGCAGCTCGGTCCACAGGCCGGGAATCGCGTCCGCCGCGTAGAAATCGACGTTGACGATGTCCTGGTACTTTTTCGGCGGGTTCTCGGCGTATTTGATCGTGCCGTCCGGGCGCCAGTTGAACCAGCCCGGATGTTCCTTGAGCCATGGGTGGTCCTGGGAACACTGGATGGCAAAATCCAGGGCTATTTCCAGACCATGCTCGGCGGCGGCCTGGACCAGGCGGCGGAAGTCATCGCGGCTGCCCAGTTGCGGGTGGATGGCTTCATGGCCGCCCTCCTCGCTGCCAATCGCATACGGGCTGCCCGGATCATTGGGGCCGGCGGTCAATGAGTTGTTCTTGCCCTTGCGGTGGCTGCGCCCGATCGGATGGATCGGCGGAAAGTACAGCACGTCAAAACCCATGTCATGGATCATCGGCAGCCGCGCATGCACGTCGTTGAAGGTACCGTGGCGCGCAGGATCATCAGTGATCGAGCGTGGGAACAACTCATACCAACTGGCAAACAGCGCAGCCTCGCGCTCCACATCGATCGGATAGGCGGGGCTCACGCTCAGATAGGCACGGTGGTCGGCCTGGGTCATCAGGTGCGCACTGTCTTCGTGCAGGAACTGCGCAACCTGCTCGGTTTCCAGCAGGCCGGACAGTTCGTGGTGCAGCAACATCAAGCGGTCGCGCAGTTCATTGTCGCTGCGCTCGGCCGCTTGCAGCACCAGGCTGCGGCCTTCCTGCAGTTCCAGGCTGACCGGCACCCCGGCTTCATGCTTCTTGCGCAGTTCGTAGCAGAAGCTGGCGAAGGTATCGATCCAGGCCTCGATGCAATATTCATGGGGGCCTTGCTGGGTGACGGTAAACGAACCCTCCCAGCCATTGTTGCCCACATCGCTCATGACCACGCTGTGCCAGCTTTCATCCTGGCGCGCACGCCAGCGAATCAACACGGCGAGCTTGTCATGCCCGTCGGCGAACACTTTGCTGGTGACCGTAACGCGCTGGCCAACCACGGCCTTGACCGCGAATTCGCCGCCGTCGATCACGGGTGAGGTGCTCTCGATCGCAATCCGCGGCAGCAACAAGGCCTGGGACAGCGGCAATATGGAGTTTTCTGGAACCTGTGTATCCGCAGTCATCGAGCATCTTCCCCTTACGCCCTATGGACGCACTTTTTGCTTGATCCGAATTCTGGTACGGCCGCACTCTCCCAGAGCTGGGCCGCCTATAGGTCCGAGCTTGCGCCGCGGCTAAAAGTTCAGGTGGATGTGTGGCCATTGGGCGGGAATCAATTGGCCCAGGCGGATGTCCACCCACAGAGCAAAGCACAAAGGAGGCCACACTGATGAATATCCCGATCCCGGCTGAAACCCCGGACCCGAATATCGACGAACCAACCCTGCCGCCCACCGAGCCGGCGCCGGTTCCGGAAAAAGAACCGCCTGGAAACGAACCGCCGCCGGTCGAAGAACCACCGACGACGATGCCACCGGTAATCGTCAGTCCTTCTCGAAACGCTTGACGATTTTCGGCATCACGCTGAACACCGCCAACGCCAGCAATGTACTCAATACCGCTGTCGATTCCCGGCCCAACCCGGCCGAGACCCCAATCGCAGCGGTCATCCACAAGCCCGCCGCGGTGGTCAGGCCCTTGACATGGCCTGCGTCCTCATCCTTGTTCTTGATGATGGTGCCCGCGCCCAAAAAACCGATCCCGGCAATGACGCCCTGCATCACCCGGCTCATGGCATCCGCCTGGTTACCGGACATCTGCGGCACCAGCACGAACAGTGCCGCGCCCAGCGCCACCAACATATGGGTGCGCACCCCGGCAGCCTTGCCCTTGCTCTCGCGTTCAAAACCGAGAATGCCGCCCAGGATCGCGGCCATCAACAGGCGCACGGTGATCTGAGTAAGCTGCTTGGCGTCGCCGATATCGGCAAATTCGGCCTGCAGGGTTATCCACGCTTCGTGAAACCAGGCGTTCATGAACGGTCCTCTGTCATCAATGGGTAATGAATGGACAATCGCGACCGCCAGTCAGTTGCCTGGAACCCCTGCACATCGTTGTTTCCTAACCTTTGAGGGTCCATGAAACAGGAGATCGGCATGCCTTTACGTATCGAAAATCAATTGTGCTACTTCATGCTCAATGACGATGGCCAGGAACACAGCGTGCCGGCGACCCGGGTCAATATTGTCACCGACACCGACAAATCCATGTCTTACGTGGAACTGGCGGCCGAGCGGATCTACATCACCGAAGCCGAGGCGGACGCCTTGACCGTCGCTGGGGCGCACGACGGCCGTCAACATGTAAAGGCCGATGTGCCTGATTCGTTGATCTGACAGGTGCCTATCAGGCGCCCTCGCCCTGATCCGCTTTTTTATCGCCCTGCCTGAGTCTGTCATGCACACTGCACGACATCTGTGGGAGCTGGCTTGTCGGATCGCCGCACCGCTGCGATGGCGTCGACTCGGTGCAACTTTAAAGACCGCGTCGCCTGAATCGCAGGCAAGCCAGCTCCCACCCTTGACCTGTGTGGTATTCAAGAAAGCAATCAGCCCACCCATGAAACGCTACGAAAAATTCGCCGAAGACATCGCTGAACTGATCCGCTGCGGCGTGCTCGGCCCCGGCCAGCGGGTGCCGTCGGTGCGCTATGCCAGCCAGACCTACGGCGTCAGTCCGTCCACGGTGTTCCAGGCTTACTATCTGCTGGAGCGGCGTGGCCTGATCCGCGCGCGGCCGCGCTCCGGCTATTTCGTCAACACCCACGCACCCAGTCCGTTCTCCGAGCCGGTCGTGAGCGAGCACGTGCATGAGTCCACCGAAGTGGATGTGAGCGAGCTGGTGTTCTCGGTGCTCGACTCGATCAAAGACCCCAACACAGTGCCCTTCGGCTCGGCGTTCCCCAGCCCCATGCTGTTCCCGCTGCCGCGCCTGGCTCGCTCGCTGGCCAGCGCCAGCCGCGAGATGGACCCGCGCCTGGTGGTCACCGACATGTCACCGGGCAACCCGCAACTGCGCCGTCAAATCGCCCTGCGCTACATGGTCGGCGGCCTGATGTTGCCGATGGAAGAACTGCTAATCACCAACGGCGCCCTGGAAGCCTTGAACCTCTGCCTGCAGGCCGTCACCGAACCGGGTGACCTGGTCGCCATCGAAGCCCCGGCGTTCTATGCCTGCCTGCAAGTGCTGGAACGCTTGAAACTCAAGGCCGTGGAAATTCCCGTGCACCCGCGCGACGGCATCGACCTGGGCGCGCTCGCGCAAACCCTGGAGCGCTACCCGATCAGGGCCTGCTGGACCATGACCAGCTTCCAGAACCCCATGGGTGCAACTCTGCCGGAAGCCAAGAAACAAGCATTGGTGGAACTGTTGCGTGGCCACCAGGTGCCGCTGATCGAAGACGATGTGTATGCCGAGCTGTATTACGGCCAACACGCGCCGAAACCCGCCAAGGCCTTCGATACCGAAGGCCTGGTGATGCACTGCGGCTCCTTCGCCAAGAGCCTGGCCCCCGGTTACCGCGTGGGCTGGGTGGCGGCCGGGCGCTTTGCGCAGAAAGTCGAGCGCTTGAAGCTGATGACCTCGCTGTGCCCCTCGATGCCGGCACAGGCGGCCATTGCCGACTACCTGCAACACGGCGGCTACGACCGACACCTTCGCAAACTGCGCTACGCGCTGGAGGAACAGCAAAGCGCCATGCTCGCCGCCATCGCCCGCTACTTCCCGGCGCAGACACGGGTCAGCCAGCCGGCCGGCGGGTACTTCCTGTGGCTGGAACTGCCGGAGCAGACGGATTCGTTGAAGCTGTTCCAGATGGCGCTGGCACAAGGCATCAGCATTGCGCCGGGGCCGATTTTCTCGGCCACCCAGCGCTTTCGCAATTGTATCCGCCTGAACTACGGCAGCCCGTGGACCGAGGCGTCGGAAAAGGCGATGGAGACGTTGGGGCGGATTGTGAGGTCGTTTTGACAGGCGCCATACAATTGTAGTGAGCGGGCTTGCCCCGCGCTGGGTGGCGAAGCCGCCCCAATAAAGGCACCGCCGAGTTCCAGATAAATCCAACTCGTCTGGTTTGGGGGGGCTTCGCCCCCCAGCGCGGGGCAAGCCCGCTCACTACAAATTGCGCATGCGTAGCCATCGCGGGCAAGCCCACACATTGGATCCGAGTTCCCCCTTAGTCTTTGCCGCTGATCGGCGTCTGCCCATCCCATCCACCGCCCAGTGCGGCGATCAGTTGCACACTGGCCACCAGGCGCGACTGCAACAGAGTCAACACGGTGCGCTCGTTACTCAAGGCCGTGGCTTGCACGGTGACCACGTCCAGGTAGCCGATCAGCCCGGCCTTGTACTGGTTCTGGGTCAGGCGCAAGGACTCACGGGCCGCCTCGAGCGCTTCATTGCTGACCACCGCCTCGTCCTCCAGCACCTTGAGCTGCACCATGTAGTTTTCCACTTCGCGGAAACCATCCAGTACGGTCTGGCGGTATTTGGCGACGGTCTCGTCATAGCTGGCCACGGTGCGGTCGACTTCGGCCGAACGCTGGCCGCCGTCGAACAGGGTCATGGCCAGCTTCGGTCCCACCGACCAGAAGCGGTTCGGCAGGCTGATCCAGTCCGAATAGGTGCTGCTGGAATAGCCCCCGGCCAGGCTCAGGCTCAGGTCCGGGTAATAAGCCGCCTTGGCCACGCCGATATTGGCGTTGGCGGCGATCACCGAGCGTTCGGCCGAGGCGATATCCGGACGACGTTCAAGCAGTTGCGACGGCAGGCTCAGCGGAATCTGCGGCAGCGCCGGGATGTCCTTGCTCACCGCCAGGTTGAAGTTGGCCGGCGCTTCGCCGATCAACACCGCAATCGCATTTTCCAGCTGGGCGCGTTGCCAGATCAGATCGATCAGGCTGGCCTGGGTGGTCTTGAGCTGGGTTTGCGCCTGGGCCACCGCGTCCTTGCCGGAGATCCCGGCGCGGTATTGGTTCTGGGTCATTTGCAGGGAGCGTTGATAGGTCTCCAGCGTGGCTTGCAGCAAGCGGGTCTGTTCGTCCATGACGCGCAACTGCAGGTAGCTTTGCACCAGCTCCGACTGTTGGCTCAGGCGCATCGCCGCCAGGTCCGCCGAGCTGGCTTCGGCACTCGCTTCATTGGCCTCCAGGCCACGGCGCAATTTGCCCCAGATGTCCGCCTCCCAGCTCACGCCCAACTGTGCGTTGAGGGTGTCGCGGATACCGCTGCTGGAACTGCTGAGGCTCGCGCTGCTGCTACCGGTGCCTTGGCTGGCGCGGGTCTTGCCGGCGCTCAGGTCGACGGTGGGGTAAAACGCGCCACGGGAACTGCGCACCAGCGCCCGGGCCTGGCGAAAACGCGCTTCAGCCTGGGCCACGGTCTGGTTGGAGGTGTTCAGGCGCTGTACCAGGTCGTTGAGCTGGCGGTCGCCATACAGCTCCCACCAGGCGCCACGGGCCAGTGAATCGCTGGGCGTGGCCTGGCGCCAGCCCTGGGCCTCCTTGAATTGCGCAGGTTCCACGACTTCCGGGCGCGTGTAGTCGGGGCCGATGACGCAGGCGCTGAGCAGCACACCGCAGAGCACCAGGCTCGCCAGGCGGCAACCACGGAACATGGCCAATCGGGCAAAGGTTGAATCGGTCATAGCGCAGTGTCCAGGGCAGCATCGGTACGCACGCCGCGCCAGGCATTGAAGCGATGGCGCGCGCGGTCGAGATAAAGGTAAACCACCGGAGTGGTGTAAAGAGTCAGGACCTGGCTGAACACCAGGCCGCCAATGATGGTGAGGCCCAGGGGACGACGCATTTCCGCGCCATCGCCGGTGCCCAGCAGCAAGGGCAAGGCGCCGAGAATGGCCGCCAGGGTGGTCATCAGGATCGGCCGCAAACGCAGCAGGCAGGCACTGCGAATCGACTCCAGCGGGCCCAGGCGGTCATTGCGCTCAAGCTGCAGAGCCAGGTCGATCATCAAGATCGCGTTTTTCTTGACCACGCCGATCAGCAGGAACAGGCCCAACAGGGAGATCAGGCTGAACTCGCCACCCGTGAGGTAAATCGCGAGCATCGCGCCCACTCCTGCCGACGGCAGGGTCGAGAGAATCGTCAACGGGTGAATATAGCTTTCATACAAGATGCCCAGCACCAGGTACACCGCCACCAGCGCGCCGAGGATCATGAAGGGCTGGCCTTTCTGCGTCGCCGCGAACGCGTCGGCAGTGCCGGCCATCTTGGCGATCACGTCTTCCGGCAGCCCGACCTTGGCGATCGCCCGCTCGATGGCCGCCGTGCCCTGCTCCACCGTCACGCCGGGTGCCATGTCGAAGGCAATGTTTTCCGAGGCGAACTGGCCTTCGTGGCTGACGCGGTCGTCCGCCAGGCTGTTCTCGTAATGAGCAATGGTCGACAGCGGCACGCGCGCGCCCGTGGAGGTGATCACCTGCATCTGGTTGAGGGTGATCGGGTCCTGGGCGTACCTGGGGTTGACCTCCATCACCACCTGATACTGGTTGAGGCTGTCATAGATAGTGGAAATCTGCCGCTGGCTGTAGGCGTTGTTGAGCACCGCCGTCACCATGTCCATGTCGATTCCCAGGCGCTTGGCCTGGTCGCGATCGACAATCAGCGTGACCTGCGCCGCGCCGCGCCCTTCGCGGGCGTCGATGGCGGTGAGCTCCGGCAGCTCGCGCATGGCGGCCACGACCTTCGGATACCACAGGCGCAGGGCCGCCAGGTCGCCGCTTTGCAGGATGTAGGAATACTGCGCACTGGTCTGGTCGCGGCTGCCGCCGAATTGCAGATCCTGGTCAGCCATCAGGAACAGACGCCCGCCCGGCACCGGCGGTACCTCCTTGCGCAGCCGCTCGATCACCGCCTGGGCGGAAATCCTGCGCTCGCTGATCGGTTTGAGGCGCACCAGCATCACCGCATTGTTGGTGCCGTTGTTGCCGCCAATAAAGCCGGCCACGCTGAGCACCGCCGGGTCCTTGAGCACCGCCTTGCGGAAGGTCTCCATCTTCGGCTGCATCACGCCGAACGACAGCCCGTCGTCACCGCGCACGAAACCGATCAACTGGCCGGTGTCCTGCTGCGGCATGAAGGTTTTCGGCACCACCACATACAACGCCACGTTGACCCCGATGGTCAGGAACAGGCTGAGCAGGGTCAGGCGACGATGGCTCAGCACCCAGTCCAGGCTGGTGGCGTAGCCGGCGACCATACGGTCGTTGACCTTCTGGCTCCAGCGCTGCAAACCGGTCATCCGGTCTTTGACGTGGGGCTTGAGCCAACGGGCGCAGAGCATCGGCGTCAGGGTCAGCGAGACAATCAGCGACACAATGATCGCCGCCGACAGGGTGATGGAAAACTCGCGGAACAGGTTGGTGACGATCCCGCCCATGAACAGGATCGACAGGAACACCGCCACCAGCGACACGTTCATCGACAGCAAGGTAAAACCGACTTCCTGGGCGCCCAGGTACGCCGCTTTCATCGGCGGCACGCCTTCGTCGATATGCCGCGAGATGTTCTCCAGCACCACGATGGCATCGTCCACCACCAGACCGGTGGCCAGGATCAACGCCATCAGCGAAAAATTGTTCAGCGAGAACCCATACAGGTACATCACCGCAAAGGTGCCCACCAGCGACACCGGCACGGCCAGGGTCGGGATCAGTGAAGCGCGGAAATTGCCCAGGAACAGGTACACCACCAGGATCACCAGCCCGACGGCGATCAGCAAGGTCATTTCGGCTTCGTGCAACGTGGCGGTGATCACCGGCGAGCGGTCCATGGCCAGGCTCAGCTTGACGCTGGACGGCAGCACCGCCTGCAACGCCGGCAACTGTGCCTTGATCTGCCGCACGGTCTCGATGATGTTGGCGCCGGACTGACGGTTGATCACCAACAGCACCGCCGGTTCGTTGTTGAAAAAGCCACTGTTGTAGCGGTCTTCCACACCGTCGCTGATTTTCGCCACATCCTTCAGACGCAAGGCGGCGCCGTTCTGGTAACGGATCAACAATGGCTCGTAGTCCTTGGCCTTCTCCAACTGGTCATTGGCCTGGATCTGCCAGTTGCGCTGGCTGTCTTCCAGGGAGCCCTTGGGCCGGCGCTGGTTGGCGTTGGCGATAGTGTTGCGCACGTCGTCGAGGGCCACACCGTACTGGTCGAGGGCCTTGGGCTCCAGCTCGATACGTACCGCTGGCAACGAACTGCCGCCGATCTGCACTTCGCCGACGCCCGGCACCTGGGACAGGCTTTGCGAGAGGATGGTCGACGCCAGGTCGTACAGCTGGCCCTTCTGTAGCACGTCCGAGGTCAACGACAGCACCATGATCGGCGCCTGGGACGGGTTGATCTTCTTGTAGGTCGGCATGCTGCGCATGCCGCTGGGCAGCAGGTTGCGCGAGGCATTGATGGCCGCCTGCACTTCCCGCGCCGCGCCGTTGATATCACGATCGGAGTCAAACGCCAGGATCACCCGGGTAGAGCCCTGGCTCGACGAACTGCTCATGGTGGTGATGCCGGCAATCGCGCCGAACGAGCGCTCCAGCGGCGTCGCCACGGTGGACGCCATTACCTCGGGGCTGGCGCCGGGCAGGCTGGCCGACACCACGATCACCGGGAAATCGATCTGCGGCAATGGCGACACTGGCAGCAGGTTGAAGCTGACACCGCCCAGCAGCATGATCGCCAGGCTCAGCAGCATGGTCGCTACCGGGCGCCGAATGAAAGGTCCGGACAGGTTCATGGCTCAACCGGCTCCAGGCTTTGCGGCTCTTTGCGCCAGCGTCGGCCGAGGCGGTCGAAGTACAGGTAGATCACCGGGGTGGTGAACAGCGTCAGTACCTGGCTCACCAGCAAACCGCCGACCATCACCAGGCCCAACGGTTGGCGCAACTCCGCACCGGAGCCGGTGGCCAACATCAGCGGCACCGCGCCGAACAGCGCCGCCAGGGTGGTCATCAGGATCGGCCGGAAGCGCAGCAGCGCCGCCTGGTAGATCGCGGTCTGCGGGTCGAGGCCCTGGTTGCGTTCGGCGTCGAGGGCGAAGTCGATCATCATGATCGCGTTCTTCTTGACGATCCCGATCAACAGGATAATGCCGATGATCGCGATCATGCCCAAGTCATTGCCGCTGAGCAGCAACGCCAGCAACGCCCCCACCGCCGCCGACGGCAAGGTCGAGAGAATGGTGATCGGGTGGATATAGCTCTCGTAGAGCACGCCGAGCACGATGTACATGGTGACCACAGCCGCCAGGATCAGCAGCAAGGTGCTCGACAGCGAAGCTTCGAACGCCTGGGCCGCACCCTGGAACTGGGTTTGCACGCCCACCGGCATGCCGATGTCCTTCTGGGTCTGGTTGATCAGTTCTACGCCTTTGCCCAGGGCAACGCCTGGCGCCAGGTTGAACGACATCATCACCGCCGGGAACTGGCCGATATGTGCGATCGCCAACTGGGCCTGGCGCTGTTCCACCTTGGCCAGGCTGGACAGGCGCACCTGGCCGCCGTCGGTGGTCTTCACGTGGATCTGATTCAATGCATCCGGGCCGAGGGTTTCGCCGGACTGGGCCTGCAGCACCACGCGGTACTGGCTGGCCTGGGTGTAGATGGTGGAAATCTGCCGCTGGCCGAAGGCGTCGTAGAGTGCGTCCGTAATGGTCGACACGCTGACCCCCAGGCGTGAAGCCGCATCGCGGTCGATCACCAGGTACACCTGCAGGCCCTTGTCCTGCAGGTCGCTGGCAACGTCGGTGAGCTCGGGCAACTGGCTCAACGCGTGGACCAGTTTTTCGCTCCACAGCGCCAGCAGCTCGGCGTCCGGCGAAGACATGCTGAACTGGTACTGGGTACGGCTCACGCGGTCTTCAATGGTGAGGTCCTGCACCGGCTGCATGAACAGGCGGATGCCCACCAACTTGTCGATTTCCGGCTGCAGGCGGGTGATCACCTGGGCGGCGCTCAAGTCGCGCTGGCCGTGGGGCTTGAGGTTGATCAGCAAGCGGCCGCTGTTGAGGGTGGCGTTATCGCCGTCCACGCCAATATACGAAGACAGGCTTTGCACCGCCGGGTCCGCCAGGATGATCTTGGCCAGTGCCTGCTGGCGCTGGCTCATGGCAGCGAATGAAATCGACTGCGGCGCTTCGGAAATCCCCTGGATCACGCCGGTGTCCTGCACAGGGAAAAATCCCTTGGGCACCACCAGGTACAGCACCACAGTCAGGCCCAGGGTGGCGATGGCCACCAGCAACGTGAGCGGTTGGTGCCTGAGCACCCACTGCAACAGGCTGCCGTAGCGCGCGATCAGCCAGTCGATCCAGGCGCCGCTGGCCTTGTAGAAGCGGCTTTGGTCCTCCTCCTTGGGTTCACGCTTGAGCAGCCGCGCGCACATCATCGGCGTCAGCGTCAGTGACACCACCAGGGAAATCAGGATCGCCACCGCCAGGGTGATCGCGAACTCACGGAACAGCCGCCCCACCACGTCGGCCATGAATAGCAGCGGGATCAACACGGCAATCAGCGACAGGGTCAGGGAAATCAGGGTGAAACCGATCTGCTTGGCGCCCTTGAGCGCGGCGGCCAGGGGCGTTTCGCCTTCTTCGATATAGCGCGAGATGTTTTCCAGCATCACGATGGCATCGTCCACCACAAACCCGGTGGCGATGGTCAAGGCCATCAGCGTCAGGTTGTTGATGGAGAACCCTGCCAGGTACATCACGCCAAAGGTGCCCACCAGGGACAGCGGCACGGCGATGGACGGAATGATCGTGGCGCTGAAACGGCGCAGGAACAGAAACGTCACCATCACCACCAGGGCAATGGCGATCAGCAATTCGTGCTGCACGTCGGTGACCGAGGCGCGGATGGTCTGGGTGCGGTCGGTGAGCACGGTCACGTCGAGGCCGGCCGGCAGGTTATCGGTGATGCTCGGCAGCAGCGCCTTGATGCGGTCGACCACCTCGATCACGTTGGCCCCAGGCTGGCGCTGGATGTTCAGCAGCACGGCCTGGTTTTCATTGGCCCAGGCGGCGAGGCGCTCGTTTTCGGCGCCGTCGACGATCTGGGCCACGTCCTTGAGGCGCAGCGGCGCGCCGTTGTTGTAGGCCAGGATCAGCTCGGCGTATTGCGCGGGCGAGACCAACTGATCGTTGGCGTCGAGCATCGACACCCGCGTGGGGCCGTCGAAGTTGCCTTTGGGCTGGTTGACGTTGGACGCGGCGATCAGGGTGCGCACATCCGACAGGTTCAGCCCGTTGGCCGCCAGGGCCTCGGGGTTGACCTTGATGCGCACGGCCTGGCGCTGGCCACCGGCGATGCTGACCATGCCGACGCCGCTGATCTGCGCGATTTTCTGCGCCATGCGCGTGTCGACCAGGTCATTGAGCTTGGGCAGCAGCATGGTCTTGGAGGTGATGGCCAGGGTCAGCACCGGGGTGTCCGCCGGGTTGACCTTGTTGTACACCGGCGGCGCCGGCAAATCCTTGGGCAGCAGGTTGGTGGCGGCGTTGATCGCGGCCTGCACCTGTTGCTCGGCAACGTCCATATTGATGTCGAGGTTGAAGCGCAGGGTCAGTACCGACGCACCGCCGGAACTGGTGGACGCCATTTGTGTAAGGCCGGGCATTTGCCCGAACTGGCGCTCGAGCGGCGCGGTGACTGCGCTGGTCATCACGTCCGGGCTGGCGCCGGGGTACAGGGTCATCACCCGGATCGTCGGGTAATCCACCTGGGGCAAGGCCGATACCGGCAACAGGCGGTACGAAATGATGCCGGCCAAGACAATGGCCAGCATGCTTAGCGTGGTGGCGACCGGACGGAGGATGAACAGACGCGACAGGTTCATGAACCGACCTTTTGCGCCTTGCCGACGGTGGTGCCGGTCTCCCCTTTCGCGGCGGGCTTGCCTTGCAGGTGCTCGGTCGGCGTGGTCGGTACTTCGCTGCTGTCATTGACCACTTCGATCTCGCTGCCGTCTTTCAACCGGTCGGTGCCTTCCAGCACCACGCGGTCGCCCGCCTTGAGGCCCTGTTTGATCACGGTGTTCTCGCCGTCGGTGTCACCGACCACCAGCGGCTGCACCTTGACCTTCTTGTCACCATCAAGCACGTAGACAAAGGTACCGGCGTTGCCGAACTGGATCGCCGCCGAAGGCGCCAGCACCACGTTGTGCAGCGTATCGGCGAGCAGGTGCACGTTGACGAACTGATTGGGGAACAGTGCCTGGTCCTTGTTATCGAAGCGCGCCTTGAATTTGAGGGTGCCGGTGGTCACGTCGATCTGGTTGTCCAGGCTTTGCAGCACGCCGGCTGCCGTTTGCTTGACGTCGCCACGGTCCCAGGCTTCCACGGGCAGCTTGTTGCCGGCGTGGTAGCGGGCCAGTACGGTTTCCAGGGTGTTTTCCGGCAGGGTGAAAACCACGCTGATCGGTTGGGTCTGGGTGATCACAGCGAGGAACGTGGTGTCGTTGGCCGCCACCAGGTTGCCGACATCGACCTGGCGCAGGCCGACGCGGCCACTGATCGGCGCGCGTATCCTGGTGAATTCCAGGTTGAGCTTGGCATCGTCCACCGCGCCCTGATTGGTCTTGACCGTGCCCTGGTATTGCATGACCAGCGCTTCGGCGGTGTCCAGGGTCTGCTTGGCGATGCTGTCCTGGGCGTACAGGTCGCGATAACGCTGCACGTCGACCTGGGCGTTTTTCAACTGGGCCTGGTTCTGCATCAGCGTGCCCTGGGCCTGGAGCAAGGCATTCTGATAGCTGCGCGGGTCGATCTCGGCCAGCAGGTCGCCAGCCTTGACCATCTGCCCTTCTTCAAAGGCGATTTTCACCAACTCGCCGCCCACCCGGCTGCGCACATTGATGGTGTTCAGTGCAGTCACCGTGCCCAACGCCTTGTAGTACACCGGGAACTCGCCCAGCACCACAGGCGCCACGCGCACGGGCACCGGGCCGGTGGCGCCGCCAAAACCGGGGCGCGCCATGCCGGTCTTGCTCGCATGGCCGGCCGGCGCGTCTTTGTGGGCGGCACCGCTGGGCCAGAATTTCCAGCACAGGCCGGCGATGACCAGCAGCACGAGCAGGCCGAACAACCAGCGGCGGGAGTGGCGGGGGGAGGATTGCATGGAGTGATCAACCATTGGGCGCGAGCGCTTCTACTTTGGGAGGCTGAAAGATAAGCACTGGGGCGCATTAAGAAAAGCGCCTTTACCGGCTATTTACCTTGGGCTTACAACTTTTAACGGATGAGCTTAGTCCATCGCCTATTTCGCTAAGCGCCTGAAGCACAAATGAAAACGGCCTGGACTAGGCCAGGCCGCAATCATGCATCAAGCGTGTTACCGCACAACCGCAGTAACGTACCGAAACAGTTACTTCAGAACAGACAGGGCGGCTTCGTAGTTTGGTTCCTGGCCGATTTCACTGACCAGTTCGCTGTGCAGCACCTTGTCATTTTCGTCCAGCACCACGACCGCACGCGCCGTCAGGCCTTGCAGCGGGCCATCAGCGATGGAAACGCCGTAATCGACCGCGAAGTCGGCGTTGCGGAAGTCCGACAGGTTCTTCACGTTGTCCAGCCCTTCGGAGCCGCAGAAACGTGCCTGGGCGAACGGCAGGTCGGAGGAGATGCATAGCACCACGGTGTTTTCCACATCGTTGGCCTGCGCATTGAACTTGCGTACCGAAGTGGCGCAGGTCGGCGTGTCGACGCTTGGGAAGATATTCAGCACTTTGCGCTTGCCGGCGAAAGTGGCGAGGGTCGCGTTCGACAGATCGCCGGCGGTCAGGGTGAAGTCAGCAGCCTGGGCGCCGACTTGCGGCAATTGGCCTTCAACCTGGACCGGGTTGCCTTTGAGGGTGACTTGAGCCATGAACAGAATCCTTATGCTGGTTTTGGTTAAACGAATTCGAGAGGTCGAAGTTAACCACAAAGCGCGGTGGCTACCTACCGCCAGCGATAAATTGTCATGACCGGTTATGGTTTAATTGCGCGCCTTTTGTCCCCTTCCCCCCCAAGGAACTCGTTCTGAATGAATCAGCCCGCCACCAAAGTCCTGGTCATTGGTTATGTCTGGCCGGAGCCGCGCTCATCAGCCGCAGGCGGGCACATGATGCAGATTCTTGAGAGTTTTCTTACGCAAGGTTGGGACATCACCTTCAGCAGCCCGGCGACCATCGGCGAGCACAAGGCCGATCTGCCTGCGCTGGGCATTACCGAATGCGCCATCGAGCTCAATAACAGCAGTTTCGATGATTTTATCCGCGAACTGGCCCCGGACATCGTGCTGTTCGACCGCTTCATGATGGAGGAACAGTTCGGCTGGCGCGTAGAAAAACACTGCCCCAACGCCCTGCGCGTGCTGGAAACATCCGATCTGCAAAGCTTGCGCGACGCCCGTCATCAACGTCTCAAGGATCACCTGAAGGCGCACCCCGACAGCGACGATTTCACTGCGCTGTTTTCCCCGGCGCTGCCCGCAGAATTCAAGCTGATGGCCGACACCGACCTGGCCAAGCGCGAAATCGCGGCGATTTACCGTTGCGATATCAGCCTGATGATCTCCGACGTGGAAATTCGCTTGCTCACCGAGCAATTCAAGGTGCCCGCCGCCCTGCTCCACTGGTGCCCGCTGATGCTCGAACCGCCGGCCGAGGCGTTCGCGCCGTTTGAACACCGCGCGCACTTCCTCAGCATCGGCAACTTCCGCCACGCACCCAACTGGGATGCGGTGCTCTGGATGAAAAACTGCCTGTGGCCGTTGATTCGCCAGCAACTGCCGGGCGCCCAATTGCACGTCTACGGCGCCTACACCCCGCCCAAGGCCACCGCGTTGCATAACCCGACCCAAGGTTTTCATGTGATGAACTGGGCCGAAGATGCGTTGCAGGTGATGACCGCCGCGCGTATCTGCCTGGCGCCCCTGCGTTTCGGCGCTGGCATCAAGGGCAAGCTGGCGGATGCGATGCTCTGTGGCACGCCGAATATCACCACGCCGATCGGCGCCGAAGCCATGGGCGATGGGCAACCGTGGCCAGGCATGATCGAACACAGCGCACCGGCCCTGGCCGCCGCCGCCGTGGCGCTTTATCAGGACCGCGAGCGCTGGACCGAGGCCCAGGAAAACGGGCGTCAACTGTTGACCCGCCGCTATGACCGGAATATCCATGGCCCCGCGCTGGTAGCCTGCCTGGAACAGTGCCGCAGCAATCTTGATGCCCACCGCCGCGACAACTTCACCGGCAGCATGCTGCGCCACCACGCCCATAAAAGTACGCAGTACATGTCCCAGTGGATCGAGGCGAAAAACCGCAGCCTATAGACACCAGCGCTGGCGAGGGCGCGCGCGACGGGGCATTATCCCACGCAGCAACCACAATAAAGCGACGGCAGCATGACCCGAGCAACGCGCATCACCGACCCTTCCTACGAGCTGATGGACGATCACAACGGTCTGTCCATCATCTATCGCCAGCACGGTTTCCCCTGCCCGCTGGTGCGCTGGCACTTTCACAAGGAATACGAGTTGCACCTGATCGTCGCCAGCTCGGGCAAGGTGTTTATCGGTGACTACATCGGCAACTTCTACCCGGAAAGCTTGTTCCTCACCGGCCCCAACCTGCCCCACAACTGGATCAGCCAGGTGGAGGAAGACGAGGTGGTGCCCAAGCGCGACATGCTGGTGAACTTCACTGATGACCTGCTGGAGAGCGGCAGCCACATCTTCACCGAACTCAAGACCCTGGCGCCGATGCTGGACCGGGCGCAGTACGGTATCGAGTTTCGCTGCAAACACACGATTGCCCAAGCGATGACCTTGATGCAACGCATCGAGGATACCCGGGGCATGGCGCGCCTCGGGCACTTCTTTATCTTGCTGGAAGTGCTGAGCGCCTGTGAGGACTATCAGCTGTTGTCCGGGGTGAACACGCCACAGGTGGCGGACGAACACAGCATCGACCGCACCAACCGCGCGGTGGACTACATTTTTGCGCATTACGCACGCGAGCTGCCGCTGGAAGAAGTGGCTGACTACCTGGGCATGAAGCCCACGTACTTTTCGCGGGTGTTCAAGCAGGCCACGGGGCGCACCTTTATCGAGTTCGTCAATCGGCTGCGGATCAGCAAATCCTGCGAGTTGCTGGCCGATGGCGACAAGGCTGTGACGGATGTGTGCTTTGAGTCAGGGTTCAACAATATTTCCAACTTCAACCGACGCTTTCAGCAGCTTAAAGGCATGACCCCTTCCCACTATCGACGGCTGGCGGTGCAGCGGCTGACCGAGCAGAACCTGGCGTAATGGTGTTCGTACCACGCAGAGTCTGGAGCGAACACGCGCCAAGAGTGCAAAAAAGTATCAGTCCCAGTGCGCCCAAGGATTTGTCACCGTGGCGTTTGGAGGCTGTAATCAACGCACACTCTTCCTGACTCCCTGTAGGAAGACACAACAACAATAACTGTCCTTTCGTAGCCTCTGGGCGCGGAAATGGAGTGCGCGATGAAGTTCACAGCAAAAGCTCTGCTTGTCTCTACCTGCATGATGACCTGCATGACCCTCAGCGCCGTAAGCCTCGGCGCGCAAACCCTGACCATTGCCACCGTCAATAACAGCGACATGATCCGCATGCAAAAGCTCTCGAAAACCTTCGAGGCCGAGCATCCGGAGATCAAGCTGAACTGGGTGGTACTGGAAGAAAACGTGCTGCGCCAACGCCTGACCACCGACATCGCCACCCAGGGCGGACAGTTCGACGTGCTGACCATCGGCATGTACGAAGCTGCACTGTGGGGCGCCAAGGGTTGGCTGGAGCCGATGAAGGATCTGCCGGCGTCCTACGACCTCGACGATGTATTCCCTTCAGTACGTGACGGCCTGTCCGTCAAAGGCTCGCTGTATGCCCTACCGTTCTATGCCGAAAGCTCGATCACTTATTACCGCACCGACCTGTTCAAGAATGCCGGGCTGAGCATGCCCGAGCATCCGACCTGGAGCCAGATCGGCGAATTCGCGGCCAAACTCACCGACAAGAGCAAGGAGCAATACGGCCTGTGCCTGCGCGGTAAAGCGGGTTGGGGCGAGAACATGGCGCTGATCACCACCCTGGCCAACGGCTATGGCGCGCGCTGGTTCGATGAGAAGTGGCAGCCGGAATTCAACGGCCCTGAATGGAAGGACGCGCTGAACTTCTACGTGGACAACATGAAGAAATCCGGCCCGCCGGGGGCGTCCAGCAATGGTTTCAACGAAAACCTGGCGCTGTTCAACAGTGGCAAGTGCGCGATCTGGGTGGATGCCAGCGTGGCCGGTTCGTTTGTCACCGACAAGACCCAGAGCAAGGTGGCTGAACACGTCGGCTTTACCTTCGCCCCGCACGAGAAGACCGACAAGGGCACCTCGTGGCTGTACTCCTGGAGCCTGGCGATCCCGACCAGTTCCAAGGCCAAGGACGCCGCCAAGGTGTTCACCAGTTGGGCGACTTCCAAGGAATACGGCGCATTGGTGGCCAAGACGGACGGCGTCGCCAACGTACCGCCAGGCACGCGCAAGTCGACCTACAGCGACGAGTACATGAAGGCCGCGCCGTTCGCCAAGGTGACCCTGGAATCGCTGAAAGTGGCGGACCCGACCCAACCGACGCTCAAGCCGGTGCCGTATATCGGTATCCAGTTGGTGACCATTCCTGAATTCCAGGCGATCGGGACCCAGGTCGGCAAGTTCTTCTCGGGTGCGCTGACCGGACAGCAAACGGTGGATGCGGCATTGACGGCTGCGCAGACCACTACCGAGCGGGAAATGAAGCGGGCGGGTTATCCCAAGTAAGGTCGCATCCGCCCTTTTTAATATGGGAATCGGTTTATGTGGGAGCCGGGCTTGCCCGCGATAGCCGTCTGTCAGTTGATGAATCTGTTTGCTGACACACCGCTATCGCAGGCAAGCCAGCTCCCACATTGACCGCACTCCGACGCTTGCTCTGCACTGGCCTTGAATACCATGAATACAACACCCAAAAACCGCCTGGCCAACCCCGGCTGGTTCCTCGTCAGCCCCTCGGTGGCCTTGCTGCTGCTGTGGATGATCGTGCCGCTGGGCATGACCCTGTACTTTTCGCTGATCCGCTACAACCTGCTCTACCCTGGTGAAAACCAGTTCGTGGGGCTGGAGAACTTCACCTACTTCGTCACCGACTCGGGTTTCCTGCCCGGTGCCACCAACACCCTATTGCTGGTGGGCAGCGTGCTGTTGATCAGCGTGGTCTTCGGCGTGCTGATCAGTGCGTTGCTGGAGGCCAGCGAGTTCTTTGGCCGCGGTCTGGTGCGGGTTTTATTGATTTCACCGTTCTTCATCATGCCCACCGTCGGTGCGCTGATCTGGAAGAACCTGATTTTCCACCCGGTGTCGGGAATTCTCGCCGCCGTGTGGAAATTCTTCGGCGCCGAACCGGTGGACTGGCTGGCGCACTACCCGCTGCTGTCGATCATCATCATCGTGTCGTGGCAATGGCTGCCCTTCGCGATCCTGCTGCTGATGACCGCGATGCAGTCCCTCGACCAGGAACAAAAGGAAGCCGCGCGCCTGGACGGTGCCGGCGCCATCGCGATCTTCTGGCACCTGACCCTGCCCCACCTGGCCCGCCCGATTGCCGTGGTGGTGATGATTGAGACGATTTTCCTGCTCTCGGTGTTCGCCGAAATCTTCACCACCACCAATGGCGGCCCCGGCTACGCCTCGACCAACCTCGCCTACCTGATCTACAACCAGGCGCTGGTGCAGTTCGACGTGGGCATGGCCTCGGCCGGCGGCTTGATTGCCGTGGTCATCGCCAATATCGCGGCGATCATCCTGGTGCGGATGATCGGCAAAAACCTGACTGACAAGCCTTGAGGGCCGCGCCATGACGCTTCAACAATCCCGCCGCCTGCAAAGCCTGTTGCTCGGCACGTTGGCCTGGGCCATCGCGATCCTGATCTTCTTTCCGATCTTCTGGATGGTGCTGACCAGCTTCAAGACCGAAATCGACGCGTTCGCCACGCCGCCGCAGTTCATCTTCACGCCGACGCTGGAGAACTACCTGCACATCAACGAGCGCAGCAACTACTTCAGCTATGCGTGGAACTCGGTACTGATTTCCTTCAGCGCCACGGCGCTTTGCCTGCTGATTTCGGTGCCGGCCGCCTACTCCATGGCGTTCTACGAAACCCAGCGCACCAAGGGCACGTTGCTGTGGATGCTGTCGACCAAGATGCTGCCGCCGGTGGGCGTGCTGATGCCGATCTACCTGCTGGCCAAGAGCTTCGGCCTGCTGGATACGCGCATTGCGCTGATCATCATCTACACCCTGATCAACCTGCCGATCGTGGTCTGGATGGTTTACACCTACTTCAAGGACATTCCCAAGGACATCCTCGAAGCCGCGCGCCTGGATGGCGCGACCCTGTGGCAGGAAATGGTCCGCGTGTTGCTGCCGATCGCCAAGGGCGGCCTGGCTTCCACCGTGCTGTTGTCGCTGATCCTGTGCTGGAACGAGGCGTTCTGGTCGCTGAACCTGACCTCGTCCAGCGCCGCGCCGCTGACGGCGCTGATCGCCTCCTACTCCAGCCCCGAAGGCTTGTTCTGGGCCAAATTGTCCGCCGTGTCGACCCTGGCCTGCGCGCCGATCCTGATTTTTGGCTGGATCAGCCAGAAACAGCTGGTGCGCGGTTTGTCCTTCGGCGCCGTGAAATAACGGCTTCTTATAAAAATTGTGTAAGCGGAGGCCCATCATGGCCAACCTGAAAATCAAGAATCTGCAAAAAGGCTTCGAAGGCTTTTCCATCATCAAGGGCATTGACCTGGAAGTGAACGACAAGGAATTCGTGGTGTTCGTCGGCCCGTCGGGCTGCGGTAAATCCACCCTGCTGCGCCTGATCGCCGGCCTTGAAGAGGTCAGCGAAGGCACCATCGAACTGGACGGCCGCGACATCACCGAAGTGACGCCGGCCAAGCGCGACCTGGCGATGGTGTTCCAGACCTACGCGCTGTACCCGCACATGAGCGTGCGCAAGAACATGTCGTTTGCCCTGGACCTGGCCGGCGTCGACAAGAAAGTCGTCGAGAGCAAAGTCAACGAAGCGGCGCGCATCCTTGAGCTGGGCCCGTTGCTGGAGCGCAAGCCCAAGCAGCTTTCCGGTGGCCAGCGCCAACGCGTGGCGATCGGCCGCGCCATCGTGCGTAACCCGAAAATCTTCCTGTTCGACGAACCGCTGTCCAACCTCGACGCCGCATTGCGTGTGCAGATGCGCCTGGAACTGGCACGCCTGCATAAAGAGCTGCAGGCGACCATGATCTATGTAACCCACGACCAGGTGGAAGCCATGACCCTGGCCGACAAGGTGGTGGTACTCAACAGCGGTCGTATCGAGCAAGTCGGCTCGCCCCTGGAGCTGTACCACCAACCGGCCAACCTGTTCGTGGCGGGCTTTCTCGGTACGCCGAAGATGGGTTTCCTCAAGGGCAAGGTCACGCGGATCGAAGGCCAGGGCTGTGACGTGCAGCTCGACGCCGGGACTCTGATCAGCCTGCCGCTCAGCGGGCCGACCCTGAGCGTGGGCAGCGCAGTGACCCTGGGTATTCGTCCTGAGCACCTGGAAATCGCCACGCCGGGCCAGACCACGCTGACCGTTACCGCCGACGTCGGCGAGCGCCTGGGCAGCGACACGTTCTGCCACGTCATCACTGCCAACGGCGAGCCGCTGACCATGCGGATTCGCGGCGACATGGCCAGCCAATACGGCGAGACGCTGCACCTGCACCTGGACCCGGCGCACTGCCACCTGTTCGACACCGACGGTGTAGCCGTGGTTCGCCCACTGCGCGCCGCCGCCTGATTTCGCGAGTATTACGCTATGAAGCTGAATAAACAGAACCTCACCCAGTTGGCATCCCAGGTGAAACTGCCCACCTACGCGATTGCCAGCACATCCCAGGGCATTGCGCACATCGGCGTCGGCGGTTTCCACCGCGCGCACCAGGCGTATTACACCGACGCATTGATGAACCTGGGCGAGGGCCTGGACTGGAGCATCTGCGGCGTCGGCCTGCGCGCCGAGGACCGCAAGGCCCGCGACGACCTGGCCGGCCAGGATTATCTGTTCACCCTGTACGAATTGGGCGATACCGACGACACCGAAGTCCGTGTGATCGGCGCGATCAGCGACATGCTGCTGGCCGAAGACGGCGCCCAGGCGCTGATCGACAAATTGGCCAGCCCCGAGATTCGCATCGTCTCGCTGACCATCACCGAAGGCGGCTACTGCATCGACGACAGCAACGGTGAGTTCATGGCTCATCTGCCGCAGATCCAGCATGACCTGGCGCACCCCACAGCGCCAAAGACCGTGTTCGGCTTTATCTGCGCTGCGCTCACCAAACGCCGCGCCGCCGGCACCCCGGCATTTACCGTAATGTCCTGCGATAACCTGCCACACAACGGCGCCGTGACGCGCAAGGCGCTGCTGGCCTTCGCCGCCCTGCACAACGCTGAGTTGCATGACTGGATCAAGGCCAACGTAAGCTTCCCCAACGCCATGGTCGACCGCATCACCCCCATGACCAGCACCGCCCACCGCCTGCAATTGCATGATGAGCACGGCATCGACGACGCCTGGCCGGTGGTGTGCGAACCCTTCGTGCAATGGGTGCTGGAAGACAAATTCGTCAACGGTCGCCCGGCCTGGGAAAAGGTCGGCGTGCAGTTCACCGATGACGTCACGCCCTATGAAGAAATGAAGATCGGCCTGCTCAACGGCAGCCATCTGGCGCTGACCTACCTGGGCTTTTTAAAGGGCTATCGGTTCGTGCACGAGACCATGAACGACCCGGTCTTTGTCGCCTACATGCGCGCCTATATGGACCTGGACGTCACGCCAAACCTGGCGCCGGTGCCGGGCATCGACCTGACGGACTACAAACAGACCCTGGTGGATCGCTTTTCCAACCAGGCGATTGCCGATCAGTTGGAAAGGGTATGTTCGGATGGCTCGTCGAAGTTTCCCAAGTTCACCGTGCCGACGATCAACCGGTTGATTGCAGATGGCCGCGAGACTGAACGCGCCGCACTGGTTGTCGCAGCCTGGGCTCTGTATTTGAAGGGCGTGGACGAGAACGGCGTGAGCTACAAGATTCCCGACCCGCGTGCTGAGTTTTGCCAGGAGCTGGTGAGCGATGACGCGCTGATCAGCAAACGCCTGTTGGGGGTGGAAGAGATTTTTGGTACGGCTATTCCCAACTCGCCTGGGTTTGTGGCAGCGTTCGAGCGGTGTTTTGTGAGTTTGCGCGATAAGGGCGTTACCGAAACCCTGCAACACCTGCTGACGAAACCGAATTAAAATGTGGGAGCGGGCTTGCTCGCGAAAGCGGTGTGTCAGAGAAGGATATATTGACTGGCCCACCGCATTCGCGAGCAAGCCCGCTCCCACAGTTTGATAGGGTTCACACTCCAATAACAATACTGCTGAGCACCGTATAATGACCCAGCAAAACCTGTTCCTCGGCATCGACTGCGGCACCCAAGGCACCAAGGCCATCGTCCTCGACGCCTCCAGCGGCAAGGTGCTGGGCCTGGGCGCCGCGGCGCACACCCTGATCAGCGGCGCCAATGGCCGTCGCGAGCAGCACACCCAGGAATGGCTTGACGCGTTTACCCAAGCTTCCCACCGCGCCCTGCAACAGGCCGGCGTGGATGGCCAGGACATCCTCGGCATCGGCGTTTCCGGCCAGCAACATGGTTTGGTGCTGCTCGATGACCAGGGCCAGGTATTGCGCCCGGCCAAACTGTGGTGCGACACCGAGACGACGCCGGAAAACGACCGCCTGCTTCACCACCTGGGCGGCGAGACCGGCTCCCTGGAACGCCTCGGCGTGGCGATTGCACCGGGCTATACCGTGTCAAAGCTGCTCTGGACCCGCGAGCAGCACCCTGAGATTTTCGCGCGCATCGCGCATATCCTGCTGCCCCACGACTACCTCAACTACTGGCTTACCGGCCGTGCGGTCGCGGAATACGGCGATGCGTCGGGCACCGGCTATTTCAACGTGCGCAGCCGCCAATGGGATGTGGCACTGCTGCGGCACATCGATCCGAGCGGTCGCCTGGAACAGGCCTTGCCGCCATTGATCGAGGCCGATCAGGCCGTCGGCACCGTCCTGCCGGCCATCGCCGAGCGCCTGGGCATCAACCCCAAGGCCATCGTCTCCAGTGGCGGTGGCGACAACATGATGGGCGCCATCGGCACCGGTAACATCGCCCCAGGCGTGATCACCATGAGCCTGGGCTCGTCGGGCACCGTGTATGCCTTCGCCGACCAGCCCAGTGTGAGCCCACAGGCGTCGGTCGCGACCTTCTGCTCGTCGAGCGGCGGTTGGTTGCCGTTGATCTGCACCATGAACCTGACCAACGCCACCGGGGTGATCCGCGAGCTGTTCGAGCTCGACCTAGCCGGCTTCAACGCGTTGGTCGAGCAGGCGCCCATCGGGGCCGACGGCGTGAGCATGCTGCCGTTCCTCAACGGCGAACGGGTGCCCGCCCTGCCCCACGCCACCGGCAGCCTGCACGGCCTGACCATGACCAACCTGACCCGCGCCAACCTGTGCCGCGCGGTGGTCGAGGGCACCACCTTCGGCCTGCGTTATGGCCTGGACCTGCTGCGCCAGACCGGCCTGCAAAGCCACAGCATCCGCTTGATCGGCGGCGGCTCGAAAAGCCCGGTGTGGCGGCAGATGGTCGCCGATATCATGAACACCGAAGTGATCTGCACCGAACAAAGCGAAGCCGCCGCCCTGGGCGCGGCGATCCAGGCGGCGTGGTGCCAGTCCGGCGAAAGCCTGGCCAGCCTGTGCGACAAATGCGTGAGCGTCGACCCGGCCAGCCGTACCCTGCCGGTGGCGACCAGCGTCAGCGCTTATCAGCAGGCTTACGAGCGCTATCAACAGTTAGTGGCAACCCTTTAAGAGCGAACGACTATGTATCTGGTGTGTGGTGAAGCGCTGTTCGATTTTTTCAGCGAGGAAGACGCCAGCGGGCAGGCTTCCAGGGTGAATTACAAGGCGATTGCCGGCGGTTCGCCGTTCAATGTCGCCGTAGGGTTGCGCCGCCTGGGCATCGAGGCCGCGCTGCTGGGTGGCGTGTCCACCGATTTCCTGGGCCGCCGATTGTTGCAGGTGCTCAAGGATGAAGGCGTCAGCGAGCGGTTCCTGGTGGAATTCGCCGCACCGACCACCTTGTCGATGGTCGCGGTGGGCGCTGATGGTTCGCCGCAGTACAACTTTCGCGGCGAAGGCTGTGCCGATCGACTTTTGGAGACTGCCCATCTGCCCGCGCTGGGCGATGACATTCGTGGCCTGCATGTCGGCTCGTTTTCCCTGGTGGTGCAGCCGATTGGCGACACCCTGCTGAGCCTGGTCAAGCGCGAAAGCGGCAAGCGCCTGATCAGCCTCGACCCCAACGTGCGGCTCAACCCGCAGCCGGATATCCAGCTGTGGCGTGACCGCGTCGCCGAGCTGGTCAAGCATGCCGACCTGATCAAGGTCAGCGATGAAGACCTGCACCTGCTCTACCCCGACCAGTCGCCGGAAAGCGTGCTGCAGGGTTGGCTGCAACACCGCTGCCAACTGGTGTTCCTGACCCGTGGCGGCGATGGCGCCAGCGTATTCAGCCGCCAACATGGCAACTGGTCCGCACCGGCAGTCGAGGTGGTGATGGCCGACACAGTCGGCGCCGGGGACACCTTCCAGGCCGCGCTGATTGCCTGGCTGACCGAACAACAATTGGATTCGGTAAAGGGCCTGCAACAGCTCACCCGCGAGCAGATCGACGCCATGCTCGGCTTTGCGATTCGCGCGGCTGCCTTGACCTGCACCAAGACCGGGCCTGACCTGCCGTACCGCCAGCAGCTCTGATGGTCTTGCAAGCATGTAGGAAATTTCCCAGAAACCTCTATTTAATCAATAGTTAAGGTGAGGAGGTGACAGTGGGCTCGACCGCATTTCTTTAGCCATCGGCTGAAGGTGCGGCCACCGGTTCATCACGTCGATGAACCGGACCACTGACGGAGAATCCTCATGAATCCGCACCGCGTACTCCTGCTCGGCTGCACTCTGGCGTTCACTACTGCAGCGGTAACGGCGCAGGCTGAAACAAAGCCCGTGCCGTACCACTACGGCATGCCCATGGACATCCAGAAGGTGATTTCCATGACCGAACCCCAGACCCGAGACTGCAAAGTCATCGAGGCCCAGATCAAATTCGTGGACAAGGCCGGTGAGGTGCAACAGGTCAGCTATAAAAAGTTATCCGAGGCTTGCCTGTTCCAGAACTGAACCGTCCAACGCCGCGCTGTTGCTGGCCATTGGCGTGATGTTCTATCGCGCACGCCATGCGCCGCCGTCCGCTACCCGACGCGCCATGACTGGGGGTTTCATCGTCGGATGCCTGATATTGGCGGTATTGGGGTTCGGTGAATGGATAAACGGCAATGCCGGGCCCGGCATTCTGCTGGCGATGGCAACGGAAACCGTATTGGGCCTGGCGTTCATCCAGGCCCACAGGTCTTCGGTCACTCAAACCCAGGCGTCTATCTAGTAGAAGCCTCGCCCTCCCGCTCTTTTCAGGGTGGGTACATGGGCCTGCTTGAGGTCTTCACGCAACCCGGTAATCAGGTTGCAAATGGCTCGACTGCTGTCGAGTTTGTCCGCGTTGATGCCTTTGACTTCCAAATCCACACGGTCACGGTCGCGGTCGTCGTAGACCTTGATCGTCAGCGAAGCATCTTCGGCTTTGGTGCATTCGCACCGTTTGGGCAGGAAACTTCCTTCAATAATACTGCGTAGTTCCAGTTCCGAAAGCATGGTCAACCTCTCCTTTATTGAGACTGCCAACAGATTGTTGTGATTATGGCGAGTGCTCGCCCGCCGCGCCTTGCCAACCCTGGCAGACGCTTACAACACCCAAGCCTACTCGGCAAAACCGGACCTTGTAGTAACTTTTCCTCATAAGCCGCGCGCTGGGTTATATAAGTTAAACAGCGTAGGTTTAATCATCGTCGAACAGCTGCGATTAAACGTTTAACCCTGGACTTCGAATTAAACGACACATTGCGCAGCCACGCGTTCTGCAACATATCGCAAACTATCAAAGTTGATATTCGCCCCGGAATTGATCGCCACCAGGGTCTGCCCGAGCAGACTGTGACTGGCCACGTACTTGCAGATACCCGCCACCGCCAATGCGCCGGAAGGCTCGGTGATGGAGCGTGTATCGTCATAAATTAGCTTGATGGCGCTGCACAGTTCGTCATTGCTGACGGTGATCACCTCATCCACCCAGTCCCGGCAGATCTCAAACCCGTAGGCGCCGACTTGCGCCACCGCCGTGCCGTCGGCAAACCCGTCGACGCTGGGCAGCACCACCCGTTCACCGGCCCGCAGCGCCGCCAGCAGGCAACTGGAACCTTGCGGTTCGACGCCGATGATGCGCACCTCGGGCCGCAGGTATTTGACGTACGCGGCCACGCCGGCGATCAGGCCACCTCCGCCCACCGGCACGAAGATCGCGTCCAGCGGGCCCTGCTGCTGGCGCAGGATTTCCATGGCGACGGTGCCTTGGCCGGCGATCACCTGCGGGTCGTCGAAGGGCGAGACGAAGGTGCACCCCGACGACTCGGCCAATTGCAGCGCGTGGGCCAGGGCGAACGGAAAACTCTCTCCGTGCAGCACCGCTTCAGCACCACGGGAACGTACGCCCAATACCTTCAATTCCGGCGTGGTGCCGGGCATGACGATTCGCGCGCGGATCCCCAGCTCCCGCGCCGCCAGCGCCACACCCTGGGCATGATTGCCCGCCGACGCGGTGACCACTCCCCGCGCCTTTTGCGCGTCGCTCAACTGCACCAGCTTGTTGTAGGCGCCACGGATTTTGAAGGAGAACGTCGGCTGCAGGTCTTCGCGCTTGAGCAGCACCTGGTTGCCCAGTAACGCCGACAAGGCGGGGGCAGCCTGCAAGGGCGTGCGCACCGCCAGGTCGTACACCGGGGCGGCGAGGATTTGTTTCACATACCGTTCAAGCAGCCCAGGGTCGGCGAGGTGGGGCGCGGTACAGGTGCTCATGGGTGTCTCCTGGCTTTTTGGCGAAAACCCGGAAGACGGAAAAAACAAAACCCGCCTCCAGGGCGGGTTTGGGTGCAGCCGTGTGCTATCCCGCCAAGTGAGGAATGGCGGTAATAATGCTCTGCTGGCTGCGCAAGGTTTGAGAGGTCATGCCGCGAAACTAACCGGCGGCGGCCGGCCGAGTCAATGATCGAATGCCATTTAGCGGCTGGGGCTTTACGACGAACATACGAAACATATACGCTTTGTATATTCAAACCGCACAGTGAACAGTATGGGCATCGTCAAGATCACCGACCAACTGCACGAACAACTGCGCCTGGCCAGCGCCGCGATGGACCGCTCCATCAACGCCCAGGCCGAGTTCTGGATCAAGATCGGCCTGCTCGCCGAACTCAATCCTCACCTGCCCTACAACGAGCTGATCAACAAGCTGTTGCTGGACAAGCCCGACCTGATCCGGGGGCGCGGTTGATGATCAAGACCGCCGCACAACTTGCCGTGATGCGCGAATCCGGGCGCCTGCTGGCCAAGGTCTTCGACATGCTCGACGGTTTTGTCGGCGCCGGCCGCTCCACCCTGGAGCTGGACGCCGCCGTCGAAGCCTACATCCGCGACGACCTCAAGGCCCGTCCGGCGAGCCTGGGCCAGTATGACTACCCTTTCTCCATCAACACTTCGATCAACGAGGTGGTGTGCCATGGCATGCCCAGCGCCAAGGAGATGCTCAGGGACGGCGACATCGTGAATATCGACATCACCCTGGAAAAAGGCGGCTTCATTGCCGATTCCAGCAAAATGTACATGATCGGCACCGTCGCCCCCAAAGCCCGGCGCCTGGTCGAGATGACCTTCGAAGCGATGTGGGCCGGCATCCGCCAGGTCAAGCCCGGCGCCCGCCTGGGCGATATCGGCCATGCGATCCAAAGCCATGCGCAAGCCAACGGCTACAGCGTGGTGCGCGAGTACTGCGGCCATGGCATTGGCCGGCAAATGCATGAAGAACCGCAAGTGCTGCACGTCGGCCGCCCCGGCACCGGGCTGGAACTGCGCGAAGGCATGGTGTTCACCATCGAGCCAATGCTCAACCAGGGCAGCTCCAAGGTGCGCAGCCTGAAGGATGGCTGGACCGTGGTGACCAAGGACAACAGCCTGTCGGCGCAGTGGGAGCACACCGTGGCGGTGACCGCGGAGGGCTTTGAAGTGCTGACGTTGCAAACCGTCTCCTGAGCAGCGCAGGTTCAATGTGGGAGCGGGCTTGCTCGCGAATGCGGTCTTTCAGTCAAAAATTCATAGACTGACCCACCGCCTTCGCGAGCAAGCCCGCTCCCACATTTTGATCTGCGTCAGGCGACCTGTTTGACCTGGGCCTTGGCCTCCAACTCCCGCACCAACGGCAACACCCGCTTGCCGAAGTACTCGACTTCCTCCTGGAAGTGCAGGAAACCCGCCAGCACCAGGTCCACCCCCACCGCCTTGAGCGCGACGATGCGTTCGGCGATCTGCTGGGGCGTACCAATCAGGTTGGTCTTGAAACCATCGTTGTACTGCACCAGGTCTTCGAAACTCGACTTGGCCCAGTTGCCCTCGCCTTCAGGCGAAGCCTTGCCGGCCTGTTTGGCCGCGTCACCAAATGCATTCACCGCTTCCGGGTCGGCCTTGTCGATGATCTCCGCCAGCACGGCGCGGGCTTCTGCCTCCGTGTCGCGGGCGATGATGAAAGCATTGACGCCGACCTTGACCGAATGATTGTTCGCCGCTGCCTTGGCGCGAATGTCGTCCACCTGCGCTTTGATGCCTTGCGGCGTGTTGCCGTTGGTGAAGTACCAGTCCGAGACCCGCGCGGCCATGTCCCGCGCGGCCCGCGAACTGCCGCCCTGGAATACTTCCGGCTGGCCGACAGGCTTGGGCTTGAGGGTGTAGTTGTTGAAGCGGTAGAAGTCGCCCTTGAAGGTAAAGTCGTCCTGGGTCCAGATGCCTTTGAGGGCGCGAATGAACTCTTCGGAACGCCGATAGCGCTCATCATGCTCCAGCCAGTGTTCGCCAATGGCCTGGAACTCGCCCTTGAACCAACCGCTGACGATATTCACCGCGATACGGCCGTTGGTGAGCTGGTCGATGGTCGCCAGTTGCTTGGCCGCCAGCGCCGGTTGCCACGGGCCGGGCAGGATCGCGGCGATCACCTTGAGCCGGGTGGTCGCGGCCAGCAGGGCGTGGCTGAACGCCACGGACTCATGCTGGTTCTCGGCGCCGTAGCCGGCGGTAAAGCGGATCTGGGTCAGGCCGTACTCGAAGCCGGCGGCCTCCGCCAGTTGCGCCAGCTTGCGGTTGTAGTCGATGCCCCAGTCGGTGCGTTGCTCGATCTTGCTGACCACCAACCCACCGCTGACATTGGGCACCCAATAGGCAAATTTCACAGCTTGCTGACTCATCGAACGGTACCTCGCACAAAGGGATGTACCCAGGCCTTGAGCAGCAAGCGTGCCAGGCCGGGCAAATGCCCAGGCCAGGGGCGCCGCGCTGAAAACCAAGTGCCGGCGTGACTGTTGCGGATCGTGCGGGTTTGTCGATCAGCTGTTGCCAGCGCAACAGTAGCGCATTGCGTTGCCCAGCAAATACGGGCACCAGGACCCGGCACGGACTGTGCAATCACCCTCTGCATGATCACTGCCCAGGAACCTTGCCCATGACCGAACATCACGTCATCAACCCGCTGTCCATCGGCGTCGACTACCCCAAACTGGCCGCGCGCTTCCGGCCGATCTTCCAGCGCATCGCCGACGGCGCCGTGGCGCGCGAGCACACCCGCACCCTGCCCCACGAGCCTATCCAATGGCTCAAGGAGGCCGGCTTTGGCGCGGTGCGGGTGCCGGTGGAATACGGCGGAGGCGGCGCTTCCCTGCCGCAGTTGTTCGAACTGCTGATCGAACTGGCCGAAGCCGACTCGAACGTACCCCAGGCCCTGCGCGGGCATTTTGCCTTTGCCGAAGACCGCTTGAACGCGCCGCCCGGCGCCGGCCGCGACCTGTGGTTCAAACGGTTCGTGGACGGCGATATCGTCGGCTGCGCCTGGACCGAGATCGGCAGCGTGGCGATTGGCGATGTGGTTACTCAGGTCAGCCCCGACGGCGACAATTGGGCGCTCAATGGTGAAAAGTACTACAGCACCGGCAGTATTTTCGCCGACTGGATCGACGTGTACGCCCAGCGCAGCGACACCGGCGCAGACGTGATCGCGGCCACCCGTGCGCGCCAACCTGGCGTGGTCCACAGCGACGACTGGGACGGCTTTGGCCAGCGCACCACCGGCAGCGGCACCTCGCGCTTTACCGATGCGCGGGTGGAGGCCGAAAATGTCATCGACTTCGCCAGCCGCTTCAAATACCAGACCGCGTTCTACCAACTGGTGCTGCTCGCCACTTTGGCCGGTATCGGCCGCGCCGCACTGCGCGACGTGGCGCATCAAGTGCGCAGCCGCAAGCGCATCTACAGCCATGGCAACGCGTCCCACGTCAGCCAGGACGCGCAGGTTCAACAGGTGGCGGGCGAAGTGGCCGCCCTGGTCTATGCCGCCGAGGCCAGCGCGCTCAAAGCGACGCTGCCGGCGCAACGGGCGTATGTGGCGCGCTTTGGCGGGGATGACGCGGTGGAGCGAGAAGCCAATGTGGCGGCCGAGATTGAATCGGCCACCGCTCAGGTGGTGGTGTCGGAACTGATCCAGCGCGCCACCAGCCAATTGTTCAATGCGCTCGGGGCTTCGGATGTGCGCCAGGGCAAGGCCCTCGACCGGCATTGGCGCAATGCGCGGACGGTGTCGTCGCACAATCCGGTGATCTACAAGGCGCGCATTGTCGGGGACTGGGTGATCAATGGGGCCGAGCCGCCGTTTGTGTGGCAGATCGGGAATGGGCCGGCGAGGGTCTGAAGCTAAGTATGTTCACCTGTGGGAGCTGGCTTGCTCAAAAAGCAAGTTTATAGCCGATGCCCATGAGCATGACCGCCAAACACGGGCGCAGCACGCCGTCCGGGACTTTGCCGGTCATGTGGCTGCCTATGTAGATGCCCGGCAAAGACCCCATCAACAGAAAGCCCAGCAGATGCCAGTCCATATTGCCCATGCCGGCGTGGCCCAGGCCCGCCACCAGGGTCAGGGGCACGGCATGGGCGATTTCGGTGCCGACCAGACGGCGCGTGGCCAGGAACGGGTAAAGGATAAACAGCGCGACCGTGCCGAGTGCGCCGGCGCCAATGGAGGTCAGGGCGACCATGGTGCCCAGCACTGCGCCGGTGACGACGGTCAGGGCATTCAGGTTGCGCGGGTTCATGTGGTAGCCATCGCCGGCATGGCGCTGGGCGAAGGCCAACAGGCTTTTCTTGAACAGGATCGCCAGCGCCGTCAACAGCAACACCACGCCAAGGGCCTGCTTGATCACCGCGTTCATCGCGCTGGGGTCGGTGTGCAGGCTGGCCAGGAACCACAGGGTCAGCAGCACCGCCGGCACGCTGCCCAGGGTCAGCCAGCCGGTGATGCCCCAGTCGATGTTCCTGTTCTTGCTGTGCACCAGCACCCCACCGGATTTGGTGATGGCGGCGTACAACAGGTCGGTGCCCACGGCCGTGGCCGGGTTGATGCCGAACCACAGCAGGATCGGGGTCATCAAGGAGCCCCCACCCACGCCCGTCATGCCCACGATAAAACCTACGATCAGGCCGGCAACCACGAAACCAATATTACCCACATCCATTACAACTACCTGCGGCCTTATAAATTTCTGGCCGCAGGATAGCGATTTTTCTTATAACGACTTATATCAATATGATCTGACTTTATGCCATTTAGCTCAGTCGCTGGCAGACATAGGCTTGGGTCTGATAGGGAAAGGCGACGGTGTCCCGTCCGCGCAAGTCGGGATGGGTCTGGATCAAAGCGCGCAATTGCGCGGTAACGGTAGCCTTTTCTGCTGCTGGAAGCGCCGCGATAAAGCTCACCGACAAAAAGCGATCCATGATCACCTCCTGAGGACTGCCGACATGGCTGTACGGAAAACGGGTGAGTTCAGGATCGGAAAAATGCACGCCCGTGAAGGCTTCGCGCCAACGCCCGGTATGAAAGCGCGGGGTATCGCCTTCGTACGGGGTAATGATTTCTGTGATTGCCGCCACCCAGCCCACCGTTTCGTCTCGCACATTCCACACCAGTCCCAGCCGCCCGCCGGGCTTGAGCACGCGATGAATTTCCGCCAGTGCGGCCTGGGTGGAGAACCAGTGGAACGCCTGGGCACAAACCACCGCATCGGCGCTGGCGGACGCCAGCGGGATGGATTCGGCCGTGCCGTTCACCAGGCGCACGCCCGGTAGCAGCCTGGTCAACTGCGCGACCATCGCCGCCACCGGTTCGACGGCAATCAGCGTCGGCGCCAAGGTGCTGAGCAAGCGCGTGAATTTGCCGGTGCCGGCGCCCAGGTCGATCACCGTCGACTGTGCGTCAATCCGCAGGGTTTCGGTGAGCCAGCCGGTGAGTTGCCTGGGGTAATTGGGTCGGCCCTGGGCATAAGTGACCGCCTGGGTGGAGAAACCTTGTTGAGCAGACGCGTGAACACCAGTCATTGCCAATCTCTCCTCGGATAAAGCGGGGGCACAGTGTGCGCCTTCCCCTTCGGGTTTTCTAATCGACGTTGGGCAACCACATCCGAAACCGCGCGCCGCCCAGCGGCGACGCCAATGCCGTCAAGGTGCCGCCCTGGGCCTGCAGGGCGCGCCGGCTGATGGCCAGGCCCAGGCCGAAACCGCCGGTCGCGCGGTCACGGCTGCGGTCGAGGCGGTAGAACGGTTCGAAGATGCGTTCGCGCTGATCCGCCGGAATGCCGATACCGTCGTCGTCGACCCAGATATCGCAGCCCTTGGGGCAGACCTTCACGCCGACCTGAATGCGTTTGTCGCAGTAGCGCGTGGCATTGCGCAGCAGGTTCTGCAAGGCACGGGCGGTGAGACGCGGGTCGAGGTTGAAGCGCTCCACGGCGCAGTCAAGCGCCACATCGATGACGATCTCGGGGTTTTCCAGTTCGTCGTCGACGCTGCCGAGCACACTGTCGATAAATTCGTCGAGCACGACGCTCACCCGCTCCGGCAGTTGCGCCGGGTTTTGCAGGCGGCTGTAGGACAGCAGTTCCAGCACCAGTTCGTCGAGCTCGCGTATATGCGCCACCAGGCTTTGCAGGCGTTCGCGGCTGGCCTGGGGCAAATCTTCGGACAGCGCCAGGGCCAGGCCGAAGTCCAGGCGCGTGAGCGGCGTACGCAGTTCATGGGACACGGCGTTAAGCAAGTCGCGCTGCTGGTTGAGCAGGTGCTCGATATCGTCGGCCATGGTATCGAACACCGAGGCCAGGCTGCCGATGCTGGAACTGGCCGCAATACCCGTGCGCTCAGCCATATTGCCCTGGCCCAGTTGCCCGGCGGTGCTTTTCAGGCGTTCCAGATCACGCCAGTGCGGGCGCAGCCATACCAGCAGGCAAGCCAGCAGCGCAGCAATGATCAGCACGTTGATCGCCCAATACAGCACGTTCATGTCCAGCGGATCGGGCGGGATCGTCAGCTTGACCACGAATTGATCGTTGATCGGCGAGCTGATCTGTTCCATCCAGCCCCATTCGCCCAGGCGCACCACCGACTTGCCCTGTTCCAGCAGTTGTTCTTCGGCCGGCGTGTAGCGGGCGTCCTGGCGCAGCAGCAACTGGACTTTCAGTGGCGCGAAGTCGCGGCCCAGTTGCTCGGTCACCTGCGACCAGCGTTCCACCGGCGCGCGCTGGTATTGCTTGACGATCAGCTTTTGCTGGCCGCGAGTCTGCTCGATGTTGTAGTTCATGTAACGGTGTTCGAACAGCTGGATCACCAGGGTCGGCACCAGGTAGATCGCCGCACTGTAGGTGACGATGGTGATCAGGTAGAGACGCAGCAGGACGCGGAACATGGGTCAGCATTCCCACTCGGAACGGCTGAACAGGTAGCCCTTGCCCCACACGGTCTTGATCTTGCGCGCTTCACCGGCGTTGTCGTCGAACTTGCGGCGCAGTTTGGAAATGGCCACGTCCACCGAACGGTCGGTGCCGTTGAACTCGATGCCGCGCAAGCGCTGCAGGATCTGGTCGCGGCTGAGCACTTCGCCGGCGTGCCGCGCCAGTACCACCAGCAGGTTGTATTCGCCGCTGGACAGTTCCACCGCCTGTTCGCGCCAGGTCACGGTGCGCTCCGACAGGTCAATGCACAGGTTGCCCATGATGATGCGGTCATTGGCGACCTGGGGTTCGGACAAGCTGCTGCGGCGCAATAAGGTGCGCACACGAGCGAGCAACACGCGCGGCTCGCAGGGTTTGGTCACGTAGTCGTCGGCGCCCATTTCCAGGCCCAACACCTGGTCATGGCTGTCATCGCGGGCGGTGAGCATCAGGATCGGCAGGCCCGCCGAGTCGGCGCGCAACAAGCGGCACACCTGCAAGCCGTCGAGACCGGGCAGCATCAGGTCGAGGATCACCAGGTCCGGCGGGTTGAAACGCGCGCGTTCGCGGACCTGGTCGCCACGGCTGAGCACGCTGACGTGGTAGCCATTGCGTTCCAGGTAGCTGGCAATCAGCTCGGAAAGTGCGGCGTCGTCTTCGACCAGGAGGATGTTGGGCATGGCGTTTCCAAATAATGCGGTTTGTCGGCTTGCGAAGACCCTTGTGGGAGCGGGCTTGCTCGCGAAAGCGGTGTGTCAGTCACTGAATATGTTGGCTGATCCACCGCTTTCGCGAGCAAGCCCGCTCCCACATTTGATCGTTGTTGCCTGCAGGATTGTGCAAGGATATACGCCCCCGGCGTCCCGCGCGCCGCACCTTACATTTCTTCACACACGCCCTACACAGCTTCACAGCACCACGGCGCAGGTGCCCTTAGGATGCGCCAGTCAATATTGGGATAAGAGCATGTCGAAGAATCCGTTTGCGCCGTTTTGCCTGCTGGCCCTCACCCTTGCCCTGGGCGCATGTGGCGACTCCGCAGCGCCGGCGCCACAGCCGCCGCTGGCCAAAGTGCGCATCGAAACCCTTGAAGCCAAACCCCTGGCCATCACCAGTGAACTGAGCGGGCGCATTGCCGCGCCACGGATTGCCGAGGTGCGCGCACGGGTGGCGGGCGTGGTGATGCAACGGGTGTTCAAGGAGGGCCGTGACGTGAAACAGGGCGATGTGCTGTTTCGTATCGACCCGGCCCCGTTCAAGGCCGACCTCGACAGTGCCCAGGCCAACCTCAGCAAGGCCGAGGCCAATGCCTTCCAGGCACGCCTGCAAGAGCAGCGTTACAGCCAGTTGGTGGAAGGCAACGCCATCAGCGGCCAGGACTACGACAACGCCCGCGCCGCCGTGCGCCAGACCAACGCCGAAGTCGCCGCCAACAAGGCCGCCGTCGAGCGGGCCCGGCTGAACCTGGGCTATGCCACCGTGACCGCGCCGATTTCCGGGCGCATCGGCCGCGCGCTGGTCACCGAGGGCGCGCTGGTCGGCCAGAACGAAGCCACGCCATTGGCGATCATCCAGCAGTTGGACCCGATCCACGCCGACCTGACCCAGTCGACCCGCGAGCTGAATGACCTGCGCCGCGCCTTCCGCGCCGGCAGCTTGAAACAGGTCGGCCACGACCAGGCCAAGGCCACGCTGATCGAAGACGACGGCAGCCTCTACCCGTTGCCGGGCAAGTTGCTGTTCGCCGAGATCAGCGTCGACCCCGGCACCGGGCAAGTGATCCTGCGCAGCGAGTTCCCCAACCCGGACCTCGACCTGCTGCCCGGCAGTTTTGTGCGGGTGCGCCTGGAACAGGCGGTCGACAAGCAAGGCATCAGCGTGCCGCAACGCGCCATCACCCGTGACAGCGCCGGTATCCCGATGGTGCTGCTGCTGGACGCCGAGCAGACCGTGAGCCAGCAGCCGGTGGAACTGGGCGCCGTGATCAACGATCGCTGGATCGTCAGCCACGGCCTCAAGCCCGGTGACCGCATCATTGTCGAAGGCCTGCAACACGCGCGCCCCGGTGAAAAAGTTGAAGTGGACGCCAGCCCACTCGTAAAGGAATAGCCCGTCATGCCGCAGTTCTTTATTGACCGCCCGGTCTTCGCCTGGGTGGTGGCCCTGTTTATCCTGCTGGCCGGCGCGCTAGCCATCCCGCAGTTGCCGGTGGCGCAATACCCTGATGTCGCGCCGCCGAAAGTCGAAATCTATGCGGTGTACCCTGGCGCCTCGGCACAGACCCTGGACCAGAGCGTGGTCAGCCTGATCGAGCAGGAACTCAACGGCACCGATCACCTGCTGTATTTCGAATCCCAGAGCAGCCTGGGCTCGGCCACCATCACCGCCACCTTCCAGCCGGGCACTAACCCGGAAATGGCCCAGGTCGATGTGCAGAACCGCCTCAAGGCGGTAGAGCCTCGCCTGCCCCAGGCGGTCACCCAGCAAGGCTTGCAGGTGCAGAAAGTCTCCGCGGGCTTCCTGTTGCTGGTCACCCTGACCTCCAACGACGGCAAGCTCGATGACACAGCGCTCAGCGATTACCTGGCGCGCAACGTGATGAACGAGCTCAAACGCCTGGACGGCGTGGGCAAGGCGCAGCTGTATGGCGCCGAACGCGCGATGCGCATCTGGATCGACCCCCAGAAGCTGATTGGCTTCAGCCTGACGCCGGCCGACGTGAATGCCGCAATCGCCGCGCAGAACGCCCAGGTTGCGCCCGGCAGCATCGGTGATTTGCCGGGCACCGAGACCCAGGAAATCACCGCCGCGATCCTGGTCAAGGGCCAGTTGTCGACCCCTGCGGAATTTGCCGACATTGTGCTCAAGGCCAACCCGGACGGCTCCACCGTGCGCATCGGCGATGTGGCACGGGTGGAAGTCGGCAGCCAGGAATACCAGTTCTCCACGCGCCTGAACGGCAAGCCCTCGACGGCGGTCAGCGTGCAACTGTCGCCGGGTGCCAATGCGTTGAGCACCGCAACTTTGGTGCGCGCCAAGATGGATGAACTGTCGCGCTACTTCCCGGCCAACGTGGAATACAAGATCCCCTACGACACCTCGCCGTTCGTCAAAGTCTCGATCACCAAGGTGGTCTACACCCTGCTCGAAGCCATGGCGCTGGTGTTCGCGGTGATGTTCCTGTTCCTGCAGAACGTACGCTACACGCTGATCCCGACGCTGGTGGTGCCGATTGCGCTGATGGGCACCTTCGCCACCATGTTGCTGCTGGGGTTCTCGATCAACGTGTTGACCATGTTCGGCATGGTGCTGGCGATCGGCATCCTGGTTGACGATGCGATTGTGGTGGTGGAAAACGTCGAGCGCATCATGGTCACCGAAGGCCTGTCGCCAAAGGAGGCGACGAAAAAGGCCATGGGCCAGATCACCGGCGCCATTATCGGCATCACCCTGGTGCTGGTGGCGGTGTTCCTGCCGATGGCTTTCATGAAAGGTTCGGTGGGGGTGATCTACCAGCAGTTCTCGCTGTCGATGGCCACCTCAATCCTGTTCTCGGCGTTCCTCGCCCTGACCTTGACCCCGGCCCTGTGCGCCACGTTGCTCAAACCGATCGCCCAGGATGAACACCACGCCAAGGGCGGTTTCTTCGGCTGGTTCAACAAACGCTTTGACAGCCTCACCGAGCGTTATGAAGGCTGGGTGGCCTACGCCCTCAAGCGCAGCGGCCGTTACCTGCTGATCTACCTGGTGCTGCTGGTGGGCCTGGGGTGGATGTTCACCCGCCTGCCCTCCTCGTTCCTGCCGGTGGAAGACCAGGGCTACACCATCACCGACATCCAGTTGCCACCGGGCGCGAGCAAGAACCGCACCGTGCAGGTGGCCGAGCAGATCGAGGCGCACAACGCTGGCGAGCCGGGCGTGGGCGATACCACCATGATCATGGGCTTCAGTTTCTCCGGCGCAGGGCAAAACGCGGCGCTGGCGTTTACCACGCTCAAGGATTGGTCCGAGCGCGGCAGCGACGACTCCGCCGCCTCGATTGCCGAGCGCGCCAACATGGCCTTCAGCGAGCTCAAGGACGCGATTGCCTATGCGGTCCTGCCGCCGCCGGTGGATGGCCTGGGCACATCCAGTGGTTTCGAGTTCCGCCTGCAGGACCGCGGCGGCGTGGGGCATGCCGCGTTGATGGCCGCGCGTACCGAGTTGCTGGCCGCCGCCGGCAAAAGCCCGATCCTGGCCAATGTGCGCGAAAGCGCCCTGGCCGAAGCACCGCAAGTGCAACTGGAAGTCGACCGCAAGCAGGCCAACGCACTGGGCGTATCCTTTGCGGATGTGGGCAATGTATTGTCCTCCGCCATCGGATCGGCCTATATCAACGACTTTCCCAACCAGGGCCGCATGCAGCGGGTGGTGGTACAGGCCGAAGGCGACCAGCGCAGCCAAGTGGCGGACTTGATGAAGATCAACGTGCGCAACAAGGAAGGCAAGATGGTGCCGCTCTCGTCGTTCGTCGAAGCCCGATGGACCCAGGGCCCGACGCAGTTGACGCGCTACAACGGCTACCCGGCCATTGCGATTTCCGGCGAAGCGGCGCCGGGCCACAGCACCGGTGAAGCGATGGACGAAATCCAGCGTCTGGTCAGCCAACTGCCGGCGGGCCTGGGCCAGGAGTGGACCGGGTTGTCATTACAGGAACGTTTGTCGGGTTCCCAGGCGCCGATCCTGCTGGGCCTGTCGCTGCTGATCGTGTTCCTGTGCCTGGCGGCGCTGTATGAAAGCTGGTCGATCCCGACGTCGGTATTGCTGGTGGTGCCGCTCGGTGTGCTCGGCGCGGTGCTGGCGGTGAGCTTGCGCGGCATGCCCAACGATGTGTTCTTCAAGGTCGGCTTGATCACCATCATTGGTTTGTCGGCAAAAAACGCGATCCTGATCATCGAGTTCGCCAAGGACCTGTATGACCAGGGTGAAGACCTGATCACCGCCACGTTGAAAGCCGCGCGGTTGCGCTTGCGGCCGATCATCATGACCTCGCTGGCGTTCATCCTCGGCGTGGTGCCGCTGGCAATTGCCACCGGCGCCAGCTCCGCCAGCCAGCAGGCGATTGGCACGGGGGTTATTGGCGGGATGATCACTGCGACATTGGCGGTGGTGTTTGTGCCGGTGTTCTTTGTGGTGGTGATGAAGCTGGTGAAGAAAAACCCGCGCTAGCCCAGCTTAACCCATTCCCCTGTGGGAGCTGGCTTGCCTGCTCCCACAGGGGTTATTTGTTGTGCTGACGATCAGGTACAGTCTGTCTACACCTGCCAGCCGTGAGCCTCCATGCCCTTCCTCGCCCGCACCCACCCTCGCCTCTCCGCCGCCGCCTTGCTTGGCCTTGCCGTAGGCATCCTGGCGCCGGCCGATACGCTGGCCAGCAAAATCCTCTTTGGCTGGAACGCCGGGGTCTGGACCTACCTCGTACTGATGTTGTGGCTGACCCGCCGCGCCAAGGCCGACGATGTGAAGCGCATCGCCGAGATCGAGGATGAAAACGCCGGGCTGGTGCTGTTCACGGTATGCATCGCCGCCATCGCCAGCCTGGCGACCATCACCTTCGAACTGGTGGGCAGCAAGGACCTGGCCGCCTCCGACCGTTTGCTGCACTACGCGTTTACCGGGCTGACGGTGATCGGTTCGTGGTTACTGATCGGGGTGATTTTCAGCGTGCATTACGCGCGCCTGTATTACACCTGGGACGGCAAGGCGCCGGCGCTGCGCTTTGCCGAAGGGTTGCTGACCCCCAATTACTGGGACTTCCTGTACTTCTCCTTTACCATCGGTGTGGCGGTGCAGACGTCCGATGTGGGCGTCGCGACCCGGGGCATGCGCAAAGTGGTACTGGCGCAGTCGCTGATCGGCTTTCTGTTCAACACGGCGATCCTCGGGTTCTCGATCAATATCGCCGCCGGGCTGTTCGGCTGACGCTGCACAAACCTTCTAGACGCCCATCGCTGGCTGGGCGCTAATAGCCTCACCTATTCCGCCTCGGTGTTTTATGGCCGCGCACAACTGGATCGACCTGTCCCAGGACGCCGACACCGGCATCGAGACCCTGCGCGCGCATTTCGAAGGCCACGCCTACGACCCGCACTGGCACGACAGTTACCTGATCGGCGTCACCGAACAAGGCGTGCAGCAGTTCAACTGCCGCCGCACCCGTCACAACAGCGTGCCCGGCCAGGTGTTCCTTTTGGAACCCGGCGAGTTGCACGACGGCGATGCGCCCACCGCCGACGGCTTCACCTATCACATGCTCTACCTGGACCCACACTGGTTGGCGCGCGAAGTGAGCGCGGTGTTCGAAGAGGCGCCGCAGGGTAGCCAGTTGAGTGTTGCCAGCACCTTGACCCGCGATCCGCGCCTGGCCCTGGCCACAAGCCAGGCGTTCCAGACCTTGCACAGCGGCGAGCTGCGCATTGTGCGACAACGCGCCATGGACCAATTGCTGGAGCGCCTCACCGGTCACCTTTACTGGCGCACCCGCTACCACGAAGACCCGCGATTGCCGCGGGTGGCACACAAGGCCCGGGAATACCTGCATGCCCACCTGCACGCCGATGTCGGCATGGACGAACTGGCCCTGGCCTGCGGGGTCGACCGCTTCCGCCTCAGTCGTGCCTTCAAGAGCGCGTTCGGCTTGCCGCCCCACGCCTACCTGGTGCAACTGCGCCTGGCCCGCGCCCGGCATTTGCTGGCCAAGGGCGAGCAACCGGCGCAAGTGGCGATTGCGCTGGGTTTTGCCGACCAGAGCCACCTGGGCCGCTGGTTTCTGCGCGCCTACGGCCTCACCCCCGCCGCGTACCGCAAACGCTGCTCAAATCTTCCAGACAGGTGACATGCAGGCTTGTGAAGATCGACTCCATCGTTTTTTTGGAGTCCCTGTCATGTTGCCATTTATATTGTTTGCCTTTGTTGCGTCTATCACACCCGGCCCCACCAACATCCTGGTGCTGAGCAACAGTGCGCGCTATGGGTTGAAAGCCGCCCTGCCGATCATTTTCGGCGCCTGCGCCGGGGCTGCGGGCCTTGTGTTGCTGGTAGGGAGCGGATTCGGCCGGTCCCTGGTCCATTTGCCCAAGGTACAGATGGCCATGCAATGGATAGGCATCGCCTGGCTGAGCTATCTGGCCTGGCAGATTTTCAGCGCGCCCGCCCAAGCTATCGAGGTGGATGCAACCGAAAAGCCCCTGGGCCTCATCGGCGCCGCCAGCCTGCAATTGATCAACCCGAAAACCTGGATGATGGCCCTCGCGGTAGTGAGCGTATTTGCCGGCAATGGTGAGGAGCGCCAGAGCCAGGTCATGGTCTTGTCCCTGGTGTTTTTCCTGATATCCCTGCCCTGCCTGGGTACATGGGCGCTGTTGGGCATCGGGTCGGCCCGTGTATTTCGTTCACCCAAGGCCATGCAGCACTTCAACCGGGGCATGGCCCTGTTGCTGTTGGTCGCGACTTGGCTGAGTGTGGTGGTTTGACGCACCGGTTGTCTGACTTTGTCCTACAACAACTTGACGACTTTCCTCGTTTGATGGTTTCCTGAAACCGGTTTCAGTGATTCCAATAAAAATAGAAGGTCGATGACCGTGAACAACTTTTCCGCCGCCCAGCGCAGCCGCGTGACCATGCTCGACGTCGCCGAGCGCGCCGGTGTGTCCAAAGCCAGTGTGTCGCGCTTTATCGGCGATGACCGCGCCCTGCTCTCCGATGCCATTGCCCTGCGCATCGAGCAAGCCATCGAACAACTCGGCTATCGCCCCAACCAGATGGCCCGTGGCCTCAAACGCGGCCGCACGCGGCTGATCGGCATGCTGGTGGCCGATATTCGCAACCCCTATTCCATTGCTGTGATGCACGGCGTCGAAACCGCTTGCCGCCAGCATGGCTACAGCCTGGTGGTATGCAACACCGACCGCGATGACGAGCAGGAGCGCCAACACCTGGCGGCGCTGCGCTCGTACAACATCGAAGGGTTGATCGTGAACACCCTCGGCCATCACCTGGACCAACTGCTGGAACTGCAACGGGAAATGCCCCTGGTGCTGGTGGACCGCAAGGTCGAGCCGTTGCACAGCGACCTGGTCGGCCTGGACAACCCGGCAGCGGTGCGCATGGCGGTGGAACACCTGGAGCAACAGGGTTACCGCGATGTGCTGCTGGTGAGCGAAGCCACCGATGGCACCAGTTCGCGGTTGGAGCGCCTGGAGAGTTTCAAGGCCGAAATCGCCAGGCGTCCGGCGTTGACCGGTGCGGTGCTTGAGATGGATGCCGCGCTGGAAAACAATCTGCAAAGCTTTCTTGCGAAACCTGGCCCTAAGGCACTGTTCTGCGCCAATGGCATCGCCGCGTTGGCCTGCGCCCGCGCGCTGAAAAACCTGGGCTGCAACCTGTTCGACGATGTCGGCCTGATCGCCCTGGATGATCTGGAGTGGTACCCGCTCGTGGGCAGCGGCATCACCGCCCTCGCCCAGCCCACCGAGGCGATTGGTGCGACGGCGTTTGATTGCCTGCTCAAGCGCTTGCGCGGTGATACCGAGCCGACGCGTACCCTGGATTTCCTGCCACAACTCATTATCCGCGGCTCAACCCAATCCCTTGTGGGAGCTGGCTTGCCTGCGATGGCGGTGTGTCAGGCCAATCAAGGTGCCTGACACACCGCTATCGCAGGCAAGCCAGCTCCCACATTTGTTTTGCGTATAAAAATGAAACCGGTTTCAGAGATAAATAACAATGCATAAACACCACGTCTCCATCAGTCTTTCCAGCTACGGCGCCGACCTGGTTCGCCAGCAGGGCCAGTTGAGTTTCGTCGAATTGCTCGCCAGCGCCGGTGCCCAACGCATCGAATGGCGTGAGGAATTGCTGACCGTCGAACAGCCCTCCGAACTGGCCCAGGCCGCCGCCGAAAATGGCCTGGAATCCGTGTTCTCATCGCCCCTGGAACTTTGGGTCGCCGGTCGCGCCCAACCCAATGCCGAACTCGCCGCCACCCTGGACCGCGCCCAGTCCTTTGGCTCTCGCTGGCTGAAAGTCTCCCTCGGCTATTTCACCGACACTAACGATCTGGAAAGCCTGCACGCCCTGCTCGATCGCCACCCGGTCAAGCTGCTGGTGGAGAACGACCAGACCTTGCACGGCGGCCGCATCGAGCCGATGCAACGCTTCTTCAGCGAAGTCGAACGCCTGGGCCTGCCGGTAAAGATGACCTTTGATATCGGCAACTGGCAGTGGCAAGACCAATCCGCCCTCACCGCCGCGCGCCTGCTGGGCCGGCATGTGGATTATCTGCACTGCAAGGCCGTCGCCCGTCGCGCCGACGGCAAGCTGGTCGCGCAGCCGCCCGGCCCCACCGATCTGCATCTGTGGGAACAACTGCTCAAGCTGATGACTCCAGGTATTACCCGGGCCGTGGAATTTCCGCTGCAAGGCGATGACTTGGTCGACGTCACCGCGCAGCAGGTCACCGCCCTCGCCCTGCTGGGCCAACCCCGTGCGGAGAATGCGCATGTCTGAGATCGATATCCTGTCGTTTGGTGAAACCATGGCGATGTTCGTCGCCGAGCAGACCGGCGACCTGGCCCAGGTCGCCCAGTTTCACAAACGCATCGCGGGCGCCGACAGCAACGTCGCCATTGGCCTGTCGCGCCTGGGTTTCAATGTGGCCTGGCTGAGCCGGGTCGGCGATGATTCCCTCGGGCGTTTCGTGGTCGATACCTTGACCCAGGAAGGCCTGGATTGCCGGCATGTAGCGGTCGATCCGCTGCACCCGACCGGCTTTCAACTCAAATCCCGCGAAGACGCGGGCGCTGACCCCCAGGTGGAGTACTTCCGCAAGGGTTCGGCGGCCAGCCATTTGTCGATCGCCGCGATCAGCCCTGCCCTGCTGCACGCCCGGCACCTGCATGCCACCGGTATTCCACCTGCCTTGTCCGAAGCCACCCGCGAGCTGTCCGTGGAGCTGATGACGCAGATGCGCAAGGCCGGGCGCAGCGTGTCGTTCGACCCCAACCTGCGCCCATCGCTGTGGGCCAACCAGCAGACGATGATCCGCGAGATCAACGCCCTCGCCGCCAGGGCCGATTGGGTCCTGCCGGGCTTGAGCGAAGGCCGTCTGCTCACCGGGTTCGATGACCCGGCCGACATTGCCGCGTTCTACCTCGACCAGGGCGCCGAAGCCGTGGCGATCAAGCTCGGCCCCGACGGTGCCTACTACCGCACCCAGATGGACCAGGGTTTCGTGGCCGCCGTGCGGGTCGAAACGGTGGTGGACACGGTCGGCGCCGGCGATGGTTTTGCCGTGGGCATGATCAGCGCGCTGCTGGAAAACCTCAGTTTTCCCGAGGCGGTACAGCGCGGGAACTGGATCGGCAGCCGCGCCGTGCAGAGCCGTGGCGATATGGAAGGCTTGCCCAGCCGTTCAGAGCTGCCCACCCGATCCGTCGCTTGACCCACACCTGTTGCCACAACTACAACAAGCTCAGGAGCAACCCCATGGAAACCGTGAAACTCGCCACCCGTCGTTGGTGGTACATCATGCCCATCGTTTTTATCACCTACAGCCTGGCGTACCTGGACCGCGCCAACTATGGCTTCGCCGCCGCCTCCGGGATGGCCGAAGACTTGATGATCACCCCCGGCATGTCGTCGTTGCTGGGGGCGCTGTTTTTCCTCGGTTACTTTTTCTTCCAGGTGCCGGGGGCGATCTACGCGCAAAAGCGCAGCGTCAAGAAGCTGATCTTTGTCAGCCTGATCCTCTGGGGCGGCCTGGCCACCCTGACCGGTGTGGTCTCCAACGCCTACATGCTGATCGTGATCCGCTTCATGCTCGGCGTGGTCGAAGCGGCGGTGATGCCGGCCATGCTGGTGTACTTGTGTCATTGGTTCACCCGTGCCGAACGCTCGCGCGCCAACACCTTCCTGATCCTCGGCAACCCGGTGACCATGCTGTGGATGTCGGTGGTGTCGGGCTACCTGGTGCAGCATTTCAGCTGGCGCTGGATGTTTATCATCGAAGGCCTGCCGGCGGTGTTCTGGGCCTTCATCTGGTGGAAGCTGGCCGATGAGCGCCCTAAGGACGCCAAGTGGCTGAGCGAGGCCGAGAAACAGGACCTGGAAAGCGCCCTGGCCGCCGAGCAAGTCGGTATCAAGGCGGTGAAGAACTACGCCGAAGCCTTTCGCTCGCCCAAGGTGATCATCCTGGCGCTGCAGTTCTTCTGCTGGAGCATCGGCGTGTACGGCTTTGTGCTGTGGCTGCCGTCGATCCTCAAGGCGGGCTTGCAGATGGACATGGTCGAGGCCGGCTGGCTGTCGGCGCTGCCTTACCTGGCAGCGGTGATCGGCATGCTGGCGGTGAGCTGGGGGTCGGACAAGTTGCAAAAGCGTAAACGCTTTGTGTGGCCGCCGCTGCTGATCGCCTCGATTGCGTTCTACGCGTCCTACGTACTCGGTGCCGAGCACTTCTGGTGGTCCTACACCTTGCTGGTGATCGCCGGGGCTTGCATGTATGCGCCTTACGGGCCGTTTTTCGCCATCGTGCCGGAGATCCTGCCGGCCAACGTCGCCGGCGGCGCCATGGCGCTGATCAACAGCATGGGCGCCCTCGGTTCGTTCGGCGGTTCGTACCTGGTGGGTTACCTCAATAGCAGTACCGGTTCGCCCGGCGCGTCGTACCTGCTGATGAGCGGTGCGTTGATGTTCGCGGTGGTGCTGACGATTTTCCTCAAGCCCGGCGCCAGTGATCGCGTGCGGGTGCCAACCCCGGAGTTGAAGGTAAAGACCTCATGAAAAAATCTGTCGTGCTGTACAAGAAACTCTCCGCGCCGCTGATGGCCCGCCTGCATGAACAGGCCGAGGTCACACTGATTGAAGCCCTGGACGAGCCAGGCCTGACCAAGCTGCGCCACGCCCTGCCCGGCGCCCATGGCCTGCTCGGTGCCAGCCTGCGCCTGGATGCCACGCTGCTGGACCTGGCACCGAAACTGGAGGCGGTGGCCAGCGTGTCGGTGGGCGTCGACAACTACGACATCGACTACCTGACCGGGCGCGGTATCCTGCTCAGCAATACCCCCGACGTCCTCACCGAAACCACCGCCGACACCGGCTTTGCGCTGATCCTGGCGACCGCCCGGCGTGTGGTGGAGCTCGCCGACATGGTGCGCGCCGGCCAGTGGAACAAAAACATCGGCCCGGCGCACTTTGGCAGTGATGTCCACGGCAAGACCCTCGGTATCATTGGCATGGGCCGCATCGGCGAAGCCCTGGCCCAGCGCGGGCATTTTGGGTTTGGCATGCCGGTGATCTACCACAGCCATTCGCCCAAACCGGCGGTGGAAGCTCGCTTCGGCGCGCAGTACCGCAGCTTGAATGACCTGCTGCAACAGGCCGATTTTGTCTGCCTGACGCTGCCGCTCACCGCCGAGACCGAAAAGTTGATCGGCGCCGAACAGTTTGCGCTGATGGGCCCGGAGACGATCTTTATCAATATTTCGCGGGGCAAAGTGGTGGATGAGGCGGCGCTGGTCGACGCGTTGCAGCAATGCACTATCCGCGCGGCCGGGCTGGATGTGTTCGAGAAGGAACCGCTCGATCATGGCTCCCCCCTGCTGCGCCTGAATAACGTGGTGGCCACGCCGCATATCGGCTCGGCGACCCATGAAACGCGCGAGGCGATGGCGACGTGTGCGGTGGAGAATCTGCTGGCGGCGTTGGCGGGAGAGAAACCGAAGAATCTGGTGAACCCAGCGGCCTGGCAGCAATAGCCCCTGGCCCGCCACAAAACCAACTGTGTAGTGAGCGGGCTTGCCCCGCGCTGGGTGGCGAAGCCGCCCCAATGAAGACGCCGCTCACGTTCAGGATGAAACGGGGTCGCCTGGTTTGGGGCGGCTTCGCCACCCAGCGCGGGACAAGCCCGCTCACTACAAATTGCTATCGCAGGCAAGCCAGCTCCCACAGTTGAATTGCAGCGCTCGTCAGATAACGAACCGAGCCACCATCCCATTCAAATCCACCGCCAGGCGTGACAGCTCATGGCTGGCCGCGCTGGTCTGGTTGGCACCCGCCGCCGACTGCGTGGCCAGGTCGCGGATGTTCACCAGGTTGCGGTCCACTTCACGGGACACCTGGGCCTGCTCTTCCGACGCGCTGGCGATCACCAGGTTGCGTTCGTTGATCAAGCTGATGGACTGGGTGATCTGCTCCAGTGCCACGCCGGCGGCGCGGGCCATCTCCAGGGTGTTCTGGGTGCGCTGGTTGCTCTGTTGCATCGATTGCACGGCTTCACCGGTGCCGTTCTGGATACCGGCGACCATTTTTTCGATTTCCTGGGTCGACTGGGCTGTGCGGTGGGCCAATGCCCGCACTTCGTCCGCCACCACCGCAAAGCCGCGCCCGGCTTCACCGGCGCGGGCCGCTTCGATGGCGGCGTTGAGCGCCAGCAGGTTGGTCTGCTCGGCGATCGCGCGGATCACGTCAAGGACCTTGCCGATGTCACGCCCCTGAGTGGCCAGGCCTTCGATCATCACGGCGGTGTTCTGCACGTCCTGGGTCATGGTCTGGATCGCGCCGACGGTATCCATCACGCGGTCGCGGCCTTCGCGCGCGGCCTGGTTGGACTGCCCGGACGCCTCGGACGTGGACACCGCATTGCGCGCCACTTCCTCCACGGCCGCCGTCATCTCGTTGACCGCCGTGGCCGCCTGGTCGATTTCGTTGTTCTGTTGCTGCAAGCCCTTGGAGGCTTCCTCGGTGACCGCGCTCAGTTCTTCGGCGGCGGACGCCAACTGCGTGGCCGAGCCCGCAATGTGCTGGATGGTCTGGCGCAGGTTGGTCTGCATGGCCGACAAGGCGCTGATCAGGCGTGCCGGCTCATCCTTGCCGTCGTCATCGATGGTGGCGGTCAGGTTGCCGCCGGCGATGCTTTCTGCCGCTTGCACGGCCTTGCGCAACGGCGTGACGATGCTGCGGGTCAGCAGCCAGGCCAGCAACACGGTCAGCAGCGCAGCGGCGACCGACACGACGATAACGCCGGTAATGGCGGCCTCGTAACTGTGTTCGGCCTGGGCATCGGCGGCCTTGGCGCCGGCGGCGTTGAGGGCGATCAGTTTGTTCAACTGCTCGCCCATCTGGTCGGTGCCTTCCTTGATGCGGCTGTTGATCAGGGCACGCATTTCATCGACCTTGTCTTGCTTGGACAGGGCAATCATGTCGGCCTGGGCCTTGACGTAGTTGTCCAGGGTCGTCGCGAACGTCTTGTACAGCACCGCCTCTTCGGCACCTGCCGGCAACGCGGCATAGTGGCTCTGGGCGGTCCTGACCTTGTCGACCAGCACGCCGATACGAGTTTCGGCTTCCTGCAGGGCCGCCGGCTCACGGTTGACCAGCACGCGAAAGGACAGGATGCGCATGCGCAGCACATTTTCCGTCATGTGCCCCAGGGACGTCACGCTGGGCAGCTGGTTGGTGCTCATGTCCGACGAAGCCTGACGCATCAGGGTCATGCGGTTGACCGCAAACACCCCCAGGATGACCACCAGGACGGCGATGAAGGCAAACCCGAGGAATGCGCGAGGGGCAATGTTCAGATGACGGAGGGACATAAGGGAGGCTCTCAGAAGTAATGTTTGCTAGCGTCCTGCCGCGAAACGATCCGCCAGCGCCAACGCGCTGCACAGACCGTGGCCACCCCTGTTGGCATGGATAGGTAGGCCTATACGAGGTATCGGCTGATGTCGGGGTTTGGCGCAGGGCGCTTTATAAAAAATTTATTACACTTCTGAGGGCTGGCCGTTTCTGGCATCCTGCGCCTCCCTTTTCTGACCCGAGCCCTCATTTTGTCTGATGCTCAAGCCCCCCGCCCGCGCTATAAATCCGACCTGATCTACGGCCTGGAAGACCGCCCGCACTTCACCGCGGCGATCTTTGCCGCGTTGCAACATGTGCTGGCCAGCTTTGTCGGCATCATCACCCCCACCTTGATCGTCGGCGGCGTGCTCGGCCTGGAAAGCGAAGTACCTTACCTGGTGAGTATGGCGCTGTTCGTGTCGGGGCTCGGCACCTTTGTGCAGGCGCGCACGTTCGGCCCGATCGGCTCGGGTCTGTTGTGCCTGCAGGGCACCAGTTTTTCGTTTATCAGCGTGATTCTCAGCGCCGGCTTCATGGTCAAGGCTCGGGGCGGCGGCACCGATGAGATCCTTTCGACGATTTTTGGCATCTGCTTTTTCGCAGCCTTCATCGAAGTGGTGCTCAGCCAGTTCATCGGCAAGCTGCGCAAGCTGATCACCCCGGTGGTCACCGGTACCATCATCACCTTGATGGGGTTGTCGTTGATCAAGGTCGCGGTGACCGACATGGCCGGCGGTTTCGGCGCCAGCGATCTCGGCGCGGCGAGCAATATGGGCCTGGCGGCGCTGGTGCTGCTGACCATTGTGGTGCTCAACCGCTTCAACAACCCGTTCCTGCGCCTGGGCTCGATCGTGATCGGCCTGACCCTGGGCTTCGTCGTGGCCTGGCTGATGGGCCGCGTGGACCTGGCGGCATTGCCCCAGGTGCCGTTGATCAGCGTACCGGTACCGTTCAAGTACGGGTTCTCGTTCGATTGGGTGGCGTTTATTCCCGTGGCGGTGATTTTCCTGATTTCCCCTCTCGAAGCGGCCGGTGACCTGACGGCCAACTCGATGATTTCCCAGCAGCCGGTCAAGGGCCCGCTGTACATCAAGCGCATCAAGTCCGGCCTGCTGGCCGATGGCCTTAACTCGGCGATGGCGGCCACCTTCAACAGCCTGCCGATGGTGACCTTCGCCCAGAACAACGGTGTGATCCAACTGACCGGCGTGGCCAGCCGCTACGTGGCGTACTTTATCGCCGGCCTGCTGGTGCTGCTGGGGTTGTTCCCGATGGTCGGCGCGGTGCTGCAACTGATGCCCAAGCCGGTCCTGGGCGGCGCGACCCTGATCATGTTCGGCACCGTGGCCGTGGCGGGTATCAAGATTCTCGCCGAAGCCGGCCTGCATCGGCGCAATGTGCTGATCGTGGCGATCTCGCTGGGCATGGGCCTGGGCGTTGCCGCCGTGCCGGAAGTGCTGCGCGAGCTGCCCAAGGCGCTGCACAACATCTTCGAGTCGCCGATCACCGTGGGCGCTTTCTGTGCAATCGTGCTGAACATTTTCCTGCCTGAGGAGTTCATAGAGCTGGACGAGGATGAATTCGATCCGGAGTCCTCGACCCTCAAAGTGATGCAGGACCCGGACGTCGCGAAGAAATAGGAGCACTGTTACATGCGCAAGCTCATGGTTGTATCGCTGTTACTGCTGACCTTGAGCGCCTGCGCGCTGTTCCCCAACCGTGACCCGGTTAACATCACTGTGGTGGGCATCGAGCCGCTGCAAAGCCAGGAGCTGGAAGTGCGCTTCGCCGTGAAACTGCGGGTGCAGAACCCCAATGAAACGGCCATCGACTACAACGGCGTGGCCCTGGACCTGGAGGTCAACGGCCGGCCGTTGGCGTCGGGGGTGAGCGATCAAAGCGGTTCCATCCCACGTTTTTCCGAAACGGTGCTAATGGTACCGGTGAGTGTTTCGGCGTTTTCCTTTCTGCGCCAGACCCTGGGCCTGAGCCAGACCCAGAGCCTGAACAACCTGCCCTATGTGCTGCGCGGCAAATTGGCCGGCGGCCTGTTCGGCACGATGCGCTTTGTGGATCGTGGCACACTGGACCTTCCGAATACCGCTGCCTGGTAAACACCATGCAAGCTGTGTTGTCCATGCGGGTGCCCAAGGCCGCGCCCAACCTGAGGTCACGGCGGATTTCCGAGCGTACGGGCATGCGGTTGATCAGGACGGAAGAAGGCGAGTTTGTCGAGGGCACCTTCCCGCGCGACCTATGGGAAATGACCCGCGCTGAATGGCTGGCAGCCAAATCTTGCGGCCGATGATTATCTAATGTGGGAGCCGGCTTGCCTGCGAGTGTGCTCTGTAGTGAGCGGGCTTGCCCCGCGCTGGGCTGCGAAGCGGCCCTAAAACCAGCCTCTGCGGAATGTCTGATACACCGCATTCTGCTTACTGGGGCTGCTTCGCAGCCCAGCGCGGGACAAGCCCGCTCACTACAGACCGCTATCGCAGGCAAGCCAGCTCCCACATTTTTGACTGCGTTTAATCAGTGACAAAACGCACGCCCGGTTTTGCGCGCTCATCCACCACCAATTCGAACACATCCGGCCGGGCGTAATGCCCCACTACGTCATAGTCATACCGCGCGCGCACCAGGTCAGCGGTGTCGATCCGTGCAGTCAGCAACCCCGCCTCACCCAGCAAAGGCCCGGCCAGGATGTCGCCCATCGGCCCGACAATCACGCTGCCGCCGGCAATCAACGGACGGTCCGACGGCCAATGGGCGACCTCCACCCCCAACGCTTGGGGCGACGCCTGCACCTGGCACGCGCTGACCACAAAGCAGCGCCCTTCATGGGCCACGTGGCGCATGCTCACTTGCCACATTTCGCGCTCGTCCACCGTCGGCGCGCACCACACTTCTACGCCCTTGGCGTACATCGCCGTGCGCAGCAGCGGCATCATGTTTTCCCAGCACACAGCTGCGCCGATGCGTCCCACGGCTGCATCGATCACCGGCAGCGTCGAACCATCGCCCTTGCCCCAGATCAGCCGCTCGGTGCCGGTCGGCATCAATTTGCGGTGCTTGGCCACCAGGCCACCCGCCGGTTCAAAATACAGCACGGTGCAGTATAAAGTGCTGCCACTGCGCTCGATGACGCCCAGTACCAGGCTTGCACCGGTGCGCGCCGACAGGCCCGCCAGCGCTTCGGTCTCGGCGCCTGGCACGTCGATGGCGTTGGCAAAATAACGCGCAAAGGCTTCGCGCCCTTCCGGCAGGCGATAGCCCAGTTGCGTGCCGAAGCCTTCGCCTTTGGGATAACCGCCCAGCAGCGCTTCAGGCATCACCACCAATTGCGCACCGCTGCGCAGGATTTCGTGCTCGTAGGCCAGGATCTGCGCCAGGGTGTCAGCCTTGCCGCCAGGCAAGGAGCCGATTTGCAGGGCCGCTACAGTAGAAACAGGCATCACATTCACTCCGAAGTCAGGGGTTGCCCATTCTCCCGCCAGCCTCGATCATGAATAAAGCCCACCTCAGCACTGAATGATATGAGCCAGATAAATATCGCCCAGGTCGATCTCAACTTGCTTAAAACCTTCGAAGCGCTGCATGACGAGTCCAGCGCCAGCCGCGCGGCGTTGCGCCTGGGTGTCACCCAATCGGCCATCAGCGCCGGGCTGCGGCGCTTGCGCGAGGTGTATGACGATCAATTGTTCGTGCGCACCGGGCGCGGCCTGGCGCCCACCTTGCGGGCCAACCAGCTGAAACCGTTGATCAGCGAAGCGCTGGATCGGTGTCGACAGAGCCTGGCAATGGCCAATCCGCACAACCCGCAGTACCAGGGCCGCTCCGTGGTGCTGGGTTTGTCTGATGATTTCGAGATTGCCTATGGCCGTCGGCTGATGGAAGAGATCGCCCGACGGGCGCCGAAACTGCGCGTGATTTTCCGTCAGACCCACAGTCAGATCGTGGCGGGCGCCCTGCTCGACCGCACGCTCGACCTGGCGATTACCGCAGGCGGTTTCGCCCACAGCCGCTTGAGTCGCCAAGTGCTGGCGGAGGGGGATTATTGCTGCCTGGTGGATTCAAGCCAGCCCGGCATCAGCCTGGAGGAATTCGTCGCTCGCGAGCATGTGCTGGTGTCGTCCGGCGGGTTTATCGGCATCACCGACGAGGGGTTGGCGGCGCAGGGCTTGACCCGCCAGGTGTGCGCCTCCACCAGCCACTTTGCCGCGCTGCCGTTTTTGCTCAAGGGCAGCCAGGCCGTGGCGACCATTCCGGGGCATGCCGCGCGGGCCATCGCGCAAATGACCGGCCTGCATGTAGTGCCGTGCCCGCTGGCCCTGCCGCGCTATCCGGTGGAGCTGGGCTGGCGCACCCAGGCGCAGCTTGATCCGCTGTTGCTGAAAGTTCGCGAAGCAGTGGTGGCGAGCTTTACTTAGCCGCCGCCATCAGCTTGTTGACCTCACTGCGCACCATGTTGGAGAACTCCGGCGGCGACATGCCGTCAAGTTCCGCGCGTACCCATTCGGCCCACTTGCCCTTGCGCTTGGCGCGTTCGCCGAACAACCGCGCGGCCTCACCCTTGGCCTTGCCCAGGTTGGTTTGCCACAGGTCGTAGAGACGCGACTTTTCATCTTCCAGCTCGGCGCGTTCGGCGAGGGTCTTGTTGGCGAGATTGAAGCTCATGTTGGATTACCTGCTGCATAAAATAGGCGACATCTTACACCGTAGGTCGAAATTTCCTGATTCCGATTTCTGCCCACGGCGACCGGCGCGCAAATAAACTGCAACTTTTGCCGCCACGCCGCACTCCATTGTTCACTGTCACATTCACTTGCAAGGAGTCACCCAATGGCCCGCAAAACCGCTGCCCAAGCCGTCGAAGAGCAAATCAAGGATCAAGCGTTCAGTGAACTGACGGCGTTGATCGAAGAATCGGACAAACTGCTCAAAAGCAGCGCCGCGCTGGTGGGAGAAGAAGGCGAAACCCTGCGCGAACAGGTCGCCATCAAACTCAAGCAAGCGCTGGACTCGGTGTCCAACGTGCGCGAACGCAGCAAGCCGGTGGTGGACGCTACCGAAACCTATATCGGTGGCCACCCGTGGCAGACCGTGGCGATTTCCGCGGGCTTTGGCCTGGTGGTGGGCCTGCTGTTGGGCCGTCGCAACTGAGCAAGATCGGCTGCGCCCAGTGCGCAGCCTTTTTTCAGGCGTTTGCCATCGCTTGCAAGCGCTGCAACTCTTCAGCTTCCAGCACAATCCCCTCTTTTTCGGCCTTCGCTCGCGTGCGATGACGCCGGTCACCCGGCAAGCGCCGCAACCCCGCTGCATGCATCTGCCGCACCAGCTCCTGACTGCGCTCGGCGAACACCTGGCCGCCGGTCTTGCTCGGGTCGATCACAATCAATAACTGCCCGGTCCAGGGCGTGCGCGCGCCGGGGTGCTCCGACCAGTCGAATTCGAACGAGAAGTTGCCCCCGGTCAGCGCCGCCGCCAGCAACTCCACCATCATCGACAGCGCCGAGCCCTTGTGCCCGCCAAACGGCAACAGCGCACCGCCTTCAAGGATGGCCTTGGGGTCCTGGGTCGGCTGGCCCAGCCCATCCACGCCCATGCCCGGCGGCAAGCGCTCGCCCTTGCGCGCGGCGATCTGCACATCGCCATGGGCAATGGCGCTGGTGGCCAGGTCAAACACAATCGGCGCGCCATCGGCACGCGGCGCGGCGAACGCGATGGGGTTGGTGCCGAACAAGGGCCGATCAGCGCCGTGGGGCACCACGCAGGTCATGCTGTTGACCACGCTCAGCGCCACCAGGCCTTCTTCGGCGAACGGCTCGACATCGGGCCACAAGGCCGCGAAATGGTGGGAGTTATGAATCGCCAGCAAGGCAATCCCGGCGCTGCGGGCTTTTTCCACCAGCAACCCGCGCGCCGCTTCCAGCGCCGGCTGGGCAAAGCCATTGCGCGCATCCACCCGCACGTAGCCTGAGGCCACATCCGTGACCTCGGGCAACGCCTTGCCGTCGACCCAGCCACTGGCCAGGGTCGACAGGTAACCGGGCATGCGAAACACCCCGTGGCTATGGGCGCCATCTCGCTCGGCGCTGGCGCAGTTGCGCGCCAGGATCGCCGCCACGTGCGCGGACGTGCCATGGCGCTCGAAGATGCGCTGGAGCAACGCCACCAGCGCCGTGAAAGTAATGCGGGCGGTGGAACCTTCAACGACCAAGGACTGCGCAGACATCTGAAGCTCCGATTTTATGATTGGAGGGGCAACAAGACTGGAAACCCAGGCCAGGATTAACAACGCACGCCGCGCCTGCTGTCAATACGAGGCTGTCGAGCCGCGCAAGACTTACCGTGCGATCAGGCCCCTGGATCCAATTGCCTGCCCACTTCGGCAATCAAATACGTGACCGAGTCGGCATTGGCCAGAATCGTGTCGATACGCTTGTCTGCATTACTCATGAAGATCTGCCGGGCGTCGTGCAAGGTCTTAGCGCCGGTCATTTTCAGGATTTTATCCCTGGCATGCGCCGTGGTGGGGTCGCGGCCCAGGTTTTCCCAACGCGCCGAGAGGGTATCCCAGGCCTTGAACAGCAAGTTGGCAGGGGTCAGGGTCGACAATGCCAGGGAGCGCAGATCGACCAGATCGGTGTGCAACTCCCGGCCACGCTCGGTGGTGAGATTAATCAGGTCATTGAACGGGCGCATGCTGTCCAGGTAGGCGATGTCCTCGGTATTGCCCATCAGGTGCGTCAGTTCGTGGATCAGCACGGTGGCCCGGGCGTGGGCGCTGATGCTGAAGGGCGCGTTCAAACGGTTCTGGTAGACGTCCAGGCGGGGATCGAAAAAACGATCCAGCAGGTAGATTTTCTTGTCGATGTCGTCCGGCAGGACAAAGGCATAGGTGTCGATGGGGCTCCAGCGGCTGGTGCCACTGACAAACCGCGCGGAATCGGGGCTGCACAGGCTAGGGTTGACCAGCTCGTTGAGCACTTCATCCACCCGCTGCTCGACCCGCGCCAACTGTGCGGGACTTAGGCTCACGACGCCGAACAGTTCGGTGAAGAACAGCCCCAGACGGCTTCCCAAGAGACGGTCTTTGGCGAAGAACTGGATATTGCGCTTGCAATTGACGGCGTAATAGGTCGCCACGTTGAGTGCTTCATTGATGCACTGAGCTTTCCAGCCCGACAGTGCCGTGATTTGTCCAAGCCCCACCGCCTCGATATGAATCGCGTCATGCTCGGCGCTGCGGGTGTACCTGAGCCCCGCATAACGCGACAGGGTTTTACCGAATCGCGGGTTGTGCCGGCTCAGGTCAAGCACCCATTTACCGCTGCTGTCGCGCTGCACAAAAGGCCCGACTTCATCATCCTTGGCAATGCACCAACGCTCACCGGCCCTACGCACCGGGTAGACCTTGCCCGCGACAGGCACATAACCATTCGACGTGCCGGGCGCTCGGTACACATGGGTCTGGACGCTTTGCGCCAGGTCAGCCAGGGCAACGCTGCGTTCTTCAAAATGTTGCAGGCGGGTGCGCAGCGCAGCGGTCACATCCAGCGTCGCCAGCGTGGTCGCGACCGGCACCGGCTCATCCAGCCCGGTTGACGCGGTTTCAGACGGGGTAGCGGTTGCCGGCGCGGCATCAAGGGGCTCGCGCAATGCGGCGAGTTTTGCCACGCCCAGGATGAAATGTTTCAGCGCCGGGCCCCAATGCTGTTGCTGCAAGTCTTCGGCCGATGCCTTGAACAGTTGGAAACTGCGCCACACCACCCACGGATAGGTGAGTTTGCCGGCAATGAATTGCAGGGCGATGGGAATGCCTTTGCGCAGCAGGCGGGTGACCGCTTCCCACTCGGTCTTGCCGCCGGGGTCGAACTGGCAGGCCAGCATTTTGATCAGGCAGCGCGTGTTGTCTTCAAATAGCAATGACAGGACGTTGCCTGCGACAGGCGTGGACGTGAGCCGAATGTCCGTGCCTTTGGAGGGCTCACGCGGGTCCAGCAGATGACGGTAAGTGGCTTGGTGAGCGCCGTCCAACTGGCGGATGAGCCAGTCCTGCAGCGGGCCAGGACGGTTTATTTCATCGAGCAGATCCTCTTCGCGCGCATATTCACGCAGCACTGGCAACGGACTGTAAGGCGCGTATAACACCAACGGGCCGTTAGCCGCGGCCTGCGGGCCGATCAGGTACACGCCCAGCGGCTTGGCCGGCACCGCGCCAGGGGTGGCGATCAGCTCCAAGGGCCGAATCATCGCCGTAGCCCCACCGAGGGCGGCGCGCGCCACCGCATCCGGCATGTCGAATACCTGCATGACGAGGCTCCACGCCTTGGCGCTGATGCGTTCTTCAAGCTTCTCTTGATGGGCATGGCGCAAGAGTTGCCAGGGCAGTTGCCTGCAAAACAAGGCTCGACGCTGGAGACTGTCTTCGTTATTCCCGTCCAGATGCGTTTTGAGCAGCGCGCCGTAACCGGCGGCCAGATCCAGCTGACGCACCAGTTGCACGACTGCCGCGCCGTCCAATGCCGCAGGTAATGCGGTCGCGGTTCGCGAATGCGGGCGAATGTTGTCGCCCTGCAGATCAGGCAAATGCCCCAGCGCGAAATCGATCAGGCTCAGGTTGTGGCCGTTGAGGGCCGGTCGGCCGGGGATGAGTATGTTATGCGGATCGATTGCCAGGGTAGGAAAACGCTTGTCCAGCAGGGTCTTGAGCGCAAGTGCAACGTGTTCGCGCAATGTCGGCAGGCTGTGCAGGTAGTCGCGTGCGTCCAAGGTGCTGACACGGTATTGCTCAAGCAACTGCGCCTGCAGGCGCTGCTCCTCGGGCGAGGCCATGCCCAGCCACACCGGCAAGTCCTGTTGATGGACCATCCCCAGGGCGATGGCCACCGCTTGATTCAGGTTGGTGGGCAGTGGTTGCTGCATGGCGTTGTCCAGGCAGTCCTGCATAGGTCGCGGGGCCAGGGGGATGCGCAGCAAGTAATCAATATGATCGAGCGCAAAGTCATGCCAGCTTTCCCGGCGATTGTTAAGCAGATGTTCATCGATGCGCTGCAATGGACCGAGCCGGTAGTTCTGATGCGCAAGGCGGCGGGTGATCGCCAGGTTTTCCAGGAGCGACCAGCGTTCATCCGGCTGCGCGAGGCGCTGTTCCAGGCGCCGGCAGACCGCCTGGATCGAGGCGAAGGCTTCATACCCCAGGCGCGGCGTCCACACCACGGCCAGGCCCGAGAGTGCGGGGTCGATACCGCCCCGCTCAGTCAGTACAAAGCAGTTGGCCAAGGGATAGAGCGTGTCGCCACCGTCCGAGGTCACGGTCAAGCTGAACGCATCCGGCAGGAAGCCGTTGAGCCCGTGGCGCTTGAGGCGAGTCAGGCTATCGTGGCGCAATACCGTATCCAGGACTTCATGGGCACTGCGCGGCAGGCTTTTATTCAACAGGCGCAGGTCGGCTTCGCCGCGCAACCCCAGCATCAAGGCCTCGCTCAGTTGTGCCTGATGTTGCTGCAGAAACAGGCGTGGCAAGGTCCGCACGTCATGATTGAAAAAAGGCACCCTTGCGCGGTCGATGACTGCATTGAACAGCCGGCTGCCCAGGTTGTTCCAGCGCAGCGCGGCACCGGCGCGCCGTTCGCTGTAGAAACCCGTGCGGGGCGAGTCCGGGACCGGCCTGCCGACCCCGGCCAGGCACTCGATAAAGTGCTCCACCATACTCAGTGAGCGTTCGGGCGCGCGCTCCTCCGATTGCTGTGCCGCGCTGGCATAGGTGTTGATATAAACCTCATTGGCCTGCTGCGACAGTTGGCTTTTTTCCAGCTCGACATTCAACGCGTGCATTGCCAACTGGCGCAGGGTGGGATGTTTGTCGTGCAAGGCCCGCACGGCCGTGGCCGCGGCCAGCAAGGTCGGCAATTGCAACTTGGCGCGTTCAGCCTGCACCGTCGACGGAAGGCCATAGCCGCGGGTGACCGGGTTCAGGCTCCAGCGCCCACCGGCGTCCAACGCCAGCAGGCGTTGATCGAGCATCTGGCGCACGTCCAGGACGCAGTCGAGCAACGCGGCCAGGTCGACCTTTGCGTCACTGCGCCGAAACACGTCCAGGGCAAATTCCAGATTGCTGAGCTGCTTCGCCACAACTGTTTCTATCATTTCACCAAAAACATTATGTTTGATTGGCATGCTTTTGATTTTTAAATCATTTTCTTCAACAAACACACTGCGCTCATCCAGCGACAAAAAATTGAGCAGCTCATCTTCATGGCCGGGCGCCTTGAGCATGCTCAATAACGTGTCGTTGAGATCGTCCAGGTCCTTGAGCACCTGCAGCCCGCGCGTGTGGGTATACAGGTAGGCCTGCACGCTGCTGAACATCAAGGTCCCGGCCAGTTCCATGGAACGCCGGTAAGGTGCCTCGATGTGCACGGTTTCAATGCGCAGCGGTGCGTAGTGGGCGCGGCGGGAGGCTTGGTCAGGCAGGAAAACGCCTAACAGGCGTTGGCTCTCCTCGGCGGACACAATGCCGCTCTGGCGCTTGAGCAGCAGGTCGATGCGCAAGGTGTCGCTCAACACCTGGGCAAAAAAGCCCTGGCGCGACTGCCCGCTGTCGAAGTCTTCGTTCCAGTAGGTGTGCAACAAGCTGCTCAAAAGCTTGGAAAGGACTTGCGCGCTGCTTTCCACCAGGCTTTGCCAGCGCTCTGTGTCCTCGATGCGCTGGGCGTCGCTCATGCCCGAGGTAACCTGCCGTGGGTTGTCGAACCGGCGGATTTGCCCGGTGGGCCAGCCTTGCATGAGGTAAAACTGCAGCAACGCCTGGGTCAAGGGCACTGAGCTGACCCACTGCGGCTCGCGTCCATCGTGGGTGGGGACGAAACTGTTGACGCGGCTGTCACGGTGGTCGAGGCCCGGAAAGTGAGCGCGCCCCATGATGGCCAGCGCCCTATCGAGCATCCACGGCAGCGTGGGCGTTTTGCGCAATTGATCGAGCATCGCTTGCAGGTTGTGTTGCCTGCACGCGATGAGCGAGGCTTCCTGATCTTGCATAACCGCACCCTGGATGAGGTGCGGGGTCAAGGTCAGGTCGGTGAGCGCCTCCAGCTCTCGACGCTGAATAATCGGTATAAATTCACTTAAATCAATGAGTTCTGACGTATTCATCATGCGTTTTCTGATATCGATCAGAGCGCTTGCGCGGCTGTCGAACACTTCCAGGCCGCCATAAGGCGTGTAAAGCACGGCCTTGGCTTCATCTGGGGCGGGGCTCATCATGAATACACCGGCCAAAGGCATCGGGGCTTTGCCGTTGATGTGAATCGTCAGTTTTTCCACCACCATGGGCGCGCTACGCAGTTCGGGGTCCTGGCGGGCCTTGTCGCTGGCGTAATACAGCGTGTGCAGCCAGTCGAGATCGCGCAGGCTCAGGCCCAGTTCGCGCTCGCGCTCAGTCGGTTGCTTTCGCCTGACAGGGCGCAGGAACTCATCGAAAAAATAAGGCGGCGTCAGCCGTGCCATGGTGCCGTCTCCGTCACAGCCAAGGGGAAGCGACAGGCTAAGCGTGCGCGGCGCGATGCGGCGGTAGATAACTGCGGCACCGGGCCGATGCGGACGCCGCCTTGCAGCAGTTATCTACCGCGAGGCAGGCACCGGGCCTTCTTAAGCTTGGCCTCATGAGTTCGGCCGCCCCGGCCGTGACGGAGAGCGAACCATGGCAAGCATTGCGCCCCCTTACTTTTTCGACGAGTTCCTGCGCACGACCAGCAGGAATGCCCCCACTGAGCGCGAACGTGCGCTGGGACTGACACTCAATGACCTGAACTGGATATACACGCTGTATTACTCCACTGATCAAGCGCGGCGATCCCCGCAGCTACGCAAGAACCCCATGGAGGTGGAAACCCTCTGGATCAACGTGGCCGACAAGCCCGCGGTGGCGTTGGCCGGGGCATTTATGATGAGCCCCAGCCCGGACGCGAACAAAGCCCTGCTGTACACGCCTTATGGGGGTATCGAGGTGTTCGACGACCGTACAGCCCTGTTGCTGGACGTCTCAAGCCGCCTTAAGAATACGATTCATCATATTGATATTGTTCAATTTTTATCTATCGAACAGCGACAAGACTTCTCGCCTCAAAAGGCCTTCACGTTGACAACCGCCTTCATTGACGGCGCTGTCATGGTGGAGCAGGAACGGGCCGTACGGGCCAACCAGTCACTCAATGCACAGGCCATGTTGGAGCGGCTGCTCACAACCCCCACGCTCCCCGCGCTGCTCGATACGGCGCTGGCGTCGATGGCCAGCGGTGTTTTCGCCGGCCTGGACCACAACGACACGCGAGTCGAAAGCCGCTCCGGGCCCCTGGGTGAAACAACGGGCTGGCGGGCGTCGATGTCGCTGCGCGACGTGTTGCTGCAGTTCTATCTCAAGCAGGCCTGGCCCACCGGCCAAAGACGCACGTTTATCAATCCGCGCCATGACACCCGAGGTTTCGACGCTGCGCAGCGTAAAGAGGATGTAAAACACTGGGAGCGCCTGGTGGAGCGAACCGCTGGCGTGCTGGCCAACCTGCTGGGCAGCCTGCTGCGGACCTGGTGGACCGAAGACAACGGTGGCGGCGAATCTCGCCTTGAGTTCTGTGCCAAGGTGGTGGGTGAACAGTTTCGCGCCGACCTGCTGTTCAAACGCCAGGCCGGCCTTATAGGCGCCGAGGAAAGCTATTACATGCGCGCGATTTTTGTGTCGGAGCCGCACGCACGTTGCACGTTGCGCCCGTCATTGACGATCAATAGATTACGCATCAGTGCGCCGTTCCTGGCCCCGATGGATCTGGCCTCGACGCTATTGATCAGCGATACCCACACTTATCTGTACACCCAAAGCCTAGGGCTCCAGGCACTCAAGAATATCGACGATCTCGACACCACCGTGCTGGCGATGCTCAAGCCGGCCGGGCACCAGGACGAACTGCGCAACTACCTGTCCATCAATGAGCGCAGCCGCTTCCTCGGCATGGAAACCGCGCAGATCAGCGTCTTGCCGGTCAGCGGCAGTGTGTTTGAAGTGCTGCTTGAGGACATCGTGGCCAAGCAAACGCGCAATATGGAACAGGCCCTGAGCATTTTCCGGCGCAGCGAAGGCCGTGTCGATCTGGAGGCACTGCTCGACTGCACCCTGGACGTGCGCGCCCTGCTCGACAACCGACTGCTTGGGCTGGACACAGGGGGGCGCTGGAGTACGCGGCCGGTGCAAAGCGACGACGGGCGCCCCACGACCGTGGAGGCAGAGCGCGCCAAGCGCGAATTCAAGGCGCTGCAGTCCGCCAAAGCGGCTTTTACGGTGCTGCGGGCCAAGCATCCGACACTGCGTCGCCTGGCTGCCGAGGCGCTGAACCGCCAGTTTCAATTGCATCAAGTGGATGCCGACGCCAACAGGGTCTCTATCAACACCTACGCCACGGCGGCCCAACAAGTGGAAGACCGTTTACCGCTGAGCTCGATCAGCCTGACTGATCATTTCATCGCACGCCTGGCCGAGATCGGCGGGCCTGTAGGCGATACACAGCGCGTCGGCTTCTACAATGCACGTCAGGCCGGGGCCGCCTTGCGCTTGAACAACCTGTCGAGCGCCACCTTCAATCGCATGGTGGAGCAAGCCATGTCCGCGCTCGCCAACCACGATATCCGCGACGTGCCGATCACGTTTCTGCGGGAAAACCAGGAACCACTCAGCGCTGCGCTGCTGAAGGGACTGCGCAGCGAAATGGACATGCGCCGGCTCAATGGCACCCTCAGCGCGCGCACCGGCTCGATCCTGGACACCGTACTGTGCAGCGAGGGCATGCTGCGCCTCAAGCGCCAGGGCCTGCGAGGCTTTTTCCCGGACGCCTATGGCTTGACGCTCAAGATCGGCACGGATGAAACCGCCCACGGCCTGGCCAACTGCTTCGTATTGACCGAGCGCGGCGGCGTTGACCTGCTGCGTTCAGGGCAAGCCGTGTTATGGACGCCCCAGCGTGGCCATGAAGCCTTTCAATCGCTGCGTGCCCTGTGCGATGCGCTGGGGCAGCGCCTGGCCATGCCCGAAGAGCGCATGGCGTTGATCCGTAACCTGGCGCGGCCCTATCGAGCGCCGCATCAGGTGTTTCAGTTGGGGCCGCTGCAACGCATTGACGAGCATTTATTGAACAACCGTCAAAAAAGCAACGTGGTCCGTATGCTCGGTGGCATTGACTATTGGCGCGCCGCCCCTCTGAACATCCAGCAGTTGCAGGACTGCCTGGATAACGAAATGGCGCACGTGGCGCCTTCCAATCTGGACCGGGCCATGGCCATCGCGCAGGGGGTTGTTCAACGTCAAGAGTTGCCCACGTGGCTGGGCACAGCAACGCACACCGAGCAGATAAGACAGGCTGAACTGTTGCAGCAATACCTGAACAGCGCTCCGGATGAACAGGACTACCTGCACGGCGTGCCGTCCTTGCGCGACCACGTCGCCGGTCGGCTACGGGAACTGCTCAAAAAACGCTTCCCTGAGCTGGAATTGAGCCCGGACGATATCCTCATCCCCACTCGGTTGCCGCTGAACGGGCACACCTTGAGCCTCACTGACTTCGCCTTGAGCCACTTGCCCGATTTGCCCACCCAGGCCATTGAACCCGAGACGCGCGCGGCGACCCCACTGCCGCCCGCGCTGGATGGTACGGCCGTGGTGCAAATGGTCTTTCAATTGGACACCGCCGACGCCTACCGAACCTTGCTCGCTGGCCACTTGACGTCAGCCACCGAAGACGCGCTCAAGCGTAAGCTGCTGTACTGCCGCCAACTGCCCTGGCAACTGTTGCTCCGGGCCCATGAGGAGAAGCTGGCGCAACGCCTCAGCCCGCGGGCCTGGAGCCTGGTGTGGCAGATATTCGATATGCCGGACGCGGTAGCGCGGGAAAAAGTCCGTGGCGTGACCGCGATTATCCGCCCTCTCGAACTGGCTACCAACGACGGTGCTACGCCTGTTCGGGTTCTGGGCGCTTACCTGATAGGTCCAAAGCCGCCACTGTTCGGCCCATGGGTGCTGTACACGCCTTACCGATTGCCACATGTGTTTCAGGAATATACCCACGAGCCCGACCTGTTAAAGGAAATCACCCGCGAAGGCCCGTTGCAAGACTGGGTGATCCGGCATATCGATGCCGCACACCAGGCCACTTACCAAACTCTTTTCAAATCCATCAAGCCTGACGACGACGCCCAGATGGCACTGGGTAGTTCCCCGGTCAGAGGTAACGTACTGACTCGATTGTATGAAGACAACGCCGAGCAGTTGATGGATATGCTCACCTGCCAGTTCGATAAGCAAGGCAAACATCAGTGGGAAGGCCTCACCGACCTGCTGAGCCAAGGGATCTCGACCAGTTTTCGTTTTTTCGCCGGCAAGCTGCAGTACCCCTTGGACCTCTGGCGCAGTTTCAAGCTGTTCCAGACATCCGCCGAGCACCTGCAACAACACCGCTGGACCGAAGGGCTGAAAACCTTTGCGCTGGGTGTGGCCAGCATGGCGTCTTTGGACAAAGCCCTGGAAGGCTTCGCCGCGCCCGCCAGTGCGCCCGCCGCAGACAGCCCGCAAAACCCCGCGCCCGCGTTGGGCACGCCGGCTGCAACGCACCCCCTGCGCACGCAGCTGCAACGATTTGAATCACCGACGGTCGCCCTGGATGATTTGCAGGAAAACCCGCTCACTCATCTTTACTCGGCGCCGGGAACCGATCGCTACTACGCGCCCGTGGCAGGCAAGGTCTACCCGGTCAAGCAGGCTGGGGAGCGCTGGCGTATCGCGCAAGAAGATGCCGTGGGCCCTTATGTGCAACTGGGTGCGGGGAGTGAGTGGGTGCTGGATCTGAGCGACTATCACCCGCGCTTCGGCGCGGGCTCGTCACGTCAGCGCTCGCGCGCCATCGAGCGTGACGAAATCAATATTGAAGCGACGGGCATGCGCGACATCGCCGCGCTTTCGCCCTGGAGGGCTCGCTGCATTACCGAAGCGCTCAATGTGGCCACATACTATGCGGTCAACTGCAAACGCAATATGCGCGCGTTTGCCGGCCAGCAGCCCGCCGGCTCCCGTGTCGGTACCTTTCTGACCAACATGTTTACGGTGGTGAGTTTCAGCCCGGCGCAACTGCAGAAAATCGAGGCTCGCATCGACGAAGTGCTTGGTGAGCTGGTCAATCCCGCACTGATGCGCCCTGACTCACGCCGTTTCGTGGTCGGCACCGCGCGTTGGGACCCGCTGGAGACGTATGCCTTCACTTTGTCGGAGCAACGCGCGGATAAGATCTACCTGCTCAATCGTTTTTTCGACCCGATCCTGGACGTTTACCACAACCGCCTCAACGCGCCTTTCGACATTACCGCTCATGCCCGCGCCACCGTGCTGCTCCACGAACTGTCCCACTTGGTCAGTCACACCGAGGATATTGCCTACCTGGACAGCATGCGTCCGTTCCACGACCTGATCAACTTAGAGGCCCCGGACGGCCAGGCGATATACGACACCTTGTCCGAGGCCCGCGAAACAGCGCTGTCAGTCTTGACGCCCGCCAGCCAATTGTTCAAGACCTGGAATTGGGAATCTCAACACTGGGAGGATCTGGGCGTATCAAGCTCTATGCACGTGCAGGAACATGTCCTCAGGACCACCGGCACCACCACGCTGGATGACGCCAGGCAAGTATTCATGGGCAACCCGGACAAGCGCATGGACGTCATCCTGAGCAATGCCGACTCGGTGGCCTATATGATTGCGCAATTGGGCAGGGTATTGGATCCGGGGGCCTGAACAGGCCCCCGAAGGGTGCATCAGTCTTTCTGGTCACGCAGGATATTGCCCGACGCGCCATCGACGCGCGCTTCATACACAGTGCCATCGGATTTACGGCCCTTGACTTCCCAGTAGCCATTGTCATCCGCTTCGGCCGAATAGACCTCGATGTAACCGGCCTTGGTCTTGGCCACTTCAATGGCCTTCTCGATGGTGATCCAGCCCGCGCCCGGCTTGTCGGCCATTGCTGCGCCGGCACTGAGCAAGGCGCTGGTTGCACACAAAGCGACTAGGGTTTTCTTCAGCATGTTCTGACTCCATTATGAGAATGTCCTGAGCTTTTTAGGTGCGCTCAAACGAGAATAAGTTCCAATTGATGTGCAATCGCCATGATGGCTGTTCTCGCCGTCTACCCTGGAGGTTAGAATGTGGGAAATCAGGATGAGTTAATGAGCGAAAAGTCCCTTTCAGAAGCCGAATATGACGCGATCACCGATGCCGCCGCGCATTGGTGCATGCGCCTGCACGCAGGTGATTGCACGGCGCAGGAACGTCAGGCTTTTGCGCAATGGCACGACGCCGACCCGCTGCACGCCTTCGAATACGCGGCCATGCTGGAAATCTGGGACGTCGCCGACCACCTCCCGCGCACCGAAACCGCACCGGCACGGGTGGCGCCGTTCAAGCCCCGCAGTCGCGTGCGCACCTACGCGGTGGCGGCGGCGGTTTGCCTGGCCGCCCTGCCCCTCGCGGCCTTTACCGGCTGGGAAGCCGGTTGGTTGCCCAGTTCCTACGAGCGCTTCGAGGCCGCCGACGGCCTGCGCCAGGTCACCTTGGGCGATGGCAGCCAGGTTGAACTCAACCTCGGCACCGAATTGGTCTACAGCCATTACAAGGATCAGCGGCGGGTCACGCTGAAAAAGGGCGAAGCGTTTTTCAACGTCAAGCATGACCGCGCCCATCCGTTTATCGTGCATGCCAGCAATGGCCAGGTGCGTGTCACGGGCACCCAGTTCAACGTCTGGAAGTACGAAGATCAGGTGCGGGTGATGCTGCTCGAAGGTTCGGTGCAGATTGCCAGCGACCAGGCCCACGGCAGCGTGCCCCTGACGCCCGGCATGCAAGCCAGCTATCAGCGGGGCGATGCCACGCCTAGCGTGCGCGCGATCAACCCCAACGACAGCGCGCTGGCCTGGCGCCAGGGCAAGCTGATCCTCGACAACCTGGCCCTGGCCGACGCGTTGCCCTTGATCAACCGCTACCTGAGCAAACCGGTGATGCTGGCCGACGCCGGCACCGGGGCGATTCGCATCGGTGGCATCTACAACATCAATGAGGTCAACAACCTCATCCCTTCCCTGCCCAAGGTTTTGCCGGTCTACCTGACCCAGAACCAGGACGGCAACCCCGTACTCAACTCAATCCCGCGTAAAGCGCCCAAGGGCTGAGCTTTTTGCCTGCCTGCACAGGCTTCGTCACGCCCCAACTGTCCATTTCTTTAACACCTCGATGCCCTGGATCGCCCGAGCGGCGCGGGTTCGGTGTTTTTCCCCGGGCGGTGTTACAGCGCTGATACAGCGGGTGAAGCGTTTGCGCAGTGGCTGGGTCGTTGCGCGCGGTCATCCCGGTGTTTCATGGGCGAAACACCACTGCCATCATTTTGCCCACGAACACTCGCAAGCCATTGAATATAAAGACTAAGCAAAAACCGGCACGTCTTCTGCTCTCTTCCTGACAGCGCTGTTTAGGGTCAGCGCGGAGCATAAGGACTGTCGCCGTGAATACACTCACTCAAGGTTCGATGAACGTACTGCTGGTCAGCTGTGTACTCAGTACCGGTATCAGCGTTCCGAGCTTTGCGGGCGACGGCGTCATCGTCACCGGGCGCGACGTACAGGGGCACATGTACGGGCGGCCTTACGGCAAAGACCCCTATCCCAGCACCGCCAATGCCAACCCAAGCCGCGAGATCCTGGGTTCCACCGGCGAACTCAGTGACCTGGACATCGGTGGCATCAGCAGCGGCTCGAGCATCACCCGCGCCATCATGCCCAACGGCAACCTCCCCGGTTTGAATAACGCCCAAGGCAGCGTGACGACACTCGGTTCCGGCGCAGCCGCAGGCCATGGCGCGGGCGCCTCGATGGGTGGGCAGATCAGCGACTCGATCCAGCGGGGCATGGCGCCCTTGAACAACATCGGCAACCTGCTGGGGGGCCAATAATGAACCGCTCCCTGCTCATTCTGGCCCTGCTGGGCAGCGCTTCGGTCATGGCCGACAACACCGCCGTGATCAACGACAGCGGCAAGGGCTACAACGGCAACCTGATGATCAACCAGGCGGCGGGCGATCAGCTACAGATGATCAACAACCGCGCCGTCGCGCTCGGTGGCCAGGCCACCACCCGCTCTGTCCAGAACATGAACGGCAAGGTCGACCCGTCCCTGAACGCCAAGGCGGCGATCGAGGGCGCCTCTTTTACCAACGGCAGCGGCATGCTGGGCGTCAACCAGTCGGCCGGGGCTCATAACCAATCCATCAATGCCGTGCGGATCAGCATCAACCCTGGCCCGCAAAGCATCGACGACAGCGTCCTGTTGCAACAGAACACGACGACGCTGGCAACCGACTCAGGGCTCACCCCCACCACTGGCAGCCGCCAGGTCGTGACAAGCGACCAGGCCTTCACTGGCAGCCGAGGAGTGACACAGGTGACCCAGAGTGCCGGGGTGGCAAACCGCGTGGCTAACACCCTGAGCATCACTATCAAGTAACCGCTTGGTAGCGCACGTTCGACCGTACCAACACTTAACCAACCAATTAGAAGCAAGGAGAAACACCATGAAACCTCAAATGGCCCTGAAACCACTGGTTTTCGCGCTCGCCGCACTCATGGCTGCTGCTGCCCAGGCAGGGGGTGGCTGGCACCCTGCGCCACAGCCAACCGGCGTGGTTGCCTCGGTGGTTACCGATGTACAAAACAGCGTAGGCAACAAGTTCGACGACACCAAGACCGAAAACAACGCCTCCGCCGATGGCTCGGTGACCGGCAACAGCGGTAACACCGGCGTCAACGTTCAAGCCGGCAGCGGCAACCAGGCCGATAACTCTGGCGCTATCTCCAGCGCCAAAGGCGACTTTGCGACCGTGTTCGCCGTTGTCGACGTGAACCAGAACAGCGCGCTGAACAACTTCGTCAACAAAGGCACGCAAAACAACGCGTCCCTGGATAACTCGGTTAACGGGAACTCCGGCAACGTGGGCTACAACGGCCAGGCTGGGCAAGGCAACCAGGGCAAAAACAACCTGGCAATTACTACTGCCGACGGCAAAAACATCGCAGCGGCCGCCAACACCGAGCAAAACTCACTCGGCAACAGCTACCTCAACGCTGCCGCTACCAGCTACGGCTATGGCCATGGCGGCAAAGCCCAGTATGTGTCGAACAACTCCAGCCTCGACAACTCGGCTAACCGCAACTCCGGCAACTTGGGTGTGAACCTGCAATCGGGCTCGGGCAACCAAGGCAGCAACAGCCTGTCGATCGGCCAGGGTTGCAGCGTCTGCGCCAGCGGCGTGCGCTTCTGATCCAACGGGGCCTTGGCAACAAGGCCCTTATTTTTCCCGTGTCCATCAGGTCACACGATCATGCGTCTCGCGGCCCTCACCCTCCTGCTGCTGCTCACCGGCCCGACCTGGGCAGGCACTATGGCGATCTCCGCCATGCCTGGCGGTGCAGTGATCTACAAGAAGGTCGAGAGCATCCGTGAGCGCCGGTTCGCCAACCTGGTGGAGCAGAAAACCGATTTCAGCTGCGGTGCCGCGGCACTTGCCACCATCCTGCGCCAGGGCTATTGGCTCGACGTAGACGAAGACCACGTCATCAAAGGCATGCTGGTCAATGCCGACCAGGACCTGGTTCGCACCCAGGGCTTTTCCATGCTGGACATGAAGCGCTACCTCGAAAGCATCGGCATGCGTGCCCGGGGCTACAAGATCGCAGCGGACACCCTGGTGACCGTGAAGATCCCCGTGGTGGTGCTGCTGGAAATACGTGGCTACAAGCACTTCGTGGTGTTGCAGCGCGCGGACAAGGACTGGGTCTATATCGGCGACCCGGTGCTGGGCCACAAGCGCTACTCACACGACGACTTCGTCAAGGGCTGGAATGGCATTGTCTTCGCCGTGCTGGGTGAAGGTTACGACAAGGCCAACGCCTTGCTCGATCCGCCCACGCCGTTGACAGCCAAGAATCAGTTGAACACGTTCCGGCCCGTAGGCGATGCCGAGCTGATGGATTTCGGTTTCATCCAGAGCGACTTCTTCTAAGAAGCGCAATAAGGGGCAGGACGCTCCAGGAGCAGCAGATGAACACTTCCCGTTGGCTGACGGTCATGTGTCTGGCAGCCTCGATGCCCGCTTATGCTTCGTCGGGGTTCAAGCCCATTGAACTCAAGGATTCGGAGATGGCCGAACTGCGCGGCCGCTACGTGATGCCGGGGCGGATCATCAGCTTCGGCATTGTCATGAGCAGCACTTGGACCAATGCCGTGGGCGACAGCATCACCGGCAAGGCCAGCATGCAGGTCGACGCGTCAACCATCACCCCGCAGTTTTATGTGCAGACCACCGGCTCGGCCGGCACGGGCCCCCAGCAGAACACTGGCACCGGCAACGTGGTCGGCGGTGCCGGCCTGGGTACCGGCACGGGCGTGACGCAAAGCGTGCGCACCGCCGGCGACGGCAACACCGCCTACAACAATGTCGGCATCAACGTCACTGAGAACGGCTTCGCCCCTTCCAATATCGTGCAATCAGGCCAGGTGCTGGTGGCCGGCGGCACCGTCACCGGCGACAGCGCGGCAGGCCGCGTGAGTGTGTCGGCCGGCAATGGCGGCTTGCAGATGGCGATCCAGGGCAATCATAACCAAGGCAACAGCGTCCAGCAGATTGGCGGTGGCCAGGTGTTGCAAGGCACGGTGCTGACCGGCGATAGAAACTTCGTGACCAATATGACGCAGCTCAATGTGGTGATGAATAACGGACTTGGCAACGCTGCGTTGAACTGCAACCTGGACCAACTCAAGGGCCTACGTACGCTCGGTTATTGAACTACGCTGACCCTCGACACTTACGCATTAGAAAAAGGACGGCTTATTTCATGCATCGATCGTTATCGCTACGCGCGGTGATCTGTTTAAGTACGCTCTTGCCCGCATCCGTGTTGTATGCCGCGCCAGACGCAGATATCGAAACGCTCAAACAGGAACTCCTGGAACTCAAACAGCGGTACGAAGTGCAGCAAAAAGCCTTGGCGGTATTGGAACAACGCGTGCGCCAGGTCGAGGATCAGCCGCAGGCGGCGCCCCCCAAGCGCCTGGCCAAATCCCCGGCGGATTTTCAGAAGGCCAGCGGCACCACCGTCGCCGGTACCGGCGCGGCGGCGGCCTCCGGCGGTGCGGGCGGCGGCGGCAGTTCGTATGGACAGTCGCTCAAGGACGACTCGGCGCCGGCGCAAAGTGTGAGTAACTTGTACAACGAGGCCAGCGGCTTTTTCGGCAATGGCAAGTTCAGCTTTGAAACCGGCGTCACTTACGCTCGCTATGATGCGCGCCAACTGACGCTTAACGGTTTCCTCGCGCTGGACTCGATCTTTCTGGGCAATATCAACCTGGACCGGATCAAGTCGGATAACTGGACCGTCGACATGACCGGGCGCTACAACCTGGACAACCGTTGGCAGTTCGACGTGAACGTGCCGGTGGTGTATCGCGAGTCGACTTACCAGTCCGGCGGCGCGGGCAACAATGGCAACGCCACCTCGGAAGAATCGGTGACCCGCGACCCGACCCTCGGCGACGTCAACTTCGGCGTGGCCTACAAGTTCCTGGATGAAACCCCGACTCTACCGGACGCGGTGGTGTCGTTGCGCGTCAAGGCGCCAACGGGCAAGGAACCCTTTGGCATCAAGTTGGTACGCTCAACCGCCAACGACAACCTGTACGTGCCGGAAAACCTGCCGACGGGTAATGGTGTCTGGTCGATCACGCCGGGTATCTCGCTGGTCAAGACCTTCGACCCCGCCGTGCTGTTCGGCTCGCTGTCCTATACCCACAACTTCGAAGAGTCGTTCGACGATATCAGCAGCGAACAGAATCAGAAGGTCGGCGGCAAGGTCAGCCTCGGCGACAGTTTCCAGCTAGGAATGGGGGTGGCCTTCGCCCTGAACGAGAAGATGAGCATGTCGTTCTCGGTGTCCGACCTGATACAGCGCAAGAGCAAGCTCAAGCCGAACGGCGGCGACTGGCAGTCGGTGGTGTCCAGCGATGCCAACGCGGGTTATTTCAACGTGGGGATGACGATTGCGGCGTCGGATAACCTGACGATCGTGCCGAACCTGGCGATCGGCATGACGGACGATGCGCCGGACTTTACGTTCAGTTTGAAGTTTCCGTATTACTTCTAACGATCTGTAGTGAGCGGGCTTGCCCCGCGCTGGGTGGCGAAGCCGTCCCAAAACCAGTCGCCTCAATTCCCCTGAGACACCGCAGTGTTTCGATTGGGGCGGCTTCGCCACCCAGCGCGGGGCAAGCCCGCTCACTACAATTGATCATCCACACGCGAGAAGGAAAAGCCCCACAACGATAAGGGTCGTTGTGGGACTTTTCGGTTTACCCGCCCTAGCGGATCTGGTGTTTGTGCAGCAACCGATAGAACGTGGGCCGGGAAATCCCCAGCACGCGGGCCGCGACGCTCAGGTTGTCGCTGTGCCGGTTGAGCACATCGCACAGCGCCTGGCGTTCGGCGCGGTGCTTGTAGTCTTCCAGTGTCGCCATCGGCACCGACAGTACTGGTTGGCCGTGCAATCCCAGGTCGGCCGCCTCGATCTGCCGCCCTTCGGCGAGTACCAGGCCACGGCGCACGCGGTTGGCCAGCTCGCGCACGTTCCCCGGCCAGGGATGCTGGCCCATCGCGACCAGGGCATCGTCACTGAAGCTGCGCGGGCGGCGGCCGGTTTCCTGGCTGTAGAAGCGCGAAAAGTGGTTGGCCAACATCGCGACGTCGCCATGGCGTTCACGCAAGGGGGCGGTGACTACTTGCAATACATTGAGGCGGTAGTACAAGTCTTCGCGAAAGGTGCCCTTCTCCACTGCGGCTTCCAGATCGACGTGAGTGGCGGCCAATACCCGCACATCCACCGCAATTGGCTGGCTGCCACCCACTCGCTCAATGTGTTTTTCCTGTAAAAAGCGCAACAGGTTGGCTTGCAGCTCCATCGGCAGGTCGCCGATTTCATCGAGAAACAAGGTGCCGCCGTTGGCCGCTTCGATGCGTCCGATCTTGCGCTGGTGGGCGCCGGTAAACGCACCCTTTTCATGGCCGAACAATTCGGATTGGATCAAATGCTCCGGGATTGCACCGCAGTTGATCGCCACAAACGGTTTGCCCTGGCGTTGGGATTGGCGGTGCAGCGTCTTGGCCACCAGCTCCTTGCCGGTCCCGCTGTCGCCACGGATCAACACCGGGGATTCGGTGGGCGCCAATTTGGACAGCAGTTTGCGCAGCTCGCGAATCGGGCGGCTGTCGCCCAGCAGTTCATGCTCAGGCTCATCCACCAGGGTATGGCCCTTGCCCCGCAGGCGCGCCATGCCGAAGGCACGGCCCAACGTGACCTGCACGCGGGCAACGTCAAAGGGCAAGGTATGGAAGTCGAAAAACCATTCGCACACAAAATCGCCGACGTTTTGCAGGCGCAGCACGTCCTGGCTGAGCACGGCGATCCATTCGGTGGTGCCGCTGCGCCCGATCAGTTCCTTGACCGCCTCCGGGCGCTCCAGGTGATAAGGCTGCAGGCGCAACAGGCCGACATCACAGGACCGGTCACCGACCGCTGCCAATGTGCAGCTGTCGACTTCCCACCCCGCCGTGCGCAAACCGGGCAGCAGCGCGTGGCAGTCCTCACACGGATCGACCACTAGCAAACGGCGTTGAACGGGGGGTCCACCCATGACTGTTCCTTGGCGTCAAAATTGTTAAATGTATTTATAAACAATAGTTTGTGACGTCTGCTGCTAACCCTAGCAAGATCTTGACGCGCGCCTTGTACCGATTCGCTATAAGTAGGGGCAAAAAGCCACTTCCGCGCGCGTTGAGCAAATAAGGTAGCGCGCAACCGAACTTTCATTCAGCTTTCAAAACAGTCGCTTACATGACGTCAATCAGTAAAAGTTGAAAATAGTTGCTCTAGCATGTGACCCGCACCCCGCCATCGTGCATCAGTACAAGTAACCCGCCGCACGGTCAGCCCAACCGCCGGCACTCACTTGAATGGGCAATGAGAGAGAACCCACATGAACGCCCCGCTCCGCATCAACGAAGCTCTTTTGATCGCAGACCGTGCTTTCCAGCCCTTTCAGTGCGTGGCCTGGCACGATGGCAACGGCGCCCTGAGCCTGAGCGTCATCGATCGCACCAATACGCGTATCGGCAGCAAACAATTGTCGTCGAGTGCCTACACCGATCCGGCGCAGTTGGAAAACTTGCTGTTGCAAGCTCGCGCCGAGCTCGATAAAGATGGCTACCAGTTGCAGTCCTGGGCAATGCCGAAGTAATCGGCAGCCTAACTTGCGCTCATGGTTTAAATGAGCGCAAGTTCAGTGTTAGAACACACGACGCTTATTGAGCCGCCAGAATAAACCGCTCGATGGCTTCCGCCGCGCCGTCCTCGATATTACTACCGGTGACCACGTTGGCCTGGCGCTTGACGGTTTCTTCGGCCTGCCCCATGGCAATCGACAACCCGGCCACATGAAACATCGCCGGGTCATTGCCGCCATCGCCGATCGCCGCGGTCTGCTCGATGGGAACCCCCAAATGCGCCGCCAGGGTCTTCAACGCCTCGCCCTTGTTGGCCAGCATCGCGGTCACATCCAGGTACACCGGTTGCGAACGTGAAACCTGGGCCAGCCCCTGCACCTTGGGGTGCAACTGCGCTTCCAGTTCCACCAGCAACTGCGTGTTATTGCTGGCGGCGACTATCTTGTCGACCCGGTCCAGGTACGGCTCGAAACTCTCCACCACCACCGGCCCGTAGCCCAGGCCGTGGGCTTCGCGCGGCTCCATCGGCCCTGGCGGGTCGCGGCGCAGCCAGTCGCCATCGGCAAACACCCACACTTCCACTTCCGGCTGCGCCGAGAACAGCGCCAGGGTCACTAGCGCCGCTTCCGCCGGCAGGTGATGGGCAACCAGGATGCTGCCATCCGGGTTGATCAACGTACCGCCGTTAAAGCCCGCCACCGGCACATCGATGCCGAAAGTTTCCACCAGGTGCAACATGGCCTTGGGCGGTCGCCCGCTGGCCAGGCTGAAAAACACCCCGGCCTCACGCAATGCACGCACCGCATCGGCGGTGCGCTGGCTGAGGCTGTGATCAGGATGCAGCAAGGTGCCGTCCACATCACTGAGGATAAAACGGATGGGATGAATCGCTGCGTCACTCATCCGAGTCTGTGCCAGGTACGGCCGTCACGGGCCAGCAATGCATCGGACGCGGCCGGGCCATCTTCACCCGCCTTGTAGGCCTGGATCCCGTCGTCTTCCTTCCATGCATCGAGGAACGGCTGCACCGTGCGCCAGCCGTTTTCGATGTTGTCGGCACGCTGGAACAGGGTCTGATCGCCGGTCATGCAGTCGTAGATCAGGGTTTCATACCCGGTCGACGGCTGCATTTCGAAGAAGTCCTTGTAGGCGAAGCCCAACTGGATATTAGCCATGTCCAGGGTCGGCCCGGGCTTTTTCGCCAGCAGGTCGAACCACATGCCTTCATTGGGCTGGATCTGGATTTTCAGGTAGGTGGGCTTGAGCTCATCCACCTCGGTGTCGCGAAACTGCGCGTAGGGCGCCGGTTTGAAGCAGATCACGATTTCGGTGTCGCGCACACTCATGCGCTTGCCGGTGCGCAGGTAGAACGGCACACCGACCCAGCGCCAGTTGTCGATCATCACCTTGAGGGCGACGAAGGTCTCGGTGCTGCTGTCAGGCGCGACGTTGGCTTCTTCGCGATAACCGGGCAATGGTTTGCCGGCGATTTCACCGGCGGTGTATTGCCCGCGCACCGAGTTGGCCCGTGCATCTTCCAGGGACCAGGGGCGTACGGCACCGATCACCTTGGCTTTTTCGCCGCGCACGGCGTCGGCGCCAAAGGCTGCGGGCGGCTCCATGGCGACCATGGCCAGCAACTGGAACAGATGGTTGGGCACCATGTCGCGCAGGGTGCCGGTCTTCTCGAAGAAATTGCCCCGAGTCTCCACGCCGACGGTTTCGGCGGCGGTGATTTGCACGTGGTCAATGTAATGATTGTTCCAGAACGCTTCGAACAACACGTTGGAGAACCGGCTGATCAGGATGTTCTGCACGGTCTCCTTGCCCAGGTAATGGTCGATGCGATAGATCTGCTTTTCGCTCATGACTTTAAGCAGGCAGGCGTTCAGCGCCTCGGCGGTGGCCAGGTCGGAGCCGAAGGGCTTTTCGATGACCACGCGACGGAAACTGTAGTCGGTCTCGGTCAGCAAACCGGCACTGCCCAGGCGCTGCACCACGTCGCTGAAGAAGCGCGGTGCGGTGGCCAGGTAGAACACCGCGTTGCCGGTGCCGCTGTCGGCGATTTTCCTGCCGATATCGGCGTAGGTGCTGTCGTCGAGGAAGTCGCCCTCAACGTAGCTGATGCCCTTGGCCAACTGCGCCCACAACGCCGGATCGAGCGCGTTATCGGCATTGCCCTTGACCTTGCTCGCGGCTTCGGTACGAATGAAATCTTCGAGTTTCTTGGCGAAGTCGGCATCACTGATGGCGTTGTGATCAACGCCGACAATGCGCAAGCCATCGCCCAGCAGCCCGTCGCGGCTCAGGTTGTACAACGCCGGCATCAGCAGGCGCTTGACCAGGTCGCCGTGGGCGCCAAACAGGAACAAGGTAGTGGGTGGTGCGGGTTCGGCCTTGAGTTTCTTGCCGTTGGCGGTCATTTCTTGGAAGTCTCCACGTGGCCACCAAAGCCGAAGCGCATGGCGGAGAGCATCTTGTCACCGTAGGTGCTCTGCTGGCGCGAGCGGAAGCGTGCAAATAGCGAGGTGGACAATACCGGCACCGGCACGGCTTGCTCCATGGCGGCTTCGATGGTCCAGCGGCCTTCGCCACTGTCGGCCACGGAGCCGGAGTAACCGTCGAGTTTAGGGTCGGTGGCCAAAGCGTCGGCGGTGAGGTCCAGCAGCCAGGACGAAACCACGCTGCCACGGCGCCAGACTTCGGCGATGTCGGCAACGTTCAGGTCGAAACGCTGGTCTTCGGGCAGGTTTTCCGAGTTCTTGGTCTTGAGGATGTCAAAACCTTCGGCAAATGCCTGCATCATTCCGTACTCGATGCCGTTGTGGATCATCTTGACGAAATGCCCGGAACCGGCAGGGCCGGCGTGGATGTAACCCTGTTCGGCGCGCGGGTCGGCGCTGGCGGAACGGTCCTTGGTGCGCGGGATGTTACCCAGGCCCGGCGCCAGGCTGGCAAAGATAGGGTCAAGGCGCTGGACGGTCTGGGCGTCGCCGCCGATCATCATGCAGTAGCCACGCTCCAGGCCCCAGACGCCGCCGGACGTACCGACGTCGACATAATGCAGGCCTTTTTCAGCCAAGGCCTTGGCCCGGCGAACGTCATCCTTATAGTTGGTGTTGCCGCCGTCGATGATTGCATCACCGTCTTCCAGCAGCGTGCTCAATTCATTGATGGTGTCTTCGGTCGGCGCGCCTGCGGGCAGCATGACCCAGACGGTGCGCGGTTTTTGCAGCCCGGCCACCAGGGCCTTGAGGTCGGCAACGCCGGTGGCGCCTTCTTTGCTCAGGCCTTTGACGAAAGCTTCGTTACGGTCGTAAACAACGGTGGTATGCCCATTGAGCATCAGGCGCCGTGCAATATTCCCGCCCATGCGGCCTAGTCCGATAATCCCCAGTTGCATGTGCTGATGCTCCTAACTTCTAAAAAATGTGTGACATAGTTTATAGCGCAATGAGGCTAATGAGGGTTAGTCCAGAGCGGATCCATCTAGTTTCATGATAAAAAGATGCCATCATTTCAGCATCATCGATCAAAAAGTCACACGACCATCAAAAATAAAAAAGTTCCATTGCTCGCAAAAAGAATTCAGAATTGCCCTGACTGATGCCGAGAACCTCGACTCAAGCGTTCTGGCACACCCGCGACACACCGGCTATTTGCGAGGTAAGCAATGAGCACTGCACACCAGATGTCCCGTCCTCCCCAGACGCTCTATGTGTCTATCCGACGCGATGAGCTGCGCCAGTTGAAAGACGAGCGCGAACAGCTGCAGCAGGAAGTCCTGCGCCTGCGTGCTCATATCATCCAGGCCCAACTGGACCACTCCACCGGTGTGCAACCCGCGCTCTGCTGAACCGCGTCATCGCTTTGTAAGATAAACCCTACAAAAATCTCACAAAGTTTTCACATGCACCTCCCGATACTCCCGCCCCCAAGGGCCACCCCATGCAAGGGTGGCCTCTGTCGCGCGCAGCCCTGCGCGCTGACTGAAAAATTACCGGGTTGGAGCGCTGGATGGCGATGTTCGAACGCAGCACGAAGTCTGCGAAAAGCTTTGACTGGGCCGGTCTCGGCTGGCTATTCCTTTTTTTCTGGTACTTCTCGGGTATTACCCAACTGCTGATCCAGCTCAGTGGCACTTCCGGCTTCAGCGGTTTTCGCCAAGCGTTCTTCATGAGTGCGATCTGGCTGGCGCCGCTGCTGGTGTTTCCGCGCCGTACGCGCTTGCTCGCCGCCGTGATCGGTGTGGTCTTGTGGGCCTGTTCCATGGCCAGCCTGGGTTATTTCTTCATCTACCAGCAGGAATTCTCGCAAAGCGTCATCTTCATCATGTTCGAGTCGAACATCTCTGAAGCCGGCGAATACGCCACCCAGTATTTCGCCTGGTGGATCGTGCTGGCGTTCATAGCCCACACCGCTGTGGCTATTTTCCTGTGGACCCGCGTGCGCCCGGTGTATCTGCCGCGTGGCCAGGCCATGCTGGCGGCGACGGCGATCCTGGTAGGCGTCATCGGCTATCCGCTGGTCAAGCAGATCGCCCGCAGCGACACCCTGGCTGATGCCATCGACCGCTTTGAATCGCGCATCGAGCCCGCCGTGCCGTGGCAGATGATCGTTGCCTACCGTCGCTACACCGAACAGCTGGACAACATGCAAGGCATGCTCGACAGCGCCAGCCAGATCCCGCCCCTGACCAACCTCAAGGACAGCATGGCCGGCCAGCCGTCGACCCTGGTGCTGGTGATCGGCGAGTCCACCAACCGCCAGCGCATGAGCCTCTACGGTTACCCGCGCAACACCACGCCGGAGCTGGACAAGCTGCGCGATCAACTGGCGGTGTTCGACAATGTCATCACCCCGCGCCCCTACACCATCGAAGCGCTGCAACAGGTGCTGACCTTCGCCGACGAAGAAAACCCCGACCTGTACCTCAAGACGCCCTCAATCGTCAGCGTGATGAAACAGGCCGGCTATAAGACCTACTGGATCACCAACCAGCAGACGATGACCAAGCGCAACACCATGCTCACCACGTTTTCCGAACAGGCCGACGAGCAGGTCTACCTGAACAACAACCGCAACCAGAACGCCCGTCAATACGACGGCGACGTGCTGGGGCCGTTTTCCAAGGCTCTGGCCGACCCGGCCGAGCGCAAGTTCATCGTGGTGCATTTGCTGGGCACCCACATGAGCTACCAGTATCGCTATCCGCCGACCTTCGACAAATTCACCGATCGCCAGGGCGTACCGGCGGGCGTGAGCGATGATCAACTGCCCACCTACAACAGCTACGACAATGCCGTGCTGTACAACGACTTTGTGGTGTCGAGCCTGATCAAGGACTACGCCAAGACTGACCCGAACGGCTTCCTGCTGTACTTGTCGGACCATGGCGAAGACGTCTTCGACTCAACCGGCCATGACACCCTGGGGCGCAACGAAAGCAAGCCGACCGCACCGATGTACACCATCCCGTTCATGGCCTATGCCTCGCCGAAATGGCGTGAAAGCCACGATTGGAGCTTTGCCGGCGACCTGCAGCGGCCTTATAGCAGCTCGCAGTTGATTCACACCTGGGCTGACTTGGCCGGGCTGAGCTTCAATGAGCTGGACCGCACCAAAAGCCTGGTGAGCGACAGCTTCACGCCGCGCCCGCAGTTGATCGGCAACCCGTACCTGCGCCAACAAAAAGCCTTGATCGATTTCAGCCTGATCAAGCCGAAAAAGGTCAGCGCGACAGACGTGGTGCTCCAGGAAAAACCGGCGCCGTAACACAAAGATAACAATCATTCTCGTTTAAGGCTAAAATTCCCCCGCTCCTTTCGTCTTTGAACCAAGGCCTGTTCCGACCGGACAGGCCGCCAAGATGACAAGGAGTCTTACGCAATGTTCGCCCCTTTTACCCGCTCCATGACCTTCACCCTCGGCCTCTTCAGCCTGGTATCAAGCCCAGAACTGCTGGCCGAAACCGACCCCGAGCGCACACCCCTCGAGCTGGGCGCCACGCGCATCAGCGCCGATGACCTGGGCGCCACCACCGAGCATACCGGGGCCTACACCACCGGTTCGATGAGTACCGCCACCCGCCTCAACCTGTCCATCAAGCAAACCCCACAATCGATCTCGGTGACCACTCGCCAGCAGATGGATGATTTCAATCTCAATACGCTCACGGAGGTGCTGCGCCAGACCACTGGGGTCAACGTCCAGCACAATGACTCCGACCGCGTGGCCTATTCGTCACGGGGCTACAGCATCGCCAACTTTCAGGTTGACGGGATGCTCAATACGTTCGGCTTCATGAAGTCCGACGCCGACACCATCATCTACGACCGCATCGAGGTGGTCCGCGGCGCCACGGGCCTGACCACCGGTGCCGGCGATCCTTCCGCCACGGTCAATATGGTGCGCAAGCGCCCTACCGCCCAATGGCAGGCGCAAATCGGGGTAAAGGCCGGCAGCTATGACAATTACTACAGCTATGTGGACGTGGGCGGCCCACTGGCATTCGACGGCAAGCTGCGCGGGCGTACGGTGCTGGCGTACCGCGACAGCCAGTCCTGGCGTGACAACTACGGACTGCAGCGAGCGGTCGGCTACGGCATCCTTGAAGGCGATCTGTCTGACGATACCGTGTTGGCTGTAGGCTTTGATTACCAGAACAAGCAAGTACAAGGCACTTCCTGGGGCACCGTGCCTTACTGGAACAGCCAGGGTGGGAAAGCCGGGCTGTCGCGTTCCACCAATATGGCGGCGCACTGGAGTTCCTGGCCGCTGACGGACAAGACCACCTTCGCCACCCTCGACCACCGGTTAAGCGGCGATTGGCACTTGAAGGCCGCCTATACCCACCGCCAGAGCGACACGGATGGCAAGGTGTACTACGGCGGCGCGGGTTTTCCCAATGACGACCGCAGCGGCATGACCGCCTGGGCAAGCCATATGCGCGGCACTTCCAGAATGGAGGCGGTCGACCTCAACCTGTCCGGCAACTACGCCCTGCTTGGCCGCGAACATGCACTGATGATGGGTTATGGCGAGGCCACGCAACGCGACGTTTCTCCGGTGATGCGCAACAGCATTCCTGACAGTTACTACAACATTGAAGACTGGAAATACATGGGCGGGATCGGCAAGTTTCCCGACACCGTCACCGATCTCAAGGGCGAGCACAGCAGCAAGCAACAGAAAGCCGGCTACCTGGCCACGCGCCTGAGCCTTACCGACCGCCTGCACGCGGTACTGGGCAGCCGTTATGGCAGTTGGGAACTGCAAAGTGCGACGCCCAGCTACGATGACAACGACCAATTGCTCAGGGCCAACAAGGCCCGCCAGACCCACAATGACATGTGGACGCCCTATGCCGGCCTGCTCTATGACATCACCCCGCAATACACCCTGTATGCCAGCTACACCGACATCTTCAAGCCGCAGAGTGTCAAGGACGTCAACAAAAAGTACCTGGAGCCCGTGGTGGGCAGCAATTATGAAGTGGGCCTCAAGGGCAGCCTGCTGAACGAACGCTTGAACGTGGCGGCCGCCTATTTCTGGAGCAAGCAGGACAACGTTGTCGAACGGGATGACTCGGTACCGCCCAACCCGACCACAGGCGAGGAGTACTACAAGTCCGGCGGTAAAGGTAACAAGGTCAATGGCTTCGAACTGGAGGTGGCCGGCGAAGTGCTGCCGGACTGGAACCTGAGCGCAGGCTACACCTACACCCACTCGCTGAACGGCTCGGGTAAGCGTAACAACACCGGGCAGCCGCTGAACCTGCTGAAGGTGTCCAGCGCCTACCGGTTGCCGGGCGCTTGGCGCAACCTGACCGTGGGTGGCGCTGTCAATTGGCAGAGCGATATCCATGAGTTCGGTAACAGGCCGACGGGGGAGCGTGTTAACAACAGGTTGGTCACCGAGCGGGCGAAAATCACCCAGCAGGCCTACACCGTGGTCAACCTGATGTCCCGCTATCAGTTCGATGAGCACGTTTCGGCGTCAATCAACGTCAACAACCTATTTGATAAAAAATATTACGAACGTGTCGGCTTCTATAACGGTGTTTATTGGGGCGACCCGCGCACTGTAACGCTCGCATTGGACTGGAAGCTTTAAATACGCTTGCACATGAACTTCAACCTTAACGAAATCGTTAAGGTTGGAGGTTGCTCAGTTAAGCTTCGCTTAATCGAGCCTGCACATAATCGGCCCCACGAGTCTGATCCAACCGAACAGACCCACTCACACTTTATGGGAATACCGACGATGAAAATTTCGACTCTGATACTGGCTGGCCTGATGACCCTGACTTCCGCCGCAGCCTTTGCTGAAGGGGGCTCCGAGCGTTCGAGGCAGTTCTACGCCAACTTCAATTTCATGCAGAAACAGGCTCAAGAAAAAGCCGAGCAAACGGCTTCCAGCGATGTAAAACATTTGAAAGCCGATGATACCCAGCAACCAAAAAGTTGATTTACCGTTATACCCTTTGTCATTCCGCTCCTTTGGCAAAGGCTAACTTGGCGCCCTGTAGTGGCGCCTTTTTTTTGAGCGTTAAATACTGACTTAGAGCGGCTTATTCCAGAACAGCATCTTTCCATACGCTGGATCAAACTGAGCGCCATCAAACCCGAACTTGCGGTACGCCGACTTCGCCACTTCGTTGCCCTCGAGCACTTCCAGAGTGATTTTGCAGCAGCCGCGTTGACGGGCGATTTCCTCGACCTTCTGCAGCATCTTCTGACTCAAACCCAAGCCACGAAACGCATCCACTACCGCCACGTCATGCACATTGACCAATGGGCGGCAGGCGAACGTCGAGAAGCCTTCAAAACAGTTCACCAACCCGGCCGGCTCTCCATTCACAAACGCCAATACGCTGAACGCATGCGCACGCTTGGCCAATTCGGCCGGCAGTTGTTGCAGCAGGTCGGGGTCCAGGCTGTGCCCGCCGCCCATCGGGTCCTCGGCGTAGTGGTTGAGCACCCGAGCGATGGCTTCGGCATGCACGGCGTTGGTGTAGCTGGCTTGCAGCACCAGGATGTCAGGGGTGTCCATTTCCTTCCTCGATAACGGCAACAAGGGAATCGGCTCCCTTTGAGGATCATGATTGTAAGCGCCCGGCAGCTATCAGATGAAGGAGATTAACTACAAATATGCGCCTGAAATCGCGAAGCCTATGTCGCTAAAAAGCCATGGACACTGCGTCGTGGGTGTTTTTTCGTACAGGCCTTAGCCAAACCGCTGCAACTGCATTTCCTGCAAACGGCTCAAAGTGCGGCGAAAAGGAAACGCCAGGTAACCCTCGGTATAAAGCTGTTCGAGGGGCACCTGGGCCTCGATAAACAAAGGCACCCTGCGGTCGTAGCATTCGTCCACCAGTGCGATGAACCGACGCACGCTATCGTCGTGCACCGACAGTTGCGGCAATTCACGGTCACCGGCCTCCACGCGCCGTGCGCCATCTTCGGTGCCGCGGGCTATTCGGCCCGGGCGCTGTTGCGCGCTGAGGTTGGGGACTTCACCCAGCAGGATGGCCCTGAAACGATCGCACAGCAGCATGAAGTCCATCGCCGCCAGGGGCTGTTCGCATAGATCGGCGTAGCGGCACCACAGCACGGTGTCAGCGGACTGCACCGCGAGGATAGAACGATGACCGACGATAACCGGTGCGCTGCTGACGGCCTGCCCTTCGGCCAATGGCTTGAACACGCTGGCCAGCGCATCGGGCTGATTCACCCAATAGCGCTGCAGGCTTGCGCCAGGTTGCAGGCGATGATCTTCAGCGCCATCCACTGCCACCACCTGCATGTGCCGCGTTATCGCCGCAATGCCTGGCAAAAACCGCTCGCGGTTGAAGCCATCGGCATACAACTGGTCGGGCGGCTGGTTGGACGTGCAGACCATCACCACGCCCTCCTCGAACATCACTTGGAACAAGCGACCAAGAATGATCGCGTCACCAATATCATTGACGAACAGCTCGTCGAAGCACAACACGCGCACTGCCTGGCCCAGTTCCTTGGCCAGAGCCTGCAACGGGTCCTGGGTGCCGGTCAGCTGGAACAGACGCTGATGCACCCAGCCCATGAAATGATGAAAATGCTGACGCCGCGCCGGTACGCGTAGGCTCTGATAGAACTGATCCATCAACCAGGTCTTGCCACGACCAACCGGGCCCCACAGGTAGACGCCACGAATCGGCGCGCGGCCTTGATGCAGGGCCGCGTGGCATGTTTGCAAGGCGTCCACCGCCCTGCGTTGGGCATCGTCGGCAACGAAACCCTGTTGAGCGATGGCGTGTTGGTAGGCGGCGAGGGGCGAGTCGATACTCATGGCGCCAGTATGACGTATGGAGGAAGCTGCGGGCGTAAAAAGGCCTCAAATGGCCAGCGTCTGACCTACCGCTATCGCTGCCTCCTTGAGGTATGGGTATCTACAAAACTTGTAGTGAGCGGGCTTGCCCCGCGCGGGGCAAGCCCGCTCACTACAAAGTTGTGTAGATACCCGCCAACGCCTTTCAGCGAATCGGCTCAGGCAAGGCTCTTGCTGACCACCTCGAACACATCGCTCGACAGCTCGCCAGACGCAAGGATGCGCTCCAGCTCCGCCTTCATCAGCGCCTGGCGCGCGCTGTCGTATTTGCGCCAGCGGGTCAGTGGCACCAACTGGCGCGAAGCAATCTGCGGGTTGAAGCCATTGAGCTGGATCACCAGATCCGCCAGGAAGCGATAACCCGAACCGTCGGCTGCGTGGAAGTTGATCAGGTTCTGCCCGGCAAATGCGCCAATCAAGGCGCGCACCTTGTTCGGATTCTTGAGCGTGAACGCCGGATGCTCCATCAACGCCTTGACCCGCGCCAGCCCACCCGGCAAGGTGCTGCCGGCCTGCACGCTGAACCATTGGTCCATAACCAGCGGGTTGTCCTTGAAGTTGTCGGCAAACACGGCCAGCGCCTGGGCCTTCTCGGCTTCGAACGGCGAGTTCACCAGCACCGCCAGCGCGGTCAGGCGCTCGGTCATGTTGTCGCTGGTGTCGAACTGGTCCAGCGTCGCCGCCAGTACTTCAGGCTTGCCGCTGAGCATCAGGTACGACAGCGCGATATTCTGCAACGCGCGACGGGCAAAGTGCTCGGCCGCCGCGACGTAGGGCGTTTGCTTGGACAGCTCGCGATTGGCCTGGTAACGCAGCCACAGCTCTTCATGCAGGTTGTCGGCCAGTTGCTTGCGCGCATACTCGCGGGCGGCGTGGATGGCATCGACATCCGCCACTTCGCTGATTTCCGTGAGATAAGCCTCGCCCGGCAACGACAACATTTCCGCGACCATCGCCTGGTCCAGCGTCTCGTCGCTCAATACACTGCGCAATGCGGCGATCAAGCGCTGATCCATATGCAAGGCCTGGCCCTGTTGATACTGGCCGATCAGCTCCTGCAACACCTGCACCGACAACTGCTGGCCGGCATCCCAGCGGTTGAAGCCGTCGCTGTCATGCTGCATCAGGAACATCAACTGGTCACGGCTGTACGGAAAGCTCAGTTTCACCGGCGCCGAGAAACCGCGCAGCAGCGAAGGCAAGGGTTGTTCAGCGATATCCACGAAGGTAAAGGTCTGCTCGGCCTCGGTTACCGAGATCACGCGCGACGTGGCGCCAGCCGCCGCTTCACCGGCCAGGCGCAAGGCGATACCCGCGCCCTTCGCGTCCAGCAGGCCCAGCTCCACCGGAATCACGAACGGCAGTTTTTCCACCTTGTCCGGGGTTTCCGGGCAGCTCTGGCGGAAGGTCAGGCTGTAGGTTTTCGCCGCGGCGTCAAATGACTCGCTGACCGCCAGGCGCGGCGTACCGGCCTGGCTGTACCAGCGTTTGAACTGAGTCAGGTCGGCGCCGTTCGCGTCTTCCATGGCCTTGATGAAATCGTCGCAGGTCACGGCCTGGCCGTCATGGCGTTCGAAGTACAGGTCGCTGCCTTTGCGAAAGCCTTCGGCACCGAGCAAGGTGTGGATCATGCCGACCACTTCCGAGCCTTTTTCGTACACGGTCAGGGTGTAGAAGTTGGAGATTTCGATAAAGCTGTCCGGGCGCACCGCGTGGGCCATCGGGCCGGCATCTTCGGCGAACTGGTGGGTACGCAGGTACGCCACATCCTGGATGCGCTTGACCGTGGCCGAGTTCATGTCGGCGGAAAAACCCGAATCACGGAACACCGTGAAACCTTCCTTGAGCGACAACTGGAACCAGTCGCGGCAGGTCACGCGGTTGCCCGACCAGTTGTGGAAATATTCGTGGGCAACGATCGCCTCGACCCGCTGGTGCGCAGCGTCGGTGGCGGTTTCGGCGCGGGCCAGCACGGCGCTGGAGTTGAAGATATTCAGGCCCTTGTTTTCCATCGCGCCCATGTTGAAGTCGTTCACCGCGACGATCATGAAGATGTCGAGGTCGTACTCGCGCCCGTAGGTTTCTTCGTCCCAGCGCATGGATTTTTTCAGGCTGGTCATGGCGTGCTGGCATTTGTCGATGTTTTCCGGCTCGACATAGATGCGCAGCGCCACGGTGCGCTCGGTCATGGTGGTGAAGGTATCTTCGACGCACCACAGGTCACCGGCCACCAGGGCGAACAGGTACGCGGGTTTCTTGAACGGGTCTTCCCACGTTGCCCAGTGGCGGCCGTCTTCACCGGGGCCGCTGGCGATCGGGTTGCCGTTGGACAACAGGATCGGGTAGCGATGCTGCTCGGCGATTACCGTGGTGGTAAAGGTGCTCATCACGTCCGGACGGTCGAGGTAGTACGTGATCTTGCGAAAGCCTTCGGCCTCGCACTGGGTGCAGAACATGCTGCCGGACTTGTACAAGCCTTCCAGGGCAGTGTTGGTTTCCGGGTGGATTTTTACCGTGGTATCCAAGGTAAAGGTCGCACTGTTGGGCTGCAGCGTCAGGTGGCTGTCGGTCAGTTGATAATCAGCCGCAGTCAATGCCTGGTCGGCGAGGTTTACGCTCAACAGCTCCAGCTGCTGGCCGTCCAGCACCAGCGGCGGCAAACCCGCGCCACGCTCGGGGTTGCGGCGCATCACCAGTTGCGCGTGGACCAGGCTGTGGTCCTCGAACAACTCGAAGGTCAGGTGCGTCTCGTCGATCAGGTAGTCCGGCGCCTGATAGTCCTTCAGGTAAATCATCTTCGGTTGTTCGGTGCGCATGGGTGGCATCCTTCTACTGATGCACGGCGAGCTGGTAGGCCGTGTACTTACGAATATTGATAACGCCGGTGTCGAAGATCAGGTATTGGCCCTTGACCCCCAGCAGCGTGCCTTCGGCAATCGGGTTCTTGTCCAGGTTGAAGCTGACGATCTTGGCCGGATACTGCTCGACCGGGTAGCGGATTTCGATCGGCTCGATGTCGGCAATGGTTTGGATGGCCTGTAGGCCGAAGCGTTCCTGCAGATTCAGCAGGCCCTCGGCGCACGAGGCGAACAGCGCGTCACGCACCTGCTTGAGGTCCACAGGCTGCGCATCGCCCTTGAGCAACGCGCGCCAGTTGGTCTTGTCGGCGACCTGGCTGCGCAATACGTCTTCGACGAAACCCGATTGCTGGCGGGTCGCCACACGCATGATCGGCAGCGCCTGGCTTGCGCCCTGGTCGAGCCAGCGCGTCGGCAACTGGGTGGCGCGGGTAATGCCGACCTTGATTCCCGACGAATTCGCCAGGTACACCACGTGGTCGGTCATGCAAAAGGTCTCGCCCCAGCCTGGATCGCGGCAGGTGCCGGCGTCGTAATGGCAACGCTCGGGGCTCATGATGCACAGGTCGCACTGGGCCAGCTTGGTCATGCACGGGTAGCAATAACCCTGGCTGAAGCTGGTCTTGGTCTTGCGGCCGCAATGGCTGCAATGAATGGCGCCGAGGTACTCCAGGCGCACGTGAGTGCCGATCAACGGGTTGACCGGTACCTCGGTGTCGCCCAGGCGAAACGCGTATTGAACGGTCGGCTCACCGAGTTGCGCCGACATCTTGCTGACTGCACCACGACCGATTTCAATCAATGGATCGCATCCGACTTGAACAGAATGTTCGGCACGGTGGTCGATTTCGACTGGCATTCCTGCGGGCCCATGTAGCCGGTACGCTGCTCTTCCGGCAGGTTCTGCAGTTCCCAGGCGATCATCGCCTGCAACGACAGCTCGCGCTGCTCGGCGGTGAGCTTGCGGCCATCGGACCACTTGCCGATTTCCACGGCGAGCTTGAGGCTCTCGTAGATGTCCGGCGTGATGTTTTCGATCATTTCAGCAAAAGAGGACATGAAGCTCTTCCTTATCAAATAGAAGACTTGCGACGATTATAAAGACCGCCCAGCAAACCGGTCAGGCAACCGATAACCAGGCCGCCCACATGAGCCGCGTTGGCGATCTCGCCGAAACCGATCACCGAAACCAGCCCCGACATGCACAGCACCAACCAGATCAGCATCATCGCCAGCACACCGCGGGGCAAGCGATACGCCGGGTTGGGCGACAATAAGTAGAAGATCCAGCAATGCCCGAGCAGGCCATACAACACGCCGGACAAACCGCCGAACAGGCCCGGGCCGCCGTAGGCGTATTGCGCGTAGTTGGAGACCAGGCTGAACAACAGGGTCAAGCCCAGCAAGTTGATACTGCCCTGGCGTGCCTCGATGCGCCGCCCCAGCTCCCAATACCACATGCCGTTCATGGCCAGGTGCAAGATACCGAAGTGGATCAGCATGGGCGTGACCAGGCGCCACCACTGCCCCGACGCCAGGCTATCGGCCAGAGGCGTGAACTGGATGTACTCACCGAGAATGCGAAACGGCAGGAAGGTCAGCCAGCTCATGGCTTGCAGGTTTTCGCCGAGCAAGGTCACCGCCCCTACAATCATGCTCGCCAGCAGCACCAGGGCCGTTACCGGGCTTTGGCGCACTTGCTGGAGGAAGCTCAGACGCGCAACCGGTGCCTGCTCGGGAATATCCAGTTGCCGGTCCGGATCACCGGCAGGAAAGCGCTGGTACAACACGCGCACGTCGTCACTGATAGTTTCGGGCACCCATAGCACCTGCTCTCCCGCTTCTTCGCTGACACGATGGGGCACTTGCATGCGTTGCAGCAACTTGACGAAACCACCCAGGTCGACGCTCAGGGGCAAGCGCAATACAGGCACGGTACTCATGCGATCACCTCGGGCCGCTCTACGTCGACCCATACGAATTTATGCGGGTCCAGGCGGGTTTCCTGGTCCAGGCGATACGCTACCAGTTTGCCGTACAGCACCGCGCTGTAGTCCAGGCAGGCCAGGTTCGGGCGGATCGGGGCCGGTGTGCCGCTGCGCCAGTAATGCCCGACGAACAACAGGGGCTCGTCGACGCCGTAGCGCAGCAGCGAATTCTTTTGCGCGGAGGACAGCGGCGTACGCGCTACCGGCTCCGGCAGCGCGTCGGGCTGGAACACGATGTCGCCGTAGGTTTTCGGATCGTCTTCCCAGAACTTGGTGCGAAAGAACGAGCGCGTCAGCCCGTCGCCACCGGTCAGCGTGAGGCCGTCGGGCAGGCGCATGTCGGTGCCGCGCAGCAGGCGGTCGAACGCGTTGCAGGCGAAACTGCCCGGTACGGCGGCGGCCTGCAGGAAGTGCTGGTCGATGCAGCCGTCCGGGAAGGTCGCGCGCAGCGGCTCGATCACGCCTTGGTCCCAGCAGGCATGCACCACACGGAAGCGTCCGGCGTCGACGAACAGCGGCATTTCGTAGAACCAGTCGAGGAAGTCGCGCCAGTCGGCGGGGTGTTGCTCGAACTGAGTCAGGGTTTCCTGGATCAGGCGCGCATGCCGTGGGGTGTGCTCGCGCACGAACTGCCGGCCACTGCCGGGCGGCGCCTGGGTGGTCCAGCCCAGCGCATTGAACTCATGGTTGCCCATGATACACAGCGCCTGGCCGGCCTCGGTCATGTCGTGGACGATGTGCAGCGCCTCACGGATACGCGGGCCACGGTCGATGATATCGCCGAGGAACACCGCCATGCGTGACGGATGACGCCAGGTACCGCCCTGCTTGTGGTAGCCCAGCAGGTCGAGCAGGTGCTCGAGGGTATGGGCGCAACCGTGCACGTCACCAATCAGGTCGTAGCTACGCGCGGGATCGAGCATCAGTCGCCTCCACCCCCCAAACGGCTGCCCCAGCCTAGCTTGGTGCGGCACACTTCGTAGTAGTTGTGATCCAGCGGATGGATCAGCCGCAGTTTCTGCGCCTTTTTGCTCACGGTGATGGTGTCACCGGGCGCACAGGTGAAATGGTTCTGCCCGTCGCAGGAGACTTGCGGGTAAATCTGCATGTCTTTGGACACCACTATCTTCAGCTCACTATTGCCATCGACCACAATGGGCCTGCTGGACAACATATGGGGATACATCGGCACGATCACAATGGCATCCAGCTTGGGATGCATGATCGGGCCGCCCGCCGACAGCGCGTAAGCAGTGGAGCCGGTCGGCGTGGCGACGATCAGGCCGTCGGCCTTCTGGCTGCACACGAACTGGCCGTCTATATAGAGTTCGAATTCGATCATGCGCGTGGATTTGCCGGGGTGCAGCACCACGTCGTTGAGGGCATCGCCCTGGCCGATGGCTTCACCGTGACGGCGCACTTCGGCCTGCAGCAGGAAGCGGTTTTCCACCAGATAATGGCCGTCGAGCACCTTGGCCACTTCGACTTCCAGCTCATCGGGGCGGATGTCGGTGAGGAACCCCAGGCTGCCCCGGTTGATCCCCAGCACCGGCACGTTGTGCCGCGCCAGGGCGCGGGCGGCGCCAAGCAGGCTGCCATCGCCACCGACCACGATGACCATGTCACAGACTTCGCCGAGCATCTTGCGCGACGAGGTCTGCAGGCCATGGCCCGGCAGGATTTCAGCGATGGTGTCTTCGAGGATCACGTGCAGGTGGCGTTCCAGCAGGAATTTTTTCAGCCGGCGGACGGTGTCCAATACCTGGGTACTGCCCAGGCGACCGATGATGCCGATATTGCGAAATTGCTCCATGGGGCTCCCGCGGGATTGGGGTGTGGCAAAAAAGAACGATTATGGGCGAAAGGCCGCGTCAGGCAAAATCCTTTGTCGCCATGAACCCTTGATGACAACGGTTCTCAGCCACCCTCACTGAAGTTAAAAGGCTATGCTCGGACCATGACTGTGTTCCCGGATCTGCACAACCTGCCCCGCCAACTGCGCCACCCCGAAGTGCGCGACCTGGCGTGGGTGATGCTCGCCCCACCGATGCTGGCGCAGACGCCCTGGCCGCAACGCCACCCGCTGGCCGGCAGCGATTGGGTGCGGGCGCCGCAGATGCTTGAACAGTGGCTTCGCCAGCTCGACCAGGACAGCAGCGCCTTGCAGCAGTGGCTGAGCCTGGCACGCACCCGTCGCCTGGGCCTGTATTACGAACGCCTGTGGCAGTTCGCCGTGCAGCACGCGCCCGGCGTTGAGCTGTTGGCCGCCAACCTGCCAATCCGCCGCGCCGGGCACACCCTCGGCGAGTTGGACATGGTGCTGCGCGACCGCGATGGCGTGCATCACCTGGAACTGGCGATCAAACTCTACCTGGGCCCCCAGGACGGCAACGGCCAGGACCCGGCGCAGTGGCTCGGGCCGGGTTGCCATGACCGGCTGGACCGCAAGCTCGCGCACCTGGCCCAGCATCAATTGCCGATCTCAGCACGGCCGGAGAGCCGTGAGGCGTTGGCCGCGTTGGACATCCAGCAGTTCGATGCGCATTTGTGGCTGGGCGGGTATTTGCTGTACCCCTGGCCCGGCGAAGCCCTGGCGCCTGGCGGTGCTCATCCACAGCATTTGCGGGGCCGTTGGTTGCATCAACGTGATTGGTTGCGATTTGTCAGCACGCGCCCGCCCGGCCGCTGGCAGCCCTTGCCCCGGCATGCCTGGCTGGCACCGGCGCATTACCCGGCGGATGAAGTGTGGAGCGAGGAGCAGATGCAGGGTTGGCTGGCCGACCTGGACCCGATGGCCCCGGCGCAGTTGCTGGTGCGGCTGGTTCAGGTCGGTGAGGAATGGGAAGAGGCCGAGCGGTTGTTTCTGGTGGCGGATCTTTGGCCGAATGTGCCGGGGGCGGGCTGAGGTTTAGGGGTGTTGTCGAGGGCCTCTTCGCGAGCAAGCCCGCTCCCACAGTTAACCGGGTACATCCTTTGGAATGCGGTCGAATGTGGGAGCGGGCTTGCTCGCGAATGCGATGGCCCGAGCGCTACAGCTCGTCAATATGCCGATAATCCAACTGCAACCCAACCGCCAGCTCCTGGGCCCTTCCCAGCCTGATCGGCCCACGCTCGATATCCACCAGCAGCCCCGGGCACTCCAGCACGGGTAATCCAGCCACATCCTTCAGCCGTCCATCGGTAATCACCAGCAATCGCTGCTGCTCCGCCGGATAGCGCTTGCGCCGCGCCGCCAGCCATTGCCCGGCCTCAGCCAGTGCCGCCAGCAACGGCGTGCCGCCGCCCGCGCCCAGTTGCTCCAGCCAGCCCGCCAGCGTCTTGGCCGCCTTAAGCCCCTGCACTTGCCATTTGGGCGACTGCCCGCTCGCCGTCAATAACGCCATGCGCGCCCGCTGGCGATAAGCGTCATCAAACAGTTGCGCCAGCAGGCCCTTGGCGTCAGTGAGTGCACGATGCCGGCGGGTGGACGCCGACGCATCGACAATCACCAGCCACAATTCATGGGCCGAACGGCTGCGCAGGTGAAACCGCAAATCCTCGCGGGATTGCGGCCGACCGCCGAGCAAGGTGCCCGGCCAATCGATCGAGCCCTGCCTGGCACTGCGCGCCTTGCCCTGCCTGCCGCTGTCCAGTCGGCCCGACTTGGGCCGGGCATCCGCCCCCGTGTCAGGCCGGGGGCGAATGCCTAGGGCTTTTTTGGCCAGCTCGGCACGTCGCGACGAGCGCCCGTGGGCAACGCCGCTGCGGGCATGTCGCCCCACTGGCCCTGGGCCGGCGAGGTGTCGGAGGCTCCAGGCGACTGCCCTTCGCTCGGCGGGCTGGCCGGGGGCGCTTGCTCTTGTCGACGATGGCGCAGGGCAAATTCGGCAACCGCTTCGATGTCTTGCTCGGCGATAGCGCTGGCGCCGCGCCAAGCGGCATGGGCCCTGGCGCCGCGCAGCCAGACCAGGTCCGCGCGCAGCCCATCGACACCGGCGGCGAAACACCGCTCGGTGATTTGCGCCAGCGCCTGGTCATCCAGTTCGATACGGTCCAGCTGCGCCCGCGCCTGGGTGCAGCGTTCGCGCAGTGCCGCCTGCTTATGGGCCCATTGCGCACAAAACCCAGCCGGGTCGCTGTCGAAATCCAGGCGACGACGGATGATCTGCCCGCGTTCGGCCGGCAAGGTCTGCCCGCTCAGCGCCACATTGAAACCAAAGCGGTCGAGCAGTTGCGGGCGCAACTCGCCCTCCTCCGGGTTCATCGTGCCGATCAACACGAAGCGCGCCGAATGGCGATGGGAAATGCCGTCGCGCTCGATCAGGTTGGTGCCGCTGGCGGCCACATCCAGCAGCAGGTCCACCAGGTGATCGGGCAGCAAGTTGACCTCGTCGACGTAGAGAACGCCGCCGTCAGCCTTGGCCAGCACGCCAGGGGAAAACTGCGCGCGGCCTTCGCCGAGCGCGACGTCCAGATCCAAGGTGCCGACAAGGCGCTCTTCGGTGGCGCCCAACGGCAGCGTGACGAACTGGCCGCTGGCCAACAGGTCGGCCAAGCCACGCGCCAGGGTCGACTTGGCCATGCCACGCGGGCCTTCGATCAAAACACCGCCGATCTTCGGATCGATGGCGGTCAGGCACAGCGCCAGTTTCAAATCGTCGGCGCCGACCACGGCGGACAGCGGGAAATGGGGAGTATCAGTCATGCGAATCCTCGGTCAATTTCATCGCTCAGGGATGCCCTCAATGGGGCTGCTACGCAGCCCAACGCGGGGCAAGCCCGCTCGCCACAACAAGTCAGGCGCGGCATCTCAGCTGTCTTCTTCTATATCCAGCAACAGGTTTTCCAGCGCCTCGCGGTAGGCCCCCGGCTCTTGCCACATGCCGCGCTGCTGGGCTTCGAGCATGCGCTCGGTCATGTCGCGCAGGGCATCGGGGTTGTGCTGTTGCACAAAGTCCCGGGTGTCGGGGTCGAGCAGGTAGGCATCGGCGAGCAAGGCGTATTGGTGATCGTCAATCAGTGCCGTGGTGGCGTCGAAGGCGAACAGGTTGTCCACGGTCGCGGCCATCTCGAACGCACCTTTATAGCCGTGGCGCTTCACACCCTCGATCCACTTGGGGTTGGCGGCGCGGGAACGGATCACCCGGTTCAGCTCTTCCTTCAGGGTGCGGATCTTCGGCAGGTCCGGCTGGCTATGGTCGCCATGGTAACTGGCGGCCTTGTCGCCACTCAGGGTTTCGACGGCGGCGAGCATGCCGCCCTGGAATTGGTAGTAATCGTTGGAATCCAGCAGGTCGTGCTCGCGGTTGTCCTGGTTCTGCAACACCGCCTGCACCTGGCTCAGGCGCTGGGCGAATTGTTCGCGGGCGGCGGTGCCTTCGTCGGAGCCGCCATAGGCGTAGCCCCCCCAATTCAGGTAGACCTCGGCCAAGTCGTCGCGGCTTTGCCACAGGCGACCGTCAATCGCGCCCTGCACGCCCGCACCATAGGCGCCGGGCTTGGCGCCGAAGATGCGCCAGCCGGCCTGCCTGGCCGCCGCCGCCTGGTCCAGGCCGGACTTGAGCAGCGCTTCACGCTCACTGCGCACTTTAGCGGCCAGCGGGTTCATGTCATCCGGCTCATCCAGCGCGGCCACCGCCTGTACCGCCGCGTCGAACAGGCGAATCAGGTTGGCGAAGGCATCGCGGAAAAAGCCGGACACACGCAGCGTCACATCCACACGCGGGCGGTCGAGCAGGCTGATCGGCAGGATTTCAAAGTCATCCACCCTCTGGCTGCCCGTCGCCCATACCGGGCGCACGCCCATCAACGCCATGGCCTGGGCGATATCATCGCCGCCGGTACGCATGGTGGCGGTACCCCAGACCGACAGGCCGAGCTGGCGCAAGTGGTCGCCGTGGTCCTGCAGGTGCCGTTCCAGTATCAGGTTGGCCGATTGGAAGCCAATGCGCCAGGCGGTGGTGGTGGGCAGGTTGCGCACGTCGACGCTGAAAAAGTTACGCCCGGTCGGCAGCACGTCGAGGCGCCCGCGACTCGGTGCGCCACTGGGTCCGGCGGGCACAAAGCGGCCGCTCAGGGCATCCAGCAAGCCACGCATCTCCGCCGGGCCGCAGGCGTCCAGGCGTGGCGCAACCACGCTAAGCAGGCTTGCGATCACCGCCTTCACGTCCTCCCACCCGGGCGCGTCCAACTGTTCCAGCGGCCCTTGCAGCGCCTGCTCGATCAAGCGGGCCGCGTACAGCTCCAGGCGCTCGCGGGTATCGCCGGCGGTGCGCCACAGCTGCGCGTCTATCTGCTGCAATACCTGCGGGCGGCGTTCGGTCCAGGGTTCGGCCAGGGCGCAATCGAGCGGATCAAAGCCCAGCTCGAACGCCTTGGCCAATGCGCGCAGCAAACTCGATTGCGCGCCACGGCCATCGCCACGCGGGATGCGCAGCAGGGCAAGCAAGGTGTCGATTCGCAGACGGCCTTGAGGCGACTCGCCAAAGATGTGCAGGCCGTCACGGATCTGCGACTCCTTCAGATCGCACAGGTAAGTGTCCAGGCGCGGCAGCCACACGGCCGCGTCGGCATCGCTCTCCAGCTCCAGCTCCTGGTCGATACGGGTTTCGCGCACCAGTTTGAGGATATCTTTCTGCAGCTCCAGCGCGCGGCGTGGGTCGAGCAGCTGTGCTTCGTAATACTCGTCGGCCAACAGTTCGAGGTTACGCAACGGGCCATAGGTTTCGGCGCGGGTCAGGGGTGGCATCAGGTGGTCGATGATGACCGCCTGGGTGCGCCGCTTGGCTTGGGCGCCCTCCCCCGGATCGTTGACGATGAACGGGTAGATATTCGGCAACGGCCCCAACAGTGCATCGGGCCAGCAGTTTTCCGAGAGACCGACGCCCTTGCCCGGCAGCCATTCCAGGTTGCCGTGCTTGCCCACGTGGATGACGGCGTGGGCGCCATAGGTATGGCGCAGCCAGAAGTAGAACGCCAGGTAACCGTGGGGCGGCACCAGGTCCGGGTCGTGGTAAACGGCGCTGGCATCCACCTGATAACCCCGCGCCGGCTGGATGCCGACAAAGGTCAGGCCCAGGCGCAGACCGGCGATCATCAGGCGGCCGTCGCGGAACATCGGGTCGTTATGCGGCGCGCCCCAGCGTTCCAGCACCGCCTGGCGGTTGGCCTCGGGCAGGCGCTTGAACATCGTTTCGTAGGCGTCCAGGTCCAGGCTTTGATGGCAAGGGCGCAGGTCGAGACTGTCGAGGTCGTTGGTCACGCCGCCGAGCAGCGCGTGGATCAGCTCAGTGCCGCTGTCGGGCAACACGTGCGGCAGCGGATAGCCTTCGGCTTGCAGGGCGCGCAGGATATTCAGCGCCGCCGCCGGCGTATCCAGGCCGACACCATTGCCGATACGGCCGTCGCGGGTCGGGTAGTTGGCGAGGATCAGCGCGACGCGTTTGTCTGCGTTCGCCACCCGCGCCAGTTCGACCCAGCGGCGCGCCAGCTCGGCGACGAAATCCATGCGCTCGGGCGCGGCGCGGTAGCACACCACGTCCGACTGGCTGCGCTCGCTGCGCCAGGCCAGGTCCTTGAAGCTGATCGGCCGGCTGATAATGCGCCCGTCCAGTTCCGGCAAGGCGATGTGCATCGCCAGGTCGCGCGGCCCGAGGCCTTGCTCGCTGGCCTCCCAACCGGGCTGGTTGTCCTGGGCGCAGATCGCCTGGATCACCGGAATATTGCGGCGAAACGGGCGCAAGTGCGGCGCCTCCGGGCTGGATTGGGCAAACCCGGTGGTGTTCAGGATCACCGCAGCGCCGACTTCATCCAACCAGTCTTCGACCGTCGCCAGGCAGCCGGGCTCTTTAAGGCTGGCCACCGCCATCGGCAACGGGTTCAGCCCCGCTGCCTGCAAGCGCTGGCAGAACACCTCGATAAATCCGGTGTTGGCCGCCTGCAAATGTGAGCGATAGAACAGCACCGCCGCCACCGGCCAGTCGGCGTTCCAGTCCGCCTGCCAGTCGCTCAGGCGGGCATTGGCGTGGCGCGGATGATAAATCGCGGTGCGCGGCAGGGTTTGCGGCTCGGCCCAGGCGTAGTCGCGGCCCAGATAACCGGCGGCCAGGCATCGATAGAAATCCAAGGCATTGGCCAGCCCGCCCTGACGCAGGAAGTGCCAGAGGCGGTCGCGTTCCTGCGGCCCTACGGTGCTGAGGCTGCTGAGCTCCGGGTCCGGACGATCATCTCCCGGCACCAGGATCAGCTGTACGCCGCGCTCGGCCAATTCCACCAGGCGCTCAATGCCGTAGCGCCAATAGCCGATGCCACCGTGCAGCGAAATCAGGATGACCTTGGCATGGCGCAGCACTTCATCGACGTACAGGTCGACCGACGCGTGATTCTGCACCTGCATCGGGTTGGCCAGGCGAAAGGTCGGGTAATCGCCCGGCAGTTGCTGCGCCGCTTCGGCAAGCAGCGCCAGGCTGGAGTCGCCGCTGCACAGGATCACCAGTTCAGCGGGGGTCTGGCCAAGGTCGGCGATGTTGTCGTCCGAGACGAAACCACCGGGCTGGGTCCTGAGCAGGTGCATGGGTCAGGCGCTGAGGGCGGCGCGCAGTTGCGCTTCGAGGCCGGCGGCGTCCAGGTCCTGGCCGATCAGCACCAGCCGCGTGACGCGTGCTTCATCGGTGCCCCAGGCGCGGTCGAAGTGTTTGTCGAACCGCGTGCCCACGCCCTGGATCAGCAGGCGCATCGGTTTGTTGGGGATCGCTGCGAAACCCTTGACGCGCAGGATGCCGTGCTGCACCACCAATTGGCTCAAGGCGTCGAGCAGCAAGGCTTCGTCGGCTTGCGGCAGGTCGATGGAAATAGAGTCAAAAGCGTCGTGATCGTGATCATCTTCACCGTCATGGTGTTGATCGTGATGGCTGTGGCGTCCGTCGATATGCTCCTCGGAACCTGCGCCCAGCCCGATCAGCACATCCAGCGGCACGCGACCGCTGCTGGCCTCGATGACTTTCACCGCCGGCGGCAGTTCTTCGGCGACTTCCAGGCGCACGCGGGCCAGGTCTTCGGCGCTGATCAGGTCGGCCTTGTTGAGGATCACCAGGTCGGCGCTGGCCAGTTGGTCGGCGAACAGCTCGTGCAGCGGCGATTCGTGGTCCAGGTTCGGGTCGAGTTTGCGCTGGGCATCGACCTGGTCCGGGAACGCGGCGAACGTACCGGCGGCCACGGCCGGGCTGTCGACCACGGTGATCACCGCGTCAACGGTGCAGGCGCTGCGGATTTCCGGCCACTGGAAGGCTTGCACCAAGGGTTTTGGCAGGGCCAGGCCCGAGGTTTCGATGAGAATGTGGTCGAGGTCACCACGACGCGCCACCAATTCGCGCATCACCGGGAAGAACTCTTCCTGCACGGTGCAGCACAGGCAGCCGTTGGCCAGCTCATAGACACGGCCGTTGGCTTCTTCCTCGGTGCAACCGATGGAGCACTGCTTGAGGATTTCACCGTCGATGCCCAGCTCGCCAAATTCGTTGACGATCACTGCAATGCGCCGGCCCTGGGCGTTGTCGAGCATATGGCGCAGCAACGTGGTTTTGCCCGAACCGAGGAAGCCGGTAACGATGGTGACGGGAAGTTTGGCCAGTGTTTTCATCGGATGCCCTTTGGGGCGGGCATACGGGACGATAGGCCCTGCGACGGCGCGCAGCAGCGGATTTCGTCACCGGATCACCCCGCCCGGTTGAATTGAAAATCGGTTGCGAGGCAGGTCTCCTGGCTTGGGGCTTGCGGGTCTTGCGACCGGCACCGGCTGCGCCTTCCCGCCCGTTGAGGCAGTGGCGTGGCAGTCGGATAAACCCTTCACAGTTGCGGGGGCAGCCGCGGCTTGAACCGCGTTCCCTTCTTAGCTTCGGCCTGGGCCGAAGAACCTCGAGGGTGCAAGGCTACAGGGGCTCGCCGAATTTGACTACCATCGCCCGCCCATGCTCTTCTACCCACCTTGTTTCGGGTGCCCTTCACAGGGTGAAACGGGAAACCGGTGCGTCATGGTTCTTTAATCAAAGGCCTGACCAGTCCGGTGCTGCCCCCGCAACGGTAAGCGAGCGAAGCGTCATATCCACTGTGCCCCAGGCATGGGAAGGCGACGTTTTCAGGCAATAAGCCCCTCGCAAGCCCGGAGACCGGCCCGAAAAATCAGATAACAAACCCGCGGTGGGCGGGCGCTGTTCAGAACCCTGCGTGCCTGGCTCGCGGGGTTTTCATGCGCTCGTTCGCTCATGACACCTGAAAGGGACGCGCCATGTCGATCATCAGCAGCACCTCGCACTCCGCCAGCAGCACCACGACCCTGAGCCAACGCCTGACCGCCGCCATCGGTGCGTCGATTCTCGGCGCCTGCCTGGTATATTTCGCCGGTTTTTCGCACATCGAGGCGGTGCACAATGCTGCCCACGATACCCGCCACAGCGCCGCGTTCCCGTGCCACTGAGGCCTGCCGACATGATCAAGCGTATTGCACAAACCGCAGGCTTCACTGGCTTGCTGGCCGCCCTGCTGCTGACCCTGCTGCAAAGTTTCTGGGTAGCCCCGTTGATTCTGCAGGCGGAAACCTTTGAACAGGCCCCGGCTGTCACTGAAGTTGCCCACGAGCATGCTGCCGGCGTTGCGGCGCACACCCACGACGCAGGCGCCTGGGAACCGGAAGATGGCTGGCAGCGTGTGCTGTCTACCACGGGCGGCAATCTGGTCGTCGCCGTCGGCTTTGCCTTGATGCTCGCAGGCCTCTACACCTTGCGTGCTCCAACCCGTACCGCCCATGGCGTGCTGTGGGGCCTGGCCGGCTATGCCACCTTCGTGCTGGCGCCGACAATGGGTCTGCCGCCCGAGTTGCCGGGCACCGCCGCTGCTGATCTGGCGCAGCGGCAGATCTGGTGGATCGGCACCGCCGCGTCTACCGCTGTTGGAATCGCCCTGGTCGTGTTTGGCCGCAACTGGCTGCTCAAGGTGCTGGGCACGGCGATCCTGGTCGTTCCCCATGTGATCGGCGCTCCGCAGCCGCTGGTGCATTCGATGCTGGCGCCAGAGGCGCTGGAAACGCAGTTCAAGATAGCTTCGCAGCTGACCAACGTCGCATTCTGGCTGGCCCTGGGCCTGATCAGCGCCTGGTTGTTCCGGCGCAACCGCGACGGTCAATACTCGGCATGACCCTGGTGGTCGGCCTGGGTTGCCAGAGGGGTTGCGACGTTCACGCCCTGCTGGCCCTGTTTGACGGCGCCCTCGCCGAGGGCGGTATTGAGCGTCAACAGGTAACCGCGCTGGCCAGTATCGACCGAAGGCAAGACGAGCCAGGATTAATCGCATTGGCGCGCTTATTGAAACTGCCTTTACGCTGCTTCAGCGCAGAACAATTGGCGTTTTATAAAGACCGCCTGAGCCACAAATCCGACGTCGCCTTTGCCCATACCGGCTGTTACGGCGTCGCCGAAAGCGCCGCCCTGGCCCTGGCCGAAGACCTCTCCAACGCCCCTGCCTATCTGCGGATCACCCGCAAAAAAGCCGCCCAGGCCACCTTTGCATTGGCGTGGACCGGTTGAAACCCGATAATCGCCCTCTGCAATCATGAGCAATCTTCATGCTCATGCGTTTTTGAACAGGATTTTCCATGACCGTCTACTTCATTGGTGCAGGCCCCGGCGACCCGGAATTGATCACCGTCAAAGGCCAGCGACTGATCCGCAGTTGCCCGGTGATCATCTACGCCGGCTCGCTGGTGCCGGCGGCGGTGCTGGAAGACCATCAGGCGGAACAGGTGGTCAACAGTGCCGAATTGCACCTCGAGCAGATCATCGACCTGATCAAGACTGCACACGCGCAAGGCCATGACGTGGCGCGCGTGCACTCCGGCGATCCGAGCCTGTATGGGGCGATCGGCGAGCAGATCCGCCATCTGCGCGAGCTGGGCATCCCGTTCCAGATCATTCCCGGCGTCACGGCGGTAGCGGCGTGCGCGGCGTTACTGGAAACCGAGTTGACCCTGCCGGACATCGCCCAGAGCGTGATCCTGACCCGCTATGCCGACAAGACCCGCATGCCGGCCGGTGAAGATTTCGACAGCCTGGCGCGGCATGGCACCACCATGGCAATTCACCTGGGAGTCAACCATCTGGAGAAGATCGTCGCCGAACTGCTGCCGCACTATGGCGCCGATTGCCCGATTGCCGTGGTGCACCGGGCGACCTGGCCGGATCAGGATTGGGCGCTGGGGACGTTGAGTGATATCGGCGAAAAGGTCGCGGCCAAAGGCTTTCGGCGCACGGCGCTGATCATTGTGGGGCGGGTGCTCGCCAACGATAGCTTCAGCGAGTCGTCGCTGTATCGAGCTGGCCATGCGCACCTCTATCGCCCCTGAATATGCGATCAAAACTGTGGGAGCGGGCTTGCTCGCGAATGCGACGTGTCAGTCAAATCATTGGTGACTGACCCAACGCTTTCGCGAGCAAGCCCGCTCCCACAGTTGATGTAATTTGCCTGATAGATATCGCAAAACATTGAATTTTAAGTATAAAAAACGGCGCTCACGGGGCGCCGTTTTTTTGTCCGCAGTGAACACCTTACTCAGTAGTAGGCATTTTCTTTCTGCGTGTGGTCGGTCACGTCACGCACGCCCTTGAGCTCTGGGATACGCTCAAGCAGCGTGCGCTCGATGCCTTCGCGCAGGGTCACGTCCGCCTGGCCGCAGCCCTGGCAGCCGCCGCCGAACTTGAGCACGGCGATGCCGTCCTCCACCACGTCGATCAGGCTGACCTGGCCGCCATGGCTGGCCAAGCCAGGGTTGATCTCGGTTTGCAGGTAGTAGTTGATGCGGTCGTTCACCGGGCTGTCGGCGTTGACGCTCGGCACCTTGGCGTTCGGCGCCTTGATGGTCAACTGGCCGCCCATGCGATCGGTGGCGTAGTCAACCACGGCGTCATCCAGGAAGGCTTCGCTGAAGGCGTCGATATACGCGGTGAAGCTTTTCAGCCCCAGGGCGGTGTCTTCAGGCTTCTCTTCGCCGGGCTTGCAGTAGGCAATGCAAGTCTCGGCGTACTGGGTGCCGGGTTGGGTGATAAAGACGCGAATGCCGATACCCGGGGTGTTCTGCTTGGACAGCAGGTCAGCCAGGTAATCATGGGCGGCGTCGGTAATGGTAATGGCGGTCATGGAAACTCCTCACAGGCTTGCCCGCAGTTTACGCCAAAATATTACGCAGGTACAAAGTCCTAGTATTTTTGTCGGAAAAGCCCTGCACGCCTGACAGACGTTCTCGTTTGAGAGGACAGTATCAGGCCGATGCATGCGTCGAATAACATGAACGAAATTCATGAAAAACCTGCCCTGCTCAAAATCGGCACAGGTTTGTTATGATTCGTGCCCTCCGTAATGCCTGACCAGAGTAGTCCCATGTCCGATCGTAGCGTTCGTCTGCAAGCCCTTCACCAAGCCCTCAAGGAACGTATCCTGATCCTCGACGGCGGCATGGGCACGATGATCCAGAGCTACAAGCTCGAGGAGCAGGACTACCGTGGCAAACGCTTCGCCGACTGGCCGAGCGACGTCAAGGGCAACAACGATCTGCTGGTAATCACCCGTCCGGACGTGATCGGCGGGATCGAGAAGGCTTACCTGGATGCCGGCGCCGACATCCTCGAGACCAACACCTTCAACGCCACCCGCATCTCCATGGCCGATTACGGCATGGAAGACCTGGCCTACGAACTCAACGTGGAAGGCGCACGTCTGGCGCGCAAAATAGCCGACGCCAAGACGGCCGAAAACCCGGCCAAGCCGCGCTTCGTCGCTGGCGTGCTCGGCCCGACCAGCCGCACCTGCTCGCTGTCGCCGGACGTGAACAACCCCGGCTACCGCAACGTGACCTTCGATGAGCTGGTGGAAAACTACACCGAGGCCACCCAGGGCCTGATCGAGGGCGGCGCCGACCTGATCCTGATCGAAACCATTTTCGACACCCTCAACGCCAAAGCCGCGATCTTCGCCGTGCAGGGCGTGTTCGAAGCGCTGGCTATCGAACTGCCAATCATGATCTCCGGCACCATCACCGATGCGTCCGGTCGTACCCTGTCCGGCCAGACCACCGAAGCGTTCTGGAACTCCGTGGCCCACGCCAAGCCGATTTCCGTGGGCCTGAACTGCGCCCTGGGCGCCAGCGAACTGCGCCCGTACCTGGAGGAGCTGTCGAACAAGGCCAACACCCATGTGTCGGCGCACCCCAACGCCGGCCTGCCCAACGAATTCGGCGAGTACGATGAATTGCCGTCGGAAACCGCCAAGGTTATCGAAGAATTCGCCCAGAGCGGCTTCCTCAATATCGTCGGCGGCTGCTGCGGCACCACGCCGGGCCATATCAAGGCCATCGCCAAGGCCGTGGCCGGTTATGCGCCGCGCCCGATCCCGGACATCCCCAAGGCCTGCCGCTTGTCGGGCCTGGAGCCGTTCACCATCGATCGCAGCTCGTTGTTCGTCAATGTCGGCGAGCGCACCAACATCACCGGTTCCGCACGCTTCGCCCGCCTGATCCGTGAAGACAACTACACCGAAGCCCTCGAAGTCGCCCTGCAGCAGGTGGAAGCCGGCGCCCAGATCATCGATATCAACATGGACGAGGGCATGCTGGACTCGAAGAAGGCCATGGTGACCTTCCTCAACCTGATTGCCGGCGAGCCGGACATCTCCCGCGTGCCGATCATGATCGACTCCTCCAAGTGGGAAGTGATCGAAGCGGGCCTCAAGTGCATCCAGGGCAAGGGCATCGTCAACTCCATCAGCATGAAGGAAGGCGTGGAGCAGTTCATTCAACACGCCAAGCTGTGCAAGCGCTACGGCGCGGCCGTGGTGGTGATGGCGTTCGACGAAGTCGGCCAGGCCGACACCGAGGCGCGCAAGAAGGAAATCTGCAAACGCTCCTACGACATCCTGGTCAATGAAGTCGGCTTCCCGCCGGAAGACATCATCTTCGACCCGAACATCTTCGCGGTCGCCACCGGCATCGAAGAGCACAACAACTACGCCGTCGACTTTATCAACGCCTGCGCCTATATCCGTGACGAACTGCCGTATGCGCTGACCTCCGGTGGCGTGTCCAACGTGTCGTTCTCGTTCCGTGGCAACAACCCGGTGCGCGAGGCGATCCACTCGGTGTTCCTGCTGTATGCGATCCGCAACGGCCTGACCATGGGCATCGTCAACGCCGGCCAGTTGGAGATCTACGACCAGATCCCGGCCGAGCTGCGCGATGCGGTGGAAGACGTGGTGCTCAACCGCACCCCGGAAGGCACTGACGCCCTGCTCGCCATCGCGGACAAGTACAAGGGCGACGGCAGCGTCAAGGAAGCCGAGACCGAAGAATGGCGCGGCTGGCCGGTGAACAAGCGCCTGGAACACGCGCTGGTCAAGGGCATTACCACGCACATTGTCGAAGACACCGAGGAGTCCCGGCAGTCGTTCGCGCGCCCGATCGAAGTGATCGAAGGCCCGCTGATGTCCGGCATGAACATCGTTGGTGACCTGTTCGGCGCGGGCAAGATGTTCCTGCCCCAGGTGGTGAAGTCCGCCCGCGTGATGAAGCAGGCCGTGGCCCACTTGATCCCGTTCATCGAGCTGGAAAAAGGCGACAAGCCCGAAGCCAAGGGCAAGATCCTGATGGCCACGGTCAAGGGCGACGTGCATGACATCGGCAAGAACATTGTCGGCGTGGTGCTCGGTTGCAATGGTTATGACATCGTCGACCTCGGCGTGATGGTGCCGGCGGAGAAGATCCTGCAGGTGGCCAGGGAACAGAAGTGCGACATCATCGGGTTGTCCGGCCTGATTACGCCGTCCTTGGATGAGATGGTGCACGTGGCCCGCGAGATGCAGCGCCAGGACTTCCACCTGCCGTTGATGATCGGCGGCGCCACCACCTCCAAGGCGCACACGGCGGTGAAGATCGAGCCCAAGTACAGCAACGACGCCGTCATCTACGTGACCGACGCTTCCCGCGCGGTGGGCGTGGCCACGCAGTTGCTGTCCAAGGAATTGAAACCGGCGTTTGTCGAGAAGACCCGCCTGGAATACATCGATGTGCGCGAGCGTACTTCCAACCGCAGCGCCCGTACCGAACGCCTGAGCTACCCGGCGGCGATCGCCAAGAAGCCGCAGTTCGACTGGAGCAGCTACATCCCGGTGGTGCCGACCTTCACCGGCGCCAAGGTGCTGGACAATATCGACCTCAACGTCCTGGCCGAGTACATCGACTGGACGCCGTTCTTTATCTCGTGGGACCTGGCCGGCAAATTCCCGCGCATCCTTACCGATGAAGTGGTGGGTGAAGCCGCCACCGCGTTGTACGCCGATGCCCAGGAAATGCTCAGGAAGCTGATTGACGAAAAACTCATCAGCGCCCGCGCGGTGTTCGGCTTCTGGCCGACCAACCAGGTGCAGGACGATGACCTGGAAGTCTACGGCGACGACGGCCAGCCGATCGCAAAGCTGCATCATCTGCGCCAGCAGATCATCAAGACCGACGGCAAGCCGAACTTCTCCCTGGCCGACTTCGTGGCGCCCAAGGACAGCGGCGTGACGGACTACATCGGTGGCTTCATCACCACCGCCGGCATCGGCGCCGAGGAAGTGGCCAAGGCTTATCAGGATGCGGGCGACGATTACAACTCGATCATGGTCAAGGCCTTGGCCGACCGCCTGGCCGAAGCCTGCGCCGAGTGGCTGCACCAGCAGGTGCGCAAGGACTATTGGGGTTATGCCAAGGATGAACAACTGGATAACGAAGCGCTGATCAAGGAGCAGTACAGCGGCATCCGCCCTGCCCCCGGTTACCCAGCGTGCCCGGACCACACCGAAAAAGCCCAGTTGTTCCAGCTGCTCGACCCCCAAGCCCGCGAAATGCACGCCGGGCGCAGCGGCGTGTTCCTCACCGAGCACTATGCGATGTTCCCGGCGGCGGCAGTCAGCGGCTGGTACTTCGCCCACCCGCAGGCGCAGTACTTTGCCGTGGGCAAGGTTGATAAGGACCAGGTTCAAAGCTACGCCGCGCGAAAAGTTCAGGACCTGGCCGTGACCGAGCGTTGGTTGGCGCCTAACCTGGGTTACGACAACTGATCGGCTATCGGCCCAGCGCGGCGATTTCGGCCGCCGTCAGCTGCCTCATCAACGCCTGCCGTTCATCCTCGTTGGCCTTTTGCAGGGTGTTCATTTTCTGCAGATACTCCGGGTTGATCTCGGGGTATTGGTTCTCCAGCGTCGCGGCTTCGCGCTCAAGGGCTTGTTGCAGCCCGGCTTTGAACCCGCAACGTATCCTTGTTGGCCTGGATCATCTGCTGGCGTACCTGCGCAGCGGTAGCAGGTGTTTCAAACACAGCGCTCAGATGTGCCTGATACTGCTTGCCCAAATCCAGTTGGCGACACAGGCTGGCGAACGCCGCAGGCTTGATCGCCAACCTGTCGCGCAGGTGATAGCGAACTTTGGCAAATGGATAGGTATCGCGCTTGTCGTAAAGAATCTGCTCCAGCGAGCCCGCTGGCGCCAGCCCGCTGGTTTCCTGCAACACCACATCCTCAAACGGCTCATCGGCCTCGAAATTATGCAGCGCCGCTTGTAGCAACGATTGCTGCTCCAAACGTTTATGCGCACGCAGACGGTAGAGCAGCGTCTTGTTGACGTCGGGGGCCAGGGCGAACTGCTTACTCAAGGCTTCGAGCAGCAGCGGTTCGCTGAACTCGGTGATGCCTTTGAAATCTTTCAGCGCCGTGGCCAATGCCTGCGTTGAAGCCTGGCGTTGTACGCCGCTGTCGATCAACGCCTGGCGCAGTGACGGGCTGGCGGCGGCGTATTTCTCGGGGAAGGCTTGCCGCAATTGCTGCACCGGATCGCGGGCGCGGTGCAATGCCTGGATATCGGATGCAGCCAGGTGCTTGATCCATCCAGGCAAGTTGGCCTTGATGAAAGAAGCATGAAATGAAGGGACGGGCATGTTGCGAGTTCCTGATTCGTCATGAAGAACTCTCAGAAAACCACGCCAACGGCGCCCTAAAGCGGTGCACTCTTATGGCAGGGAAGCAGACCAGGCAAAGAGGCGGCGCGCTGCGCTCAAGTCCGTCGGATTGTCTATGCTGTTCCTCACACACCTTGTGGTGAGGAACCTATGGACGAGCACAAACCTCCGACCTTCTGGCAAATGCTGCACAGCGTGGTCGCCGCGGCATTCGGCGTGCAAAGCGGTAAAAACCGCGCACGCGACTTCACCCATGGCAAGCCCAGCCACTTTGTGATTCTGGGCATTCTATTTACCGCAGTGTTTGCGCTGACGCTGTTCGGCATCGTCAAGCTGGTCTTGCACCTGGCCGGAGTGTAAACCGGATCAAACATGTGGGAGCTGGCTTGCCTGCTCCCACATGGGTTTGTCACTGGTCATATTACTGGTGGCTGACCCAGAACACCGCAGTGCCCACCACCAGGATGATCAGGAACAGAATGGCCCACGCGTCCACGGTACTGTCGGGTTTACGGGCTTTTGTCGGATTGCTCATCGCATCGCCTCTTATCGGTTTTATAGGTGACTGCATCAAGACTCGATCACAGTAAAGTTCATACTTGCCCTTATGACAACTGTGGGTATCGCGAGAATCAGTCTCAATAGTCGATTTGGTTATTTGCATATACTCAAACATCACTTTTGCGCATAAACACAAACTGTTATCGTGCGCCGGCTCCGTTGGGAGTGCGCGGCCGTGCGCGCAGATTTGCCGAGAACAGGACCTATATGTACGTATACGACGAATACGATCAGCGCATCATCGAGGACCGCGTCAAGCAGTTCCGTGATCAGACCCGACGCTATCTGGCAGGTGAACTGAGCGAAGAAGAGTTCCGCCCTCTGCGCCTGCAAAATGGCCTTTACGTTCAGCGCTTTGCGCCAATGCTGCGGGTGGCCGTGCCCTATGGCCAACTGACGTCGCGCCAGACGCGAATGATGGCCAAGATTGCCCGCGACTTCGACAAGGGCTATGCCCACATCAGTACCCGCCAGAACGTACAGTTCAACTGGCCGGCGCTGGAAGACGTGCCGGACATCCTGGCTGAACTGGCCACCGTGCAGATGCACGCCATCCAGACCAGCGGTAACTGCCTGCGCAACGTGACCACCGACCAGTTCGCCGGGGTTGCCGCCGATGAGCTGATCGACCCACGCCCCTGGTGCGAAATCGTCCGCCAATGGACGACGTTCCACCCCGAGTTCGCTTACCTGCCCCGCAAGTTCAAGATCGCCATCAATGGCTCGACCTCGGACCGCGCCGCCATCGAAGTGCACGATATCGGCCTGGAGCCGGTGCATAACGCCGCCGGCGAGTTGGGCTTTCGCGTACTGGTCGGTGGCGGCCTCGGCCGTACCCCGGTGGTCGGCGCGTTCATTAACGAGTTCCTGCCGTGGCAGGACCTGTTGAGCTACCTAGACGCCATCCTGCGGGTCTACAACCGCTACGGGCGTCGTGACAACAAGTACAAGGCCCGGATCAAGATCCTGGTAAAAGCGCTGACGCCTGAAGTGTTCGCACAGAAAGTCGACGCTGAAATGGAGCACCTGCGCGGCGGCCAGACCACCCTGACCGAAGCCGAAGTGCACCGCGTGGCCAAGCATTTCGTCGACCCTGAATACAAGGCCCTGAGCAATCAGGACGCCGAGCTGGCAGCGCTGGATAAAGAACACCCGGGTTTCGCCCGCTGGCGTGGCCGCAATACGCTGGCGCACAAGAAGCCGGGCTATGTGGCGGTGACCCTGTCGCTCAAGCCTACCGGTGTCGCACCGGGCGATATCACCGACAAGCAGCTCGACGCCGTCGCCGACCTGGCCGACCGCTACAGCTTCGGCCAATTGCGCACCTCCCACGAGCAGAACATCATCCTCGCGGACGTCGAGCAGAGCCAACTGTTCACCCTGTGGGGCGAGCTGCGCGAAGGCGGTTTCGCCACGCCGAACATCGGCCTGCTGACCGACATCATCTGCTGCCCGGGCGGCGACTTCTGCTCCCTGGCCAACGCCAAGTCGATCCCGATCGCCGAATCGATCCAGCGTCGTTTCGACGACCTGGACTACCTGTTCGACATCGGTGAGCTGGACCTGAACATCTCCGGCTGCATGAACGCCTGTGGCCACCACCACGTCGGCCACATCGGTATCCTGGGCGTGGACAAGAAAGGCGAAGAATTCTACCAAGTGTCCCTGGGTGGCAGCGCCAGCCGCGATGCGAGCCTGGGCAAGATCCTCGGCCCATCCTTCGCCCAGGAAGCCATGCCCGAGGTGATCGGCAAACTGATCGATGTGTACATCGAACAGCGCACCGAAGATGAACGTTTCATCGACACCTACCAGCGCATCGGCATTGACCTGTTCAAGGAGCGCGTCTATGCAGCGAATCATTAAGAACAACGAAGTCGTCGACGAAACCTGGCACCTGCTGCCCAAGGACGCGAGCTTCGACGGCATCTCCAATTGCGACGACCTGATCGTGCCGTTGGTGCTGTGGCGTGAACACGGCCACGCGCTCAAAGCCCGCGACGGCGGCCTGGGTGTGTGGCTGGACGCCGATGAAGAAGCCGAGGAGATCGGTGACGACGTGGAACATTTCCAGGTCATCGCCCTGAACTTCCCGGCCTTCACCGACGGCCGCAACTACTCCAACGCGCGGCTGCTGCGTGACCGTTACGGTTATAAAGGCGAATTGCGGGCGATTGGCGATGTACTGCGCGACCAGCTCTTCTACCTGCGCCGCTGCGGGTTCGATGCCTTCGCCCTGCGCGCCGACAAAGACCCGTACGAAGCGCTGGAAAGCCTCAAGGACTTCTCGGTGACGTACCAGGCCGCGACGGACGAACCGCTGCCGCTGTTTCGCCGGCGCTGAGCCTAAGGCTATAGAGAAGCCCTGGCATGCCAGGGCTTTTTCATGGGTTGAACTTGATCGACGCCAGCACCTTCTGCTGCCCCATTGAACACGTCCCCCCTTCCGGCTGCGCCCCCACCACCTCGATCACCCCCAGCAACTGCGCCTTGCTGTGGGCCAACTGCGCCTGCATCTGTTCGATCTGCGCCACCTTGCGCTCGAGCGCTTCGATCAGCGCCTCGCGTTTATGCTCACCCGGCGCGGGCATCAACGCCTTGAGTTCCTGCAAGGTGAAGCCGGCTTGCTGCGCGCTCTGGATCAATTGCAGGGTGTGCAACGCCTCCGGGGCATAGCGCCGATAGCCATTGGCCTGGCGCCCCACTTGGCTGATCAGCCCTTCGGCTTCATAGAAGCGGATACGCGACGCCGCCAGCCCACTCTGTTTTGCCAACTCACCAATGTTCATCACAACGCCCGCTTGACATTAAAGTTAACTTTAAGCTTAGCCTGGGGCCTCCCCCGCTCAGGAGTCAACCCATGTCACCTTTTGAAGCCTTGCAACTGCCCAATGGCCAAGTCATCGCCAACCGTATCGCCAAGGCCGCGATGGAGGAGAATATGGCGGATGCCAACCAGGCCCCCTCGCGCCAATTGAAGCAGCTGTACAAGGCCTGGGCGGACGGCGAGCCCGGCCTGTTGTTGACCGGCAACGTGATGATCGACCGCCGCGCCATGACCGGCCCCGGCGGCGTGGCCCTGGAAGATGAGCAACACCTGGACAGCTTTCGCGAATGGGCGGACGTGGCCCGCGCCAAGGGCGTGCACTTCTGGGTGCAGCTCAGCCATCCGGGGCGCCAGACCATGGCCAACCTCGGCCAGCAAGCATTGGCGCCCTCCGCGGTTGCGCTGGACCTGGGCGGGTTTTCCAGGATGTTCGCCAAGCCCAAGGCGATGAGCGAAGACCAGATCCAGGACGTGATCCAACGCTTCGCCACCAGCGCGCGCCTGGCCGAGAAGGCCGGGTTCACCGGCGTGCAGATCCATGGCGCCCACGGCTATCTGCTCAGCCAGTTTCTATCGCCGTTGAGCAACCAGCGCACCGACCGCTGGGGCGGCCCCCTGGAGAACCGCGCACGCCTGTTGTTGGAAGTGATCCACGCCGTGCGCGCCGTGGTCAGCCCGTCGTTCTGCGTGGCGGTCAAACTCAATTCGGCGGATTTCCAGCGTGGCGGTTTCGACGAAGCCGATGCGCGCAGAGTGGTCGAGATGCTCAACCCGCTGCCCATCGACTTGCTGGAATTGTCCGGCGGCAGCTACGAAGCCCCGGCCATGCAAGGCGAAGCACGGGACGGCCGCACCCTGGCCCGCGAGGCGTACTTCCTCGAATTCGCCGCGCAAATGGCGAGCATCGCCAAGATGCCGCTGATGGTCACTGGTGGTATTCGCCGCCTGCCCATCGTGCAGCAAGTGCTCGACAGCGGCATCGCCATGGCGGGCATTGCCACCGCCCTGACGCTGGAACCGCAGTTGCTGCGCCACTGGCGCGAAGGTCGCGACCCCAACCCGCAACTCAAGCCGATCGACTGGAAGCGCAAGCCCCTGGCGTCACTTGCCACCCTCGCGGTAGTGCGCGACCAGATGCGCCGGCTCAGTCGCGGTCAGTTGCCCAAGCCCGGCGTCGCTCCCTGCATGGCACTGGTGCGCGACCAGTGGTTTATCGCCCGGCGCACCCGACAATACCGTGCGTCCATGACACAAACGTCCAATTAATCACGGGAGTATTCGCCATGATCGAACTGTCCCCTATTGATCTCACCGTTTTTAACCTCACTGACGATTGGAGTTCTTCATGGCGAAAATCAACCTGGCCCAGCAGTTGGCGACCACCCTTGAACAGGCGGGCATCAAGCGCATCTGGGGCCTGACCGGCGACAGCCTCAATGGCCTCACCGACGCCCTGCGTACCATGGACAGCATCGAGTGGATGCATGTGCGCCACGAAGAAGTGGCGGCGTTCGCCGCCGGGGCCGAAGCGGCTGCCACTGGTGAGCTGACCGTCTGCGCCGGCAGCTGCGGGCCGGGTAACCTGCACTTGATCAATGGCCTGTTCGACTGCCATCGCAACCATGTGCCGGTGCTGGCGATTGCCGCGCAGATTCCGTCCTCGGAGATCGGCCTGAATTATTTCCAGGAAACCCATCCCCAGGAGCTGTTCAAAGAGTGCAGCCACTTTATCGAACTGGTCACCAACCCCGAGCAAATGCCCCAGGTGCTGCACCGCGCCATGCGCTCGGCGATTCTCAATCGTGGCGTCGCGGTGGTGGTGATTCCGGGGGATGTGTCGCTGCTGGAAGTGGAAGACAAGCTCAAGCCATGGCCTGCCCTGCACGCCCCGCGCACACTGCCTGCCGAACAGGACCTGCAACGCCTCACCGAGATCCTTCAAAGCAGCCAGAAGACTACCCTGCTGTGCGGCAGCGGCTGTGCCGGTGCCCATGACCAGGTGGTGGCGCTGGCAGACGCGCTGGGCGCGCCGGTGGTGCATGCCCTGCGTGGCAAGGAACACGTGGAGTGGGATAACCCGTTCGACGTGGGCATGACCGGCCTGATCGGTTTCAGCTCCGGTTACCATGCCATGCTCGATTGCGACACGTTGATCATGCTGGGCACCGATTTTCCGTACCGCCAGTTCTATCCCACCGATGCGACCATCATCCAGGTTGATCGCGATCCGCAGGCGCTCGGCCGTCGCGCCACCTTGGACCTGGGGATTGCCGCCGATGTCAGCGAAACCATCGGCGCGCTGCTGCCGCGCTTGACGCGCAGGACCGAGCGCAGCTTTCTCGAGACTTCCTTGAAACACTACGAAAAAGCGCGCCAGGGGCTGGATGACCTTGCGCAACCGTCCAAGGCCGACCGGCCGATCCATCCCCAATATGTGGCGCGCTTGCTCAGCGAACTGGCAGACGACGATGCGATCTTCACCGCCGACGTCGGCTCGCCGACCGTATGGGCTGCGCGCTATCTGAAAATGAACGGCAAGCGCCGCCTGATCGGTTCGTTCAACCACGGCTCGATGGCCAACGCCATGCCCCAGGCCATTGGCGCGCAGGCCGCCTTCCCCGGTCGCCAGGTGATTTCGATGTCGGGAGACGGTGGTTTCGCGATGTTGATGGGCGACTTCATCTCGTTGGCGCAACTGAAGCTGCCGGTGAAAGTCATCGTGTTCGATAACGCGTCGCTGGGTTTTGTTGCCATGGAAATGAAAGCGGCAGGTTACCTCGACGCCGGCACAGAACTGAAAAACCCGGACTTCGCGGCCATGTCCAACGCCATGGGCATCCTCGGCATCCGCGTGGAGCAATCCGAAGATCTTGAGCCGGCCTTGCGCCGCGCCCTGGCCCATGACGGCCCGGCGCTGGTGGATGTGGTCACGGCCACCCAGGAGTTGGTCATGCCGCCGACGATCAAGCTGGAGCAGGCCAAAGGGTTCAGCCTGTATATGCTCAAGGCGGTGATGAGTGGGCGTGGGGATGAAGTGATCGAACTGGCGCGGACCAACTGGCTGCGCTGATCGAAAGTTTGGCATCGTCCAAATGTGGGAGCGGGCTTGCCCCGCGCTGGGTGGCGAAGCCGCCCCCAACCAGGCGACTCGGTTCTACCTGGAGGGCGGCGGTGTCTTTATTGGGGCCGCTTCGCAGCCCAGCGCGGGGCAAGCCCGCTCACTACACTGCGCATTCGCGAGCAAGTCGAATCGTCGCACCGCCGCTCCCACAGTGGATTTTCGGTGTTCTCAAGCGTGTTGTTTTTCGACCCACTTGGCATAGGCATCAATGAACGCCTGCAGGAACGGCTTGGTCTTTTCCGACACCTTCCCCGCCTCATCAAACACACTGCCCGCCCCGCCCAGGTAGGCTTCCGGCTGCTGCATGCACCACACATCCAGGAACACCAGGGACTGGCGCAGATGATGGTTGGCGCCAAACCCGCCAATCGCACCCGGCGACACGCTGATGATCGCCCCGGGCTTGCCGCTCCAAGCACTCTGGCCGTAAGGCCGGGAACCTACGTCAATCGCATTCTTCAACGGGGCGGGCACGGAGCGGTTGTATTCCGGGGTCACGAACAGCACCGCGTCGGATGAACTCACCTGTTGGCGGAAAGTACTGTAGGCTGCGGGCGGTGAGTCGCCGTCAATGTCTTCGTTGTAGAGCGGCAAATCGCCAATTTCCACAATGTTCAACTTCAGGTTGGCAGGGGCCAGTTCGGCCAGTGCCAGCGCGACTTTGCGGTTGATCGAGTCTTTTCTCAAGCTGCCAACCACGACGGCTACGGTGTAGACCTTGCTCATTGGGGTTTCCCGACGTCTGACTAAAGGAGCTTGTAGTTATAAAGTCTTCGCGGCGTGCGCACCAGAAGGTTTTGATAATCCGCCGGACGTTTACCTCGCGGCATAACGCGTAGGAAGCGTCTGAAATTAGCCGACGAATAGTATTTTTATTCCGTAAGTAAACTACCCCGCTCCATAACGGTCTACAGAACCGCAAATCGAGTGTTTATCTCCAGAGGTTCTAAACAGATGGCAGCAGTACTAGTCGGACAGTTTCATGCCAGAGACGCAGAAGGACGTGTGTATTCGGTGCATGAGTTCCAGGAATCAGACCCGGCGCAGGGCGCCCTGGCAGGCTCGGCACCTACCACCACCTACAAGCTGGCCATTGGCGATCGTGTAGAGAAACTGGAAGGCGACGAATTCAAGCTGATTCAGTCGGGCACCATTCTTGTGCGCGAGTCGCAAACCACACTCGCTTCATAAGGCTCGCCCTGTGCACCTGCCCGGTCCTGGCCATTGATGATGGCGTCGACTGGGCCGGGGCGGTCACGGCCGCTGAATCTGCGTAACTTCAATTTCCTGCTCGCCCTCGACCTGTTTCAAGGTCACCAGTAAACGCCCCCGCTCCCCCTCCACCGCGAACATCGAACGCTGATAGCCCGCCGAGTTGTAGCCGGGATGTGCGACCACTTGCCTCACCAGTGCCACGTCCAGCACCGCGCCCACCTGTTCGGCCACCTGTTCCTGTGAACGGATGAACGCCTCAAGCGCAAGGTTTTCCGGCGTGGTTTCGCTTTGAAGGTTGAAGAGATAAGCGGCCGCGCACCCGATGATCACCAGGACCACCAGCTGCTTGACCGTTACCCCGAGGAATGTCGAGGGTAGAGGCATGTGAGACCAGACCTGTTTTTGTTGTTAACGCCGGTAGCCGGCTTTGGTCGTTGATGATCAGCGCAGCCATTCTATTGAATACACAGCGCGCTGCACATAGACTCCGGCGATGCGTTTACGTCATATCGAAGTGATTCAGGCCATTTTGCAGACCGGACACCCAGGCCTGGCCGCCGAGTGGTTGCAACTGCCCGTGGGCGATGTGGAGGCGGCGCTCAAGGAAGCCGAGCAGCAACTGGGCTTTATGCTCTTTGCCAGCATCCGTGGACGTTTGCAGGCAACCCGCGAAACCCTGGAGTTGCAGGCACACATCGCCCATGTGTATGAGGCGCTGGAGCCCGTGCAACGCCTGGCCAGCCGCTTGAAACACCATCACGCCCCGACCCTGCGCGCCCTGTGCACGCCGCCCCTGGCTAACCAACTGCTGCCGCAAAGCATCGCGATGCTACGCCGGCGCTTCCAGGACACCCCGTGCAACCTGTCGAGCCAGCCCACCCGAGAGATCGTCAGGAGCCTGCTGCTGCACGAAGCCGACGTGGGGCTGAGCCTGCATGATCCGCAACACCCGCAGATCCACAGCGTCGTGCTGGCCCAGGGCAAGCTGCAATTGCTCGCACCCCATGGCTGGCTCAAACCCAAGCAGAAGTACATCGCGGTGCAGGACCTGGCGGGACAATCGATGATCGGGCTTGAGGGCCAGGACCCGCTCAGTCGCTTGCTGGATGCCAAGCTGCAAGCCTTGCGCCCGTTGCCGGTGGTGCAGACGCGCGTACAGACCTACCAGATGATGCGCAGCATGGTGGAAGCCGGAGAAGGCTTGGCGGTGGTCGACCCCTTCACCGCATGCGGCGCGCGGGAGGCGGGGCTGGATGCGTGTCCGGTGTCGCCGCCGATCATGGTCAGCCTGTATGCGCTGACCCTCAAGGAAGCCGCAGCCTCCCCCGCGCTGAATGCGCTGCTGGAGATCGTGACGCAGAAGGCCGAAGGCCTGCTGGCGGGCTAAGCCTTGTCGGCTTCGCTTTTGAACAACCGGTACCAGAATATCGCCACTTCGCGGGTTTGCGGGTCAATGCCGCGATAGCGCAGGTGGTCGATCCCGCCCATCACATAACCGCAGCGCTCGTACAAACGGCAGGCGCCAAGGTTGTTGTTCTGGGTTTCCAGCATCATGCCCGGCAGGTTTTTCTTGCGGCTCCAGAACTGCGCCACATCCAGCAATGCCTTGGCCACCCCATGGCGCCGCGCCGGCAGGACCACGGCCAGCTCATCGACATGGGCAAAGCCGTTCCAATTGGTACTGACCACGATATGCCCCACCGGGCGGTCGTCCAGGTAGGCCATGAAGATCGCGCTGTCGGGCGCGTCGCGAAAACTGGCGAACTCCTCGGGATCGATTCCATAGCACTTGCGGTACGGCAGGATGCGCTCCACGGGCCATTGATCGACCCGCTTGCCCATCTGCGGCTCACCATAGGCGCTGACCTCAAAGCTGAAGTCATTGCCCCACACGTAGGCATCGAAGCCCTCGTCGGCGACCCGGACACTGAGCCCCGGATACTTCGGGTTCATTACAGCTTGCATAAACATTCTTAACCCTTGATGCAATCGACGGTGTAACAACGACCACTGCCGTCGTCTTCGTGTTGCAACCCATGAACATCGGCGACAAAACCGGGAAAACTGCTATCGAACGTCCGGGCGAAGGCCAGGTAATCGATGATCGAACGCGTCGACTCGGTAAAACGCTCGCCCGGCATGATCAATGGAATGCCGGGCGGATAAGGCACCAGCATCACGGCTGCGACGCGCCCTGGCAAGGCATCAATGGAAACCGCCTCCACTTCGCCTCTCACCAATTGGTCGTAGGCGTCGGCCGGTTTCATGGCGATTTCCGGTAGCACGGTGTACATGCGCTTGAGGTGCCTGGCGGTGGCATTGCTGCGGTAACAACTGTGCAATTGATCGCACAGCTCGCGCAAGCCCAGACCCTGATACCGCAGCGGGCCTTGTGCAAACACCGATGGCAGGCAACTGGCCAGACTGACATTGGCGTCGTAGCTGCGCTTGAATTCCAGCAACTCGGTAAGCAAGGTACTCCATTTGCCTTTGGTGATACCCATGGAAAACAGCACCAGGAAGGAATACAGCCCGGTCTTTTCCACTACCAGGCCCCGCTCCCAGAGGAATTTGCTGACCACGGCCGCGGGGATGCCACAGTCGCTCAGGGCGCCGCCGGCGTTGAGACCAGGCATCACCAGGGTCACTTTAATCGGGTCCAGCAGCACGTAGTCTTCGGCCACATCGCCAAAGCCATGCCAATCGTCCTCCGGATGCAGCAGCCAATCCGCGGTAATCACCCGGTCGACGCCCGACACCGACGGCGGTTGCCAGATGGAGAACCACCAGTCCTCGGCGCCAATGTGCTCGCGCAGGTTGGCCAGGGCGCGGCGGAAACTCAAGGCCTCGTCGAACATTTCCTGCAGCAGCGAACGCCCCGCCGGGCCTTCCATCATCGCCGAGGCAACGTCCAGCGACGCAATGATGCTGTATTGCGGCGAGGTGGAAATATGCATCATGAAGGCTTCGTTGAAACGGTCACGGTCCAATTGGCGCGCGCCGCCGTCCTGCACATGGATCATCGAGGCCTGGCTGAACGCCGCCAGCAGCTTATGGGTCGAGTGCGTGGTGAACACCAGAGGGCTGTCCGGGGTGCGCGACGTGCCCATGCCATAGCGTCCGGCGAAGAACTCATGAAACGCCGCATAGGCGTACCAGGCTTCGTCAAAATGCAGCACCTCGACGCTGTTGCCCAATTGCTGCTTGATCATCTGGGCGTTGTAGCACAGGCCGTCATAGGTGGAGTTGGTGACAACCGCCAGCTTGACCTTCGGCGGTCGGCCACGGGTCAGCGGGCTGGCGTCGATCTTGGCGCGGATCGACTCGGGGCTGAATTCGCTCAGGGGAATCGGGCCGATTATCCCCAGTTCATTGCGCTCCGGACACAGGTACAAAGGAATCGCGCCGGTCATGATGATCGAGTGCAACACCGACTTGTGGCAGTTACGGTCGACCAGCACCAGGTCATCGCGGCCGACCATGGAGTGCCAGACGATCTTGTTGGCGGTGGAGGTGCCGTTGATCACGAAGAAGGTATGGTCGGCGCCGAAGTTGCGCGCGGCGCGGGCCTCGGCCTCGGCCAACGGCCCGGTGTGGTCCAGCAACGAACCCAGTTCGGGCACCGACACCGACAGGTCAGAGCGCAGGGTGTTTTCCCCAAAGAACTGGTGAAACGCCTGCCCTACCGGGCTTTTGCGATAAGCCACGCCACCGCCATGGCCGGGGGTGTGCCATGAGTAATTGGAGTCAGCGGTATGTTGTACCAGCGCCTTGAAGAAAGGCGGCAACAAGCCATCGAGGTAGGTGCGCGTCGCGCGGGCGACCTGCCGCGCAAGAAACGGCACGGTGTCTTCGAACAGGTACAGAATACCGCGCAGTTGGTTGAGTTCGCTCATGGCATCGGCCGGCGCGTTTTCCAGGGTGACTTGCTCGCCCAGGGCAAAGATCGGCAGGTTCGGCGCCCGCAACCGCGCCAGGCGGATCAGCTCGACCATGTTTTGCAGCAGGTGGGTGTTCTCGCCGGCGCCTTCGGCGGCGATCAGCATGCACGCCAGGCCATGGTGGGTAGCCGCCACCAGCCGGCCTTCGGCGTAGTCCACCGCCTGGATGATACTGAAGCCCTCTTGTTCCAACTCCCTGGCAATGCCTCGAACCCGGTCACCGGCAACGGTGTCGGCCTTGATGTCGCGGTGCACGATGAGTACGGGGAACTTCAGGTCTTTGTACATGAGTGCTTGGGCGTTCTGAGGGCTATGCACTCAAGGGTAGAAGCTGGACGTGAATGTGGCGAATGAAGATTTTGAAGACGACAAAGATCAAATGTGGGAGCGGGCTTGCTCGCGATGTGTAGTGAGCGGGCTTGCCCCGCGCTGGGCTGCGAAGCGGCCCCAATAAAGACACCGCCGCCCTCCAGGTAGAACCGAGTCGCCTGGTTTGGGGCGGCTTCGCCACCCAGCGCGGGCGGTGCGACGATTCGACAAGCCCGCTCACTACAGACCGCATTCGCGAGCAAGCCCGCTCCCACAGTTTGACCGCGTTCGGCTGGCGATTATTGCTGGGTCAGTTGGGTCCACAACGCCGGCGCGCCCGCCGATTTGGCGATCGCTTCCAACCGCGCCGCATGCTCAACCAGGTCCTGCTCGCTCGCCCGAATAACCGGGGTAGGCCTGCGGTCCGACGGCAGGCGGCGGATTTCCGAGGGACGGTTGCCCGAGCCTTCCGCCGAGCCGGCGCCATCGGAGGCGTTACCGGCCAGGGACAGGCTGGTTTGCCCGCCGGTCATGGTCAGGTAGACGTCGGCGAGAATCTCGGAGTCGAGCAAGGCGCCGTGGAGTTCGCGGCCGGAATTGTCGACGCCGTAACGCTTGCACAGGGCGTCAAGGCTGTTGCGCTGGCCGGGGTGACGCTCGCGCGCCATCATCAAGGTGTCGAGGATCGTGCAGTGCTTGGAAATATCGGCACGATCGGCCTGCCCCATCAGGGCAAATTCGTTATTGATGAAGCCGATGTCGAACGCTGCGTTATGGATGATCAACTGGGCGCCGTTGATGAATTCGAAGAATTCATCGGCGACTTCGGCAAAGCGCGGCTTGCCTTTGAGGAATTCATCGGTGATACCGTGGACGCCGATCGCGCCTTCGTCACTGTCACGGTCCGGTTGCAGGTAGACGTGGAAGTGACGGCCGGTGAGGCGCCGGCCCATCAGTTCGACACAGCCGATTTCAATGATCCGGTGGCCGTCGGTCACCGGCATGCCGGTGGTTTCGGTATCGAGTACAACAGATCGGATGGCCATCAGGGTTCAGCTCTCAACGGTGTATTTCAAAGGGCGCGATATTACCACGTGATTCGGCATCAGCTCTGCTTGTAGCCACGCACTTCGTCCACGCCCCGGTTGGCCAGTTGGTCGGCGCGCTCGTTGCCAGGGTGGCCGATGTGGCCGCGCACCCATTTCCAGGTGATGTCATGGCGGTTGCATTGTTCGTCGAGCAGTTGCCACAGGTCGGCATTCTTCACCGGTTCCTTGGCCGCGGTCTTCCAGCCACGCTTCTTCCAGTTGACCATCCACTCGTTGATGCCCTTCATCACGTATTGCGAGTCGGTCACCAGCAGCACGTTGCAACGGCGCTTGAGTTCTTCCAGGCCGCGAATGGCGCCCATCAGCTCCATGCGGTTGTTGGTGGTGTTGGCTTCACCGCCCCACAACTCTTTCTCCACGCCCTTGCACACCAGCAACGCACCCCACCCGCCTGGGCCTGGGTTGCCCTTGCAGGCGCCGTCGGTGAAGAGTTCTACGCTATCGGTCATCGGTTACTCGAAATCAATTCAAAAAGAGGTTTACGCGTCGCTTTGCCTGCGGTTGACCTTGGCCATCGGCATCGGCACCAGCTTGCCTATCGGCTCACGGCGCACTTGCTGCAGCGGCCGTAGCCCGACCACGATTTTACGCGCCACCAGCAGGTAGAAGCCGCCTCCCGACAACTGCCAGGCACCCGCGCGGCGCTCCCAGCCGGCCAGCCGGCCTTGCCACTTGGTCGACGCAAGCGGCGGACGATAGCACCCGAAGCGGCGTTTCTCCAGCGCGAAGCCCAGCAGGTTCAGCCAATCGCCCACCCGTTGCGGCGAGATGCAACGCGCCTGGCGCAGGGCATCATTGGCGAACACATGGCGCAGGCCCCAGCTGCTCCAGGGGTTGATCCCGACAATCAGCAGATGGCCGCCTGGGCGCACGCTGCTCGCCGCCTCGCGCAGCAAGCCGTGGGGCGACAGGCAAAAATCCAGGCCATGCTGCAACACCACCACGTCGGCGGCATGCTCGCTCAACGGCCAGGCCTGTTCCTCGCAGACGATCTCCACCCCTGGCAACGGCGCCCCCAGACGCACATTGCGCTGCACCTGGGGCGCGGACGGCGGCGTCTGGGCCGAAGGGCCGTAATGCACCAGGTAGCCCCCGAAGAACCGGCCCAACTCGTCTTCGAGCATGTGCCGTTCTTCTTCCAGCAGAAATTGCCCGATGGGACCGGACAGCCATTCACGGGCTGCGCCGATCAGGGCCAGCCACTCGGGATCGGCCTGGGCGAACGCTTTATCAGTCATTGCATTCTCCAACTCGCCTAGACGTTCTAAGATGCACCAATGTGTTCAGCTTGGCGAATCGAAGAATGATACAGATCAGTGCCCTGCCCGCCTTCACCGATAACTACATCTGGTTGTTACAAGACCCCGGCACCCAACGCTGCGCGGTGGTCGACCCCGGCGATGCCGCGCCCGTGCTGGCCTGGCTCAAGCAGAACCCGGAGTGGACCTTGAGCGACATTCTTGTCACCCATCATCACCATGACCATGTCGGCGGTGTCGAACAGCTCAAGGGCGTGACGGGCGCCAAGGTCCATGGCCCGGCAGCCGAGAAGATCCCCGCGCGGGATGTGGCGCTGAACGACAACGACCGCCTCACAGTGCTCGGCTGGGACTTCGACGTTTATGCAGTGCCCGGGCACACCTTGGGCCATATCGCGTTTTATCACCAGGGCGTGCTGTTTTGCGGCGACACCCTGTTCGCCGCCGGTTGCGGACGCCTGTTCGAAGGCACGCCGCAACAAATGCACACCTCTCTCGAGCGCCTGGCCGCCCTGCCCGACGATACGTTGGTGTACTGCACGCACGAATACACACAAAACAACCTCAAGTTTGCCCAAGCGGTGGAACCGGGCAACGCGGATATCGCCGAACGGGTGGAAACCGTCCGCCAACTGCGCGCCCGTGGCGAGATCTCGCTGCCTTCCAACCTGGCCTTGGAAAAGCGCACCAATCCTTTTCTACGTACCTCTGAAACATCCGTTAAACAAAAAGCGGACGAACGGAACGGACGCGACAACCGCTCTGCGGCCGAGGTGTTTGCTAGCTTGCGGGCATGGAAAGATACGTTCTAACAGGACGCATTTTGATACGTAATTTCTGAATGGTTGACCGGAACCGAACGGGTTTCTAGAATCGCCCGACATTTTTGCCCGGAACTTACTTCCAGCCAATGTCGTCATCTATTCGTAAATCCAACCATTCAGACGCATTGACCCGCCTGGCTCAAGCTGTGGCGGTGGCTGTGTCCGCCACGCTGGCGGGCTGCCAATCAAACAATTTCACCGCACAATCCACCGTGCAACCCAAGCCAAACCTCAGCGCCAAGATCAAACAGAAACCCGTCATCTGGCTTTCCGAAAAGCCCACCCCCGAAGCCCCCCAGGATGTCTGGGAGCGTATGCGACGGGGCTTTCAATTGCAGGATGGGGTGGGCGTAAACCCACGTATCGAGCAACAGCGCCTGTGGTTCGCCAGCAACCCCTCCTTCCTTGAGAACGCCGGTGAACGCGGCAGCCTCTATATTCATTACATCGTCGAACGCCTTGAAGAGCGCAACATGCCCCTGGAGCTGGCGCTGCTGCCAGTAATTGAAAGCGCCTACAACCCGATGGCCTACTCGCGCAGCGATGCGGTCGGCCTGTGGCAGTTCATTCCCTCCACCGGGCGCTACTTCAACCTGCGCCAGACCCGCGCCTACGACGGCCGCCGCGACATTACCGCTTCCACCACCGCCGCCCTGGACTACCTGACGCGCCTGCACGACATGTTCAACGGTGACTGGTTGCTGGCCCTCGCCGCCTACAACGCCGGCGAAGGCACCGTGAGCCGGGCCATCGAGCGCAACGAGAAGCTCGGCCTGCCCACCGATTACTGGAACCTGCCACTGCCCCAGGAAACCAAGGACTACGTGCCCAAGTTCCTGGCGCTGTCACAGGTGGTGCTGGCGCCGGAAGCCTACGGCGTCAACCTGAACCCGATTGCCAACACGCCCTATTTCGAAGTGGTTGAAGTCAAGCAAAGCATGGACCTGTCACGGGTCGCCGCGCTGGCCGAGATCGACGAAGACGAACTGTTCCAGCTCAACCCGGCCCTGAAACAACGCACTACCCTGGACGGCCCCCAGCATTTGCTGGTGCCAAGCTCCAAGGCGCAACTGCTGACCAGCACCCTTTCGACGATGAAACCGGAAGAATTGCTGGCGATGCGCCCCAAAAAGCAGGTGTTCGACGAAGTCGAGACCGCGCGGGTTGCCGGTCGCACCCGCAACTACAAGGTTCGCAACGGCGACAACCTCACGCTGATCGCCAAGGCCAACAAGGTCGACGTGCATGACCTGCAACGCTGGAACAAACTCAACGGTCAGGCGCTCAAGGTCGGCCAGACCCTGGTGATGCAGGACACCCGCAAGCTGGTGGCGAAGGCTGACAGCAAGAAGCCCGTGCAATACAAGGTCAAGAAAGGCGACTCGTTGTACATCGTCGCCAAGCGCTTCAACGTCGAGATGCAACATCTCAAGCGTTGGAACCCGCGCACCGGGCAGGCATTGAAGCCGGGGCAGATGCTGGTGGTATCCGGACCGCGCTAGGTCTCGGGAACACCTGAGGAGCCTATGTGGGAGCGGGCTTGCTCGCGAATGCGGTGTATCAGTCACACATATATTGGCTGACACTCCGCTTTCGTGAGCAAGCCCGCTCCCACAGGGGACCTCCATCATCCGACTGGCTTTTTCCAACCGGAACAAGCTGTTACTGTACCGATCATAAAGCCCAAGCCGCCTGGATCGGATCTCTGACTTGAAGCGTCCCCTCCTTCTACTAATAAGTCTGGCCTTGAGCTTTGCTGCGAACGCGACGATTACCGAGAGCCACGGTTATACGCAGTTCGGCAGGCTCAAGTACCCGGCCAAATTCACCCACTTCGATTGGGTAAACCCCGCAGCGCCGAAAGGCGGAACATTGCGGGTGATGGCCTTTGGCACCTTCGATACGCTCAACCCCTATACCTTCAAGGGCTCAAGCCCGGTCTCGACCCCCAATTTCCTGCAATACGGCGTCAATGAGCTGAACGAGCCGTTGATGGTCGGTACTGGCCAGTACGCACCGTCCGGCGACGAACCCACCTCCAGCTATGGGCTGATCGCCCAGTCGGTGGAGTACAGCGAAGACCGCAGTTGGGTGGTGTTCAACCTGCGCCCGCAGGCGCGCTTCCACGATGGCAAGCCGATTACCGCCTATGACGTGGCGTTTTCCTACCGCACCCTGCTGACCGAAGGTCACCCGCAGTACCGCACCAACCTGCAGGAAGTGGCGCGGGTCGATATCCTCAACCGTCACCGCATCCGCTTTGTGTTCAAGCGCGCCGGCAACCCGTTGCTGATCCTGCGCCTGGGCGAGCTGCCGGTATTGCCCCAGCATTACTGGAAAAACCGCGATTTCAAGGCCACCACCTTCGAACCGCCGCTGGGCAGCGGGCCGTACCGCATCAGCAAGGTCACCCCTGGCCGGCAACTGGTGTTCGAACGGGTCAAGGACTACTGGGGCAAGGACCTGCCGGTCAATCAGGGTTTCTACAACTACAACAAGGTCGAAGTGGAGTTTTATCGCGACAGCGACGTGGCCTTCGAAGCCTTCAAGGCCGGCGAGTTCGATATCTACATCGAGCACCAGGCCAAGAACTGGGCCAATGGCTACAACTTCCCGGCGGTTAACCGGGGCGAGGTGATCAAGGCGCAGATTGCCCACCAGATCCCGACCCAAAGCCAGGGCCTGTTCATGAACACCCGACGGCCGGCCTTCAGCCAGACCAAGGTGCGCGAAGCCATGGGGCTGATGTTCGACTTCGAGTGGACCAATGGCACCCTGTTCAGCAATGCCTATAAACGCACCCTGAGCTACTACCCCAACAGCGAATTTTCAGCGACCGGCCTGCCGGTGGGCCATGAATGGCTGATGCTTTCCCCCTACCGCGAACAATTGCCGGCCGAGCTGTTTACCCAAGCCTTCAGCCTGCCCCGCACCGATGGCCGCGGCATCCCCCGCGAGACCATGCGCCGCGCCCTCGCCCTGCTTGGCGATGCCGGCTGGACGCTGTCCGGGCAACGTCTGCTGAACAAGGATGGGCAACCGCTGCGCTTCGAGATCCTGTTGGTCAACCCGAACCTGGAGCGCATTCTGCAGCCCTACGTCGAGAACCTGATCAGCATCGGTATCGACGCGCGCCTGCGCACCGTCGACCGCGCCCAGTACAAACAGCGCCTGGATCAATTCGACTTCGACATGATCCTGATTACCCTCAACCAGACCCTCAGCCCGGGCCTGGAGCAGTGGCAGTACTTCCACTCCAGCCAGGCCGCGATCAAGGGCAGCAAGAACTATGCAGGCATCGCCAACCCGATTGTCGATCACTTGCTCGAACAACTGCTGGCGGCGCAGACCCGCGAAGAACAGCTGGCCGCCGGCCGCGCCTTGGACCGGGTGCTGCTGTGGCAGCACTACAGCATTCCCAACTGGTACCTCAATTATCATCGCCTGGCGTACCGTAACCGGTTCGCCTTTGTCACCACGCCGCCCTACAGCCTGGGCCTGAGCGCATGGTGGCTAAAAGCCTCGGAGAAAGCCCAATGATGCATCTGCGCAACGCACTGCTTGGCAGCCTGTTGCTGTGCACAGCGGCCCAGGCCGCTCCGCAACATGCGCTGACGCTGTACAACGAACCGCCCAAGTACCCCGCCGACTTCAAGCACTTTGACTACGTCAACCCGGACGCGCCCAAGGGCGGTACCTTCCGCGAGTCGGCCATGGGCGGCTTCGACAGCCTCAACCCGTGGATCAGCAAGGGCGTGCCAGCCGACAACATCGGCCTGATCTACGACACCCTGGCCATGCAAAGCCTGGACGAGCCGATCACCGAGTACGGACTGGTCGCCGGCAAGATCGAAAAAGCCCCGGACAACAGTTGGGTGCGCTTCTATCTGCGCCCCGAAGCGCGTTTCCATGACGGCCATCCCATCCGCGCCGAAGACGTGGTGTTTACCTTCCAGGAACTGATCAAGGAAGGTTCGCCGATCTACCGCACGTACTATGCCGACGTCGACGAAGTGATCGCCGAAGACCCGCTGAAGGTGATGTTCAAGTTCAAGCGCACCAACAACCGCGAGCTGCCATTGATCCTCGGCCAATTGCCGGTCTTGCCCAAGCACTGGTGGGCCACCCGTGATTTCGCCAAAGGCAACCTCGAAGTACCGCTGGGCAGCGGGCCGTACAAGGTGGCCGAGGTCAAGCCTGGGCGCATGATCCGCTACGAGCGAGTCAAGGATTACTGGGCCAAGGACCTGCCGGTCACCAAAGGCTTCTATAACTTCGATAACCGCATCACCGACTATTACCGCGACAGCACCGTGTCCCTCGAAGCCTTGAAGGCCGGACAGTTCGATTACTGGCTGGAGTTCAGCGCCAAGAACTGGGCCAACGCCTACAACATCCCGGCCGTGGCCGAAGGCCGCTTGATCAAGGAAGAAATCCCCAATGGCAACCCGACCGGGATGCAGGGTTTTGTGTTCAATATGCGCAAGCCGATGTTCCAGGACGTGCGCGTGCGCAAGGCCATCAGCCTGTTGCTGGATTTCGAGTGGAGCAACAAACAGTTGTTCAACGGCGCCTATACGCGCACCCGCAGTTACTTCGAAAACTCCGAGATGGCCGCCACCGGCCTGCCCGGCCAGGATGAACTGAAGATCCTCGAGCCGCTGCGCGACAAAATCCCATCTGAAGTCTTCACCCAGGCTTTCGAGCCTTCCAAAACCGACGGCAGCGGCATGATCCGCACTCAGCAGCGCGAGGCCTACCAACTGCTGCAGGAAGCCGGCTGGCGTATCAAGGACGACAAGATGGTCGACACCGACGGCAAACCCGTGGTCATCGAGTTCCTGCTGGCGCAGACCGAGTTCGAGCGTATCCTGCTGCCGTTCAAGCGCAACCTGGCCGACCTGGGCATTGACCTGGTGATCCGCCGGGTGGACGTCTCGCAGTTCATTAACCGTATTCGCTCGCGGGACTTCGACATGCTGGTGGGCAGTTTCCCGCAGTCCACCTCGCCGGGTAATGAGCAGCGCGAATTCTGGAAATCCTCCAGCGCCGACAAACCCGGCAGCCGCAACTACATGGGCCTCAAGGACCCGGCCGTCGACCAACTGGTGGAACAGTTGATCGACGCCGACTCACGCAAAAGCCTGGTGGCCCATGCCAAGGCCCTGGATCGCGTGCTGCAGTTCGGCTACTACGTGATTCCCAACTGGCACATCAAGACCTTTCGCGTGGCGTACTGGGATCACCTCGGCCATCCGAAAGTGCCGCCACGCTACGACGTCGGTACCGCCACCTGGTGGGTCAAACCCAACGTCAAGCCGGCGGTTTCCCTGGACACCACCGAAAGCGCCGAGCCGGCGAAGGGAGGCGATTGAATGCTGGCCTATATCGTTCGCCGCCTGTTGCTGATCATCCCCACGCTGTTCGGGATCCTGCTGATCAACTTCGTGATCATCCAGGCCGCCCCCGGTGGCCCGGTGGAGCAGATGATCGCCAAGCTCGAAGGCTTCGAGGGTGCCACCAGCCGTATCGCCGGCGGCGGTGCCGAGGTCTCGGTGGCCGGTTCCAGCAGCTACCGTGGCGCCCAGGGCCTGGACCCGGCGCTGATCAAGGAAATCGAAACGATGTACGGCTTCGACAAATCGGCGCCGGAACGCTTGTGGATCATGGTCAAGAACTACGCCCAGCTGGATTTTGGCGACAGCTTTTTCCGCGATGCCAAGGTCATCGACCTGATCAAGGAAAAGATGCCGGTGTCCATCTCCCTCGGGTTGTGGAGCACGCTGATCATGTACCTGGTGTCGATCCCCCTGGGCATCGCCAAGGCCACGCGGCACGGCAGTCATTTCGACGTATGGACCAGTTCGGCAATCATCGTCGGCTATGCGATCCCGGCGTTCCTGTTCGCGATTTTGTTGATCGTGGTGTTTGCCGGCGGCAGTTACTTTGACTGGTTCCCCTTGCGCGGGCTGACGTCGAACAACTTCGACGAACTGAGCTGGGGCGGCAAGATTCTCGATTATTTCTGGCACCTGGCGCTGCCCATCACGGCATTGGTGATCGGCAACTTCGCCACCATGACCCTGCTGACCAAGAACAGCTTCCTCGACGAGATCAACAAGCAGTACGTGGTCACCGCCAAAGCCAAGGGCCTGACCAACCATCGCGTGCTGTACGGCCATGTGTTCCGCAACGCCATGCTGTTGGTGATCGCGGGCTTCCCGTCGGCATTCATCGGGATTTTTTTCACCGGCTCGTTGCTGGTGGAAGTGATCTTCTCCCTCGATGGCCTGGGCCTGATGAGCTTTGAGGCCGCGATCAACCGCGACTACCCGGTGGTGTTCGGCACGCTGTTTATCTTCACCCTGCTGGGGCTGATCGTGAAACTGATCGGCGACCTCACCTACACCCTGGTCGATCCGCGTATCGACTTCGGCAGCCGGGAGCATTGAGATGAACCTGTCCCCCCTCAATCGCCGTCGGTTCGAGCGTTTTAAGGCCAACAAGCGTGGCTGGTGGTCGCTGTGGCTGTTCTTGATCCTGTTCGGGCTGAGCCTGGGCGCCGAGTTGATCGCCAATGACAAGCCGCTGGTGGTGCACTACGACGATGGCTGGTATTTCCCGGCGCTCAAGCGCTACCCGGAGACCACCTTTGGCGGCGAATTCCCGCTGGAGGCCAACTACAAGAGCCCGTATATCCAGGAACTGCTCAAGGCCAAAAACGCCTGGACCCTGTGGGCGCCAATCCCGTTCAGCTACCAGAGCATCAACTACGACCTCAAGGTGCCAGCGCCTGCGCCGCCCTCCAGCGTCAACCTGTTGGGCACCGATGACCAAGGCCGCGATGTGCTGGCGCGGGTGATCTATGGTTTTCGCGTGTCGGTGCTGTTTGCCCTGACCCTCACCGTACTCAGCTCGATCATCGGCGTGATCGCCGGGGCCTTGCAGGGTTTCTACGGCGGCTGGGTCGACCTGGCCGGGCAGCGCTTCCTGGAGATCTGGTCCGGGTTGCCGGTGCTGTACCTGCTGATCATCCTTGCCAGCTTCGTGCAGCCCAACTTCTGGTGGCTGCTGGGGATCATGCTGCTGTTCTCCTGGATGAGCCTGGTGGACGTGGTACGCGCCGAATTCCTGCGCGGGCGCAACCTGGAATACGTGCGCGCCGCCAGAGCCTTGGGCATGCAGAACGGCGCGATCATGTTCCGGCATATCCTGCCCAACGCCATGGTATCGACCATGACCTTCATGCCGTTCATCCTGACCGGCGCCATCGGTACCCTGACCGCCCTGGACTTCCTCGGCTTTGGCTTGCCGGCCGGCTCGCCGTCCCTGGGTGAGCTGGTGGCCCAGGGCAAATCCAACCTGCAAGCGCCGTGGCTGGGCATGAGTGCGTTTGCCGTGCTGGCGATCATGCTGAGTTTGCTGGTGTTTATCGGCGAGTCCGCTCGCGATGCCTTCGACCCGAGGAAATGAGATGAATCAGGACAATCTGATCGAAATCCGCGACCTCAGCGTCGAGTTCGTCACCGGCGAGCATCACCATCGCGTGGTCAACAACGTCAGCTTCGATATCAAGCGCGGCGAAACCATTGCGCTGGTGGGTGAAAGCGGCTCGGGGAAATCGGTGACCGCCCACTCGATCCTGCGCCTGCTGCCCTACCCGCTGGCGCGGCATCCTTCCGGCAGCATCAACTATGCCGGGCAGGACTTGCTGACCCTCAAGGAAAAAACCATCCGCCACATTCGCGGCAACCGCATCGCGATGATCTTCCAGGAGCCGATGACCTCGCTGAACCCGCTGCACAACATCGAGAAGCAGATCAACGAAGTGCTGGGGCTGCACAAGGGGCTCACCGGCAAGGTTGCCACCCGGCGCACCCTGGAGTTGCTGGAATTGGTAGGCATCCCCGAGCCGCACAAGCGTCTCAAGGCGCTGCCCCACGAATTGTCCGGCGGCCAACGCCAGCGGGTGATGATTGCCATGGCGCTGGCCAATGAGCCGGAATTGCTCATCGCCGATGAACCCACCACCGCGCTCGACGTGACGGTGCAGTTGAAGATCCTGGAATTGCTCAAGGAGTTGCAGGCGCGGCTGGGCATGGCGCTGCTGCTGATCAGCCATGATTTGAACCTGGTGCGGCGTATCGCCCACCGCGTGTGCGTGATGCAAAAGGGTTGCATCGTTGAGCAGGCCGACTGCGAGACGCTGTTCCAATCGCCCCGGCACCCGTATACCCAGGAACTGTTGGCGGCGGAACCGAGCGGCGGGCCGGCCGCCAATGCAGTCGGGCCAGCGCTGCTGGAGGTCGATGACCTGAAGGTGTGGTTCCCGATCAAGAAGGGCTTTTTGCGCAACACCGTCGATTACGTCAAGGCGGTGGACGGCATCAATTTCAGCCTGCCCCAGGGGCAAACCCTGGGCATCGTCGGCGAAAGCGGTTCGGGCAAATCCACCCTGGGCCTGGCGATCCTGCGCTTGATCGCCAGCAAGGGCGGTATTCGCTTCGAAGGCCAGCAACTGGACACGCTGACCCAGCAGCAGGTACGCCCGCTGCGCCGGGAAATGCAGGTGGTGTTCCAGGACCCGTTCGGCAGTCTCAGCCCGCGCATGTGCGTCAGCGAGATTGTCGGCGAAGGCTTGCGCATTCATAAAATGGGTACGCCGGCCGAGCAGGAGGCGGCGATCATCGCCGCGCTCAACGAGGTGGGCCTCGACCCGCAATCGCGCAATCGCTACCCCCACGAGTTCTCTGGCGGCCAGCGCCAGCGCATCGCCATCGCCCGCGCGCTGGTGCTCAAGCCGCGCCTGATCCTGCTCGACGAGCCCACCTCGGCACTGGACCGCACGGTGCAACGCCAGGTGGTGGAACTGCTGCGCAGCTTGCAGGCCAAGTACAACCTGACCTACCTGTTTATCAGCCATGATCTGGCGGTGGTAAAGGCGCTGAGCCATCAGTTGATGGTGGTCAAGCAGGGGCAAGTGGTGGAGCAAGGTGATGCGCGGGCGATATTTGCCGATCCGCAGCATGCGTATACGCGGCAGTTACTGGAAGCCGCCTTTTTGGCACCGGCCTGACGGAACGCCTGACGCCTTACGACCGTGGCTGAAGCAAGCCACGGCATTCAATGACGGGGCTGCTGTCGTCAGGGCCGCGGGCTGCGCGACCATCGGGGTCTACGTTTCTACAGGACGCTGTACCCCATGGACGAACCCTACGCGCTGCTTTCCACTGAAGACCTCTCCGGCGCCACGTTGCCGACGCCTCAAGCCAGCTTCTCTTCCGCTGAGCTGCGCGAGCGCGACGACCTTCGTGTGCAAGGCGACAAGGAACTGATCGCCCACTTGCTGCCGGTGCTGAAAACCACCCCAGGCGCGCCAGCACCGGCGGCACACACGCCCGTTAAAGTATCCGAACTGTCCTTGCTGGGGCAGTGGGGCGATGTCTTCAGCAAAGCGTTCAACCAACGGGATTTCGTCGAATGGGCGGATCGACGGGGCCTGGACTTCAACACAATGTCGGTCTGCAATGGTGTGCTGCAGGCCAGTTCCCATGGGCAAACCACGCTCCAGCGCTTTACCCTGGCGGACGCTTCGGGATGGTGGGCCGTCGCCAACCCGATCATTTTTATCGCGCAGTTACTCGACCCCGCCGAGCTGGGCCTTCCCTACCTGGGCGACCGGGTGAGCAATCCCGAACGCAGCCTGCCCCTGGACCGGGTGCTGGCGTTTCACGGCTACCCGATGCCCGCCAACCGTTTGCAGGTGGAGATGATCGCCGAGGAGTTGCGCGCGCTGGGGGCCTTCCCTGGCATTGACGACAGGGGGCTGAGCCGCTCGTTGATCCACGACGAGCTGCTCAACCAGCAACGCGACTACCGGCAATTGGCCGATGCCCTGCAGGCCCTGCCAGACCTTGACAGCTTCACGCTGTACAAGACGCGCATGCAGTTAACGTCGGGCTCGTTGCTGGCGCGCACCCTGGTGGACGCTGCGCAGTTGCTCAAAAGCATCGTCGAAGACACCGTTGTCGAGGTCGACGGCGATTACTTTTTCGACCACCGCAAACAGCTGATCTGCAGCCTGCCCGCCGCTGTGGAAGACGTGACTCAAGTGCGCGAATGGCTGCCCCAGGTCCCTGATGTGCTCTGGCGCAGGTTGCTGCGCCTGGCCGAAAAAGCGGGCACCGATCTCTATCTGGACCACAGCGTGAGCCTGGCGGGTCTGTTGCAGGCCTACGGCATCGAGCGCGCCGTGAGCAACACCGAAGTTGCGGCGCTGATCACGCGGCTGCGCCAGTGGCCGATCACACAGGCGCCGACACTTTATGCCGCTGCCCGCAGCCTGGATGAGCGGTATATCCAGAATCAATACATCGGTTTGCGCAACGACCGTCATGTCATTCGCAAAGCGCTCTACGCGGTGCTGCGCCACGGTCGGCTGACCGGTCCCGAAGGCCTGGACGTGGTTATTGAAGTAGACCCGGAGCGCCTGCCAGTGGTCCTCGAACCGGGTCGCCTGAAGTTGCAGGCACTGGTCGATCAGGCCGAGTTTGTGAAAATCCGCCAACAGGAACAGATCGACCCCGCCAGTCATGTGCTGTTGAGCGTAGTCAGCGGTATCGGCGCCCATGGGCTGGATGGCCAATGGAAGATGATCACGGGCGCAGTAATGGCCGATCCCAAACTCGCGTCGCAAGTGCGCCCATTGACCATGCTGGCCGCGCGCATGGGCGGGCAGTTGCGCACCAACAAGGCCGTGAGCCTGAGCCAGGCGCTGCACCTGTACAAGGTGGCGGTGCCGACCACACTGGAGGAAGTGCGGCTGGCCGCGCAACGCTGGTCCATCACCGCGCCGCAACGCCTTTACGAAAGCGACTACTGGCGTGCGCTCAAGTCGGCTCACCCGACGCAACCCAGCGGCTGGATCCTGTCGGAGGCCGACCGGCTGCGGGTGCTGGTGGTGAGCCAGGGGTTTGTTTCCGACCCCGAACAGGACTTATTCAGCTACCTGGCGGCCCCCGTGCTGGGAGACAAATCCCCTGAGGACATCCGCGCCGAAGCGGATTTGCTGATGATCCGCCTGATCGCTACGCCACGCGCCCAGCAACTCGCCGGCCAATTGCAGCGCAGCGTGCAGTGGCATGGCAGCGACACCAACCCCGCCGCCAGTCGCAGCGCGCTACTGTGGGCGGCCTTGATCCTGAGCCTGGACCCGACGGCGGGCGCACACCCCAATCGTATTCACCACTTGGACTGGTCGGCCACTGACTTCTGGGGCGAACCGGTTGCCTATGTACGCAGCCAACTGGAAAGCAGCTTGCGCCTCGCCCCCGGTGCCGCCGCCCTCGCCGCCCATTTGATGCTGTGCGGTCAGGCGCCGCACCTGCTGGTACGCGCGATTCCTGATTCGATGCCGTTCCTGAGCACCCAGGCCTGGATCCTGTTCGAGCAATATGCCACCTACCTGGAACGGCGCATACCGGGTGCGGCGCGCCAACTGAGCCATGCCGAGATCATGTATCAGGCGTATCTGCCGCCGCGCAGGGGCTGGGCAAAGTTTCTGGACGGTGTCCACGCGCTGCCCCCCATCCACATGTGGGCCGCGGTCAACGGCGTCATTACGCGCCAGGAGCGCTACAGCAGTGCCGAGTCCAACCTGGCGATTGCCGCGCTCAACGAGCTGCGGGCGCGCCTGAGCCGCGCCCTGGAAGCGTTCGCCAGCCCGATCCTGACCCAACGTGAGATTGCGTTGCAGGCCTTGCAAAAGGTCTGGCCGGACAATCGCCAACTGACGGACCTGGTGCTGATGTGGCTGCCCCAAGACTCGGCCTCCGCCGAGGACAAGCGCTTTGAAAATGTGCACACCGGCAAAAAATTCTCGTTCGTCGACCTCTACATAGCCAACCGCCTGGAAGCGGATTCGCCGCATTGGCACTCCTCCAGCCCGACCATCAAATACAGCGACATGGCGCAGCGGTTTCATCAGCTCACGCCCTTCAGCCAGGTTTTCGCGCAACGCTGTGCGCAGAACCTGCAACGGTTGCAATCGGCCTATAAGGAATACCTGCAGAACAGCCTGCCGCAGCTATCGTTGCCACGACGCGAAGCGATTGAGTTTGGGCGCATCCGTTTTTTTGCCCTGCGCAAAGACGCCGAGCCGGTCGGGCCATTCGGCCTGATCCTGTGCGTCAGTTATTACGGCGATCGTCATGTGTACGAGTGCTTCCCCAAATACCTGTTGCTGCGCCCGCGCCATGACCTCGACTATGCCGCCCTGATGCAGGCCGCCGCGGCAACCGGGCAGGATGTGTCTAACCTGGGTTTTCATTGGCCGGCTTACGCCGACGGGGTTGAGCCAGCAAAAAGTGACAGTGAACAACGCTGGCCGGGCCTCAGGATCAGCCAACTGGCGCCCGTATTGCCAGACGTCGACACGCTGCCGCAGGCCGATGCCCAGGGCCAGCGGATACCGCGCAGCTTCGACTCGCCGCGCTCCAAGGCGTTGGCGGCGATCATTGTCGAGCAACATTTCTTTCAACGGGCGGCAGCGCTGCGCGAACACTCCACCGTGCCGCCGACCCTGGAACAACTCGGCAACGGCGAAGATCCCTGGGCCGAGTATTTGCGCCGTATGGCCATGGCTGCCCTGTGAGGCCTTGAACCCGAGGCGGTTTTGTATAACGCTGGGCACCCCTTCCGCTTGGAGCGCCGCGCCATGACCTTGCCCGCAAGCCCCACGGCGCCCCGCTTCTGGCGCGACGCCGGGCTGCCGTACATCGAAGCGCGCACCATTGTCGACGGGCGCAAGGTCACTTATACCCGTCACGCTCACGAGCATTTTTCCATCGGTGCGATCACCACCGGCAGAAGCTATTACCACTACGGCGCGGACACCTTCCAGGTCAGCGCCGGCACGGTGGTGCTGATGAACCCCGGCGACGTGCACGCCTGCAATCCCATCGCCAACGAGGCATGGTCCTATCAGATGCTGTACCTCGACACCCCTTGGCTGACGGATTTGCAGCACCAGCTGGGTTTCAGCACTGACCAGGGTTACCGGCCATTCAGTACGCCCTACACCCAGGACAAGGTGCTGTACGACGGGCTGCTGGCGTTGTATCGGATACTGGTGGATGAACAGGCCGAACACCTGCAAAAACAGAGTGCGTTGGTGAGTTACTTCACCGAGGTGCAACAGCGCCTCAACCCCTCCGACACCCCGATGCGCGAGGTCAATCACAAGCTGGAGCGCGCCGCACAGTACATCCGCGAGCACTGCACCCAGGCGCTGAAACTGGAGGATATCTGCCTGGCCGCCGAGCTGTCGCCGTCGTACCTGATCCGCGCGTTCAAGCAGTATTACGGGCTCACGCCGCACGCGTTTCTGGTCAACCAGCGTATCCAGTTTGCCCGCGCGCAATTGCGCCAGGGCGAACTGATCGCCGATGTGGCCCTGGCTGCAGGCTTTGCCGACCAGGCGCACTTCCAGCGCACGTTCAAACAGCATTTTGCCGCCACGCCGGGGCAATACCGCGACCGGCTCACGCCATCAGCAAATAACCCACACTGGCCACCAGCAACGCGGCCATCGAACGGTTGAACAGCCGCACGCCGCGCGGGTTGCTCAGGTAACGGCGCAGGAACGTGCCGGCATAGGCCCAGCAGGCCACCGACAGGTAGCAGATCACCAGGTAGAGCGCCGCAAACAGCCACACTTGCGCGGCGTCGCCGTCTGCCACAAACAACCCCATGCCCGCCACGCAGGCCAGCCACGCCTTGGGGTTGAGCCACTGCATGATCGCGCCGTAAAGCATCGACGGCGCGGTGGCCGTACCCTCGGCGTCCAGCCGGCCATCGTCCGCTGCCAGCTTCCAGGCCATGTACAGCAGGAAGGCCACGCCGCCCCATTGGATCAATTGGGTCAGGATCGGCCAGCGCACCAGCACTTCATGCAAGCCCAGGCCAATCAGCACCAGCAGCAACGTAAAGCCCACGGCGGCGCCGAACACGTGTTTCTGGCTGGCGACAAAGCCGAAGCGCGCCCCCACACTCAGCGCCACCACATTGACCGGACCCGGTGTGATGGAGGTGGCCAGCGCGAAGGCTGCCATGGAAATGATCAGGCTCATTGCAGTTCCTTTTTATCCGAACGAGTAGCGATGGCCCCACGGTACCGGGCCTGTCGTCCGGGGTATTGAAGAAAATGCCCCTCAGGTATCTACACATCTTAAGAAGCTGACGAATCTCTTTGTGGGAGATCTGTTAACCGTTGATCAACGAAACGTGCGCACCCACCCCGGCGCGCACGCCCTCGGCCACGGCCAGCGCGACGGAACCGGCGGCGAGAGAGGTATCGCCACAGGCAAACACGCCGGGCACGGAGGTCTGGCGCATGTCATTGGTGTGCAAATAAGCGCCGGTGGGCCCGTCGGCCAGCGCGCAGCCCAGTTGCTCGGCCAATGGGCTGATGCGGGTGCGGGGCATCGTGAAGATACCGTCGAGGTTGAACACCCGGCCGTCATCCAATTCCAGGTCCGCGCGCTCACCGCTGATGCGCCGTACGGCACCGCTTTGCACACTGACGCCACGTCGGTCCAACTGCGCCTGTTGCTCGGTATCGGGTGTGAACACGCCGTTGGTGAACAACGTGGTGGTGCCCCAGTCCGGCAGCATCAATGCGTGGTGCATGGCCAGGGATGACGTCGCCAGGACGCCGATGCGGCCGCTGTCCAATTCGTAGCCGTGGCAGTACGGGCAATGGAACACCCGCTTGCCCCAACGTTCCTTGAGGCCGTCGATGGCCGGCAAGTCGTCGACCACACCCGTGGCGAGGATCAGGCGCTTGCCGTGCAACGTCCCGTTATGTTCGCTGCGAACGCTGAAACCCAGCGCCTGTTCAGCCGTTTGCACGACGCTGTCTTGCAGCCAAGTGACCGTTGGATATTCCATCAGTTGGCTGCGCCCTTCTGCGGCGATGATCTCCGGCGCCTGGCCGTCCTGGCCAAGAAACCCGTGGGAGGTCGCGGCGAAACGGTTGCGCCGCTGCCCCGCATCGATCACCAGCACCTGGCGCCGCGCCCGTGCCAATTGCAGGCCCGCCGACAGGCCGGCGTAGCTGCCGCCCACGATAATCACGTCGTACATCATGAAAATGACCCCTGCTGTGTGCCCCCGGTTGTCCGGGCGCTTTCATGACACACCATAAGTTACATAAAAATACTCCGTCAAGAGTCTCGCAACTTTTCGGGTTACGAAGGATACTTTCAAGCGAATCGATCAGAGGTTTGTTGATGAGAAACGACACGCGCCTTTCGCGCATGCTCCATGTGTTGATCCATATGGGTCGCCACGAGGAACGCGCGACGTCCGAAACCATCGCGCAGATGCTCGGCACCAACCCGGTGGTGGTGCGACGCACGCTCGGGCTGCTCAAGGAAAAAGGTTACGTACGCTCGGAAAAAGGCCACCAAGGCGGCTGGTGCCTGGGCAAACCTTTGAGTGAAATCACCTTGCTGGAGATTCACAACGCCCTGGGCACGCCTTCGATATTTGCCATCGGGCTGTCCACCGACCATCCGCAGTGCCTGGTGGAACAGGCGGTGAACGCCGCGCTCACGGATGCGTTCGAGCAAGCCCAGGCGCTGCTGCTGAAGCGCTTGGGCGAGGTCACGCTGGCGCAGTTGGCCGAGGATTTTGACGAGCGCTATCGCGTGGCGATGCTGCCCTAGCGCTGTGCAGGAATGCGAATATCGCCGTCGCGGCACTGGGTTTTCACGCTGCGCGGGCAGCCGGCGAACGCCAGGTCCTTGGTCAGGCACACACGCACTTCCGACAGCACCTTGCCTTTGCAGATCACCGCCAACCCATGGTTGCCCATGCGCGGGTTGCTCTCGCGGAACAATGCCTCTATCTCACGCGCAGGTAACGAGGGCGGCGTATTGAACGGCTGCAGTTGCTGCGGAATGTTCACCACACCCAGCGCCTCATCGGTTTTTTGCAGATAGGCCGACGGTTCCAGGCCAGTGCAGGTGCCATGCTTGGCCCATTCGTGCCTGAGCAGCGAACGGGTCGGGAACAGTGCCGCGCCTTTTTCGATGTCTTCGCGGCTCAACCGCGACTGCGGCGAGCACGAAGCCGGCCACCCTCCCCGCGCGTATTGCGGCCACAGGCCGTGCAAGACAAAACCGTAGCCCTTGCCCGAACACTGCTCATTGTCCGGTTGAGTCAGGCAGAAGGTCGGTGACCATGACAACGACAATACGTAAAAATCAAACTCGCCAGGCGTGCCTTGACTACGCGCAGCCCCCATCGCGCTGGTGGCCAGCACCAGCCACAACGCCATCCAGTATTTCATCCGTATGTTCCTTGGAAAAACGAAAAAATCCCATCGCGGTTACCCGGGATGGTTGGGGTTACGTTGCAGTACCTTGTCCAGGATCCGATCAGTCTTTAACGCTTCGATCGCCAGTGATGGATGCTCGGCTTCACCACGGATATGCGCGTTCATCGCCAACACGTGGTGCCATTGGATATGCGCGTGGCACGGTACTTCCAGTACTTCGTCGACCTCCCCTTCAAGGCGCAGGGGCTGGTCCTCAAAGACCGAAAACTGGATGCGCCCGCGGCTGCCGATCAGTTCGACCACGTCTTCACGCCGGTCCGCGACAAAGTTCCAGCAGCCCATGCCCAGTGCGCCCGAACTGAAGGTCCAGCACGCCGTCACGGCATCCTCGGCCGCATAGTGCCCGGCCTGGCGCGCGGTAAAGCCTGAGACTTCGATGATATCCCCGGCCAGGTATTGGAACAGGTCGAACCCATGGCTGGCCAGGTCGGCGAAGTAACCGCCACCGGCAATGGCTGGGTCCGTACGCCAGTTGGCGGCACTGGCGTCATCGGCGCTCGGTGGCTTGCACAGCGTCCAGGTGAGGTGGCGCAGCTCGCCGATGCGCCCTTCCCGCAACCAGTCGCGCACCTGCTGGAAGCGCGGCAGTGAACGACGGTAGTAGGAGACAAACAAATGCAGCCCCGCGCGCTCGAAGGTGCGCTGCATCAGCGCGCTCTGCTCGGCATTCAGCGACATGGGTTTCTCGACGCAGCAATGCTTGCCGGCGGCGGCCACCATCAGGCTGTATTCAAGGTGACTGTCAGGCGGCGTGGCGATGTACACAGCGTCCACTTCGGGGTCGTTGATCAGGGCTTGAGCGTCGGTGTAGAAACGCGCAATGCCGTGGCGTGCCGCATAATCACGCACCGCGACTTCACGACGCCCCATCACCGCCACCAACGCAGAACCTGGCGCTTTGTAGAAAGCCGGTCCACTCTTCACTTCAGTGACACTGCCACAGCCGATCATGCCCCAGCGTACGGTGCTCATCTGCTCTCCTCGTCCGTTTTTGATCAAGCGGGCAGTATCCACATCCCCACCCGTCAGCGCCATAAGCAGTTAGCATGACAATTGCATTACACTTTTATGACACTCATTCCTCTGCGGGGGCACAGACGATGAAAATACGCGCAACGGTCATCTGCGAGCACGAAGGCAATATCCTCTTCGTGCGCAAGGCCCGGTCGAAATGGGCCTTGCCCGGAGGCAAGGTCGAACGCAACGAACGCCCGGTCGGCGCCGCCGAGCGCGAGCTCGAAGAGGAAACCGGATTGAGTGTGGACGGCTTGCTTTATCTGCAGGAGTTGAAGGCTCGTGACACGGTTCATCATGTGTTCGAGGCGTCGGTTGTGAACATCGACGAAGCAAAACCTTGCAATGAAATTACCGATTGCCAGTGGCATCCGTATGGGGCGATTGATGACTTGGATACCACGGATGCTACACGGCACATCGTTAAGTCATTTGTGCGGCGGTTGTAGTTCTGCGTTTTGCCCGCTGGGTTATTTCCGAGCTGTTCGGTTTCTGCTGTTCGACCTGGAATCTGACGGGCGAGACAAGCGCAACGGGCGGATGCGCCCGGAGTTCGCCAACGGTGACGTGAGACGGCAAGCTCAAACTGCAGGCAAAAAAAATCCCAAGTAGCTGATGGAAACTTGGGATTTAAAAATGCATAAACCGTGGGAGGTGAACGCCCGGCCATAATAGCGATAGAGAAAAGGTGGAACAAGATTATTTTAATCCTTTCGTCGGATTAGAAGCGCTGTAAGTCATTCAATAACCACATGTTTTTTAAGGTCGAGAGTTAGATGAGTGCCACTTTTTGGTGCAACTACCGCCAATACTCCCGCTTATAACCACGGCTATTAGATCAAGCAGAGACCACACTTTATGACCTACTGCGCCCTGCTCTTCTCGTAACGCACATCGTGACCCTCGGCCTTGCCGACCAAGGTCCAGCCCAGCCGTTGGTAAAACCCGTTGGCGCGTATTTCGTCGCGACCGTCGGTGATCAGGAACAGCCTGTCGTGGTGCTCAAACAGCGCGGCTTCGGCCACTGCCATCAGTTTGCGGCCTAGTCCCAGGTTCTCGTGAGTCGGCAATACGAACATCGCAAATACCTCACCCTCGGCCAGGTTGACCATGGCAAAGGCGACGGGCCGACCGTCCGCTTCGGCGACCCATGCGCAAGGTGCATCACGAATACTGTCCGCGAGCACTTGCGGCGTGATACCCAGCTCCGCCATCTGCTCGACGCTCAAATGGTTTTGCACCACCGAGGTGCGGATATGGAACAGCGTGTCGATATCGTCCTGCGTCGCCGCGCGTATCAGCGTTTGCATAATGGCCTCCGTTTGAAGACGCAATTGTAGGCAGCTACACACACGGTGAATGTGGAGGATTTGTAAGCGCCTGCTGGGTCAAATAACGCTTAACGTACATTTGCGTTGGCCCCTGCTCGTCGGGTCATTTACGCGCAACTTTATAGCGCACGCAATCCTGATAAAAACTCTGACGAATCGCCTCAGGCTTGAGCCGGGAGCGGCTGTCGTAGGTCTGTTCGGTAATGCCCATGGCCATCATGCGCATCCAGGATTTGTTGAACTTAATGGTCTGGATCTTCTGCCGCGCGGCGTACAGCGACACCCCCGACAGCTTGAGTTCCTGGGCCCTGGCGGCCGTACCGGCGCCCCAACTGCACATGTACTTGTCACCCTCGCGCAGCTCCCGTGCCTGCACGGCAGCCGCGCCGCCGGCCAGGGAGCAGGCGATCAGCATGATTCCAACGTTGCGCATCTGTATCCCTACCCTAACCACCTGAAAATAAAAGCGATTCTGGCGAGGATTTGGTTACAAAGGGGCCATTAAAATGCCTTATCGATTGGCTGTCACCATTGGTAGGTGGCGCTGGCCTGTACGGTGCGCTGTGAGCCGTACCAGCACCAGGAGTAGGAATAGCAGGAGGCGACGTACTCTTTATTCGCCAGGTTCGTGGCGTTTAGGGCCAGGCGCAGGTTGTCCTTGAGGTTGGCAATGTTCGGGATGTCGTAATGCACCGCTGCGTCAAACAGGGTGTAGCCCGGCACCTTGAGCGTGTTCGCGGTATCCCCCCAGGAAGATCCGACATAACGCGCGCCAGCCCCGGCACCAAAGCCCTTGAGGTGGCCGTCGTGGAACGTGTAGTCAGCCCATGCCGAGGCAGTGTGGCGCGGTATCGCGTAGGTGGTGGTGCCTTCGGCGGCAAGGTTCGGACCTACGCCGATATCACCGATGGGCGAATAGCGCACGGTGTTGTTGGACTTGCTGATGCGGTTATCCAGGTAAGCGTAGGCCGCGGTGATGTCCAGGTTATCGTTGAGGCTGGCCTTGCCTTCCAGTTCAAAGCCCCGGGATTGCACCTCGCCGTCCTGGCTCTGGCAACGCCCGCTGCCGCACAGGTGAGTGGGGTCCGGGTCGGTCGTCAGCACATTGGTCTGGCGCAGGTCGAAGATCGCTGCGGTGATAAAACTGTTGCTGCCCGGCGGCTGGTACTTGATGCCGACCTCATACTGTTTGCCTTCGGTCGGTTTGAACACCGAGCCGCCATACCCCGTGCCAGATTGCGGGTTGAACGACTCCGCGTAGCTGGCATACGGCGCCAGGCCGTTATCGAAGAGGTAAACCAGGCCGACTCGGCCGGTGAAGGCCTTGCTATCCAGCGACGACTTGCTCTTGGCACCGCTGCTGATGGTTTGAGTGCTGTTATCGGTGCTGGCCCAGTCATAGCGACCACCCAGTAACAGCACCCACTTGTCCCACTTCATCTGTTCCTGCAGGTAGACACCGGTCTGTTCGCTACGCGACGTGCCATCGGTGGTATACGCCGGCACCGGGACCGCTGCGCCGTAGACCGGATCAAAGATGTCCAGGGTTGGTCCGGCTTTGTAGACACCTGAGCCGGAGAGCGTGTCGGTGCTGGTGTTCTGATAGTCCAGCCCCATCAGCAACGTGTGCTGCAACGGCCCGGTATCAAATTTGGCCTGTAACTGGTTGTCGAGCGTGTAGGCATCCATGTCCACATCGCTGGCAATGGTTGAACGCTGAATGGTGCGGTAATCCGATAACAGGATGTTGCTGTAGAGGCTGCGATAACGACCTTCGGTGCGCAGGTAGCGGGCATTCTGGCGTACGGTCCACACGTCATCAAACTGGTGCTCAAACGCCCAGCCGATCGAGTAATACTCGCGGTCACTCTTCTCGAAATTCTTCTCGCCATCATAAAAATCCACATCGATCTTGCGTCCGGTCGGGCTATGCAACACCGATCCCCAGGCCGGCACCGAACCGTAGGACGCGCCCTTGGGGTCCTTCTGGAAATGCCCGAGCAAGGTCAGCGAGGTGGCGTCGTCCGGGCGCCAGGTGAAGGCGCTGGACAGCGACTGGCGGCGCGTCTCGGTGTGTTCCACCTGGCCATCTGCATCGTCGAAAAGCCCGGCCACACGGTAGGAATACACGCCTTGATCATCCAGCGGACCACTCAAGTCGAAGGTCGTACGCTTCTTGTTGAAGGTGCCGTATTCCACACCCACCTCATGAAACGGCGTATCCAGCGGGCGCTTGCTGACCATATTGATCACCCCGCTCGGCGTGCCTTGGCCGTACAGCACAGAGGCCGGGCCGCGCAGGACTTCGACGCGCTCCAGGTCAAACGCATCCTTTTGCGGCAAGGCGTCACGGCTGGATGGCATGCGCAGGCCGTCAAGGTAGGTGGCCGGGGAGAACCCCCGGATCGTCAGTTGATCAAGCCGCGACGCGGTGGCGCCACGGGTCTCCGGGACCACGGCGGCGCTGTAGCGCAGGATCTGGTTGAGGCTCTCGGCGTTCTGTGCACGCATCTGGTCTTTGGTGACGATCGAGATCGACTGCGGGGTCTCGATCAGCGCGGTGTCGGTCTTGGTGCCCGACAAGCTGCGCGTGGCCACATAACCGGACACCGGGCCGGTCGGGCTCTCGGCCTGGTACGCGGCGCTGATGGTGGTGGCCTGCAGTTCCATCGCCCCGCCGTTATCCGGTATGGCCTCGAGGCGATAGCGGTCGGCGGAGATCTTCAAGGCCTGCAGGCCGCTGGCTCCGAGCAATTGATTGAGTGCGGCCTCGGTGTCGTATTGCCCACTCAAACCGTTGCTGCGCTTGCCCCGCGTCAGGCTCGCATCGAAGGCCAGCACCAGGCCCGCCTGCTCGGCCAGGCTATTGAGCGCCTGGCTCAGGTCACCGGCGGGAATCGAGAAACCGCGCACGGTGCTCTCTTCAGCGAAGGAGTTCTGGACAGTCAGCAACGGCACAGCGGCAAAAGCCATCGCCACAGACAAAGCCAGTGGATGCAAGGGACGAGCAAGGCGCGACATGGGAAATCCTGCGTAATAAGGGTTCTATTAACCATGACGGCCATGTCTGAAAATCGGGCAAGGATGAGAGCGATTTTTATTTGAGAGTGGTTGCTGCAATCAGCTGCGTCGCTTTTGTGTGTAGCTTTTCAGGTTGGTTTTTCGTGTTTTTTTCCCGTACGTAGTCGGCCTTTTCTGAATTTATCAACCGTTCATCCAGTAGCTTTTCGCTGCGGCAGACTCCGACGCCTTGCCCCTCGTCGAGACGTCACGGATGACCCACGTTGCCCACATTGCCCTTATCGAAGTTGAGCTGGATGGCTTTCATCGAAGCCTGGAGGTTTATCGCCAGCAGATGAACGCCTGGTATTCCCGTGCGCTGGATTCGGTGAGTCATGGGTTGGATATGCCGTCGTTGCTCGGGGTGGACCGGGTTTTGCGGGCGGGGGATTCGCAGCGGGCGGTTAGCTTTTCCGATTCGAATTTTTCCACCGTGGCTCAGTGTCCGGTGGGCGGTGAGCTGAAGATCCAGAGCCTGTTTGAATCGGTGTATGACGTGCCGATTGGCGGCATCCCGGTTGAGGTGATTGGCCTGGATGACGGCAGTTCCACCGTGATCATGCTCGATGAGCACGGCGAGGGTTCGCACCACTGTGCGGCGGGCGGGCGCTATCAGGTGCGGGTGCAGGGCAGTGTTTCTAGCGAGCAGGTGGACGCGTTGTTTGCCTCTTACGTGGGGCTGATGGGGGACCTGGAGCGCTGGCTTCGGTCGCAGTGGTCTGGCTTCAAGCCGCATTGGGAGCGCTCTACCGCCAGCGCGATTGGCAGCGGCGTGCTGGCGGGCAGTTGGGCCGCGATTCGCGACGTGTGGGAAAGCATCAAGCTGGTGCAGGCGATTCTTGAAGACCCGTTGAAATTCGTCGAGCAGCTGGGTGATCAGGCGGCCCAGTTGGCGCGGATAGCGATTGATGCGCCCAGGGTCATGGAACAAGCGATGTTGCTGGCCAGTGATGAAGCGGCGCTGTTCCTGATGGTGCGCACGGCGATGATCTGGTTGGACGCGTTGCCGCCCAGTGAGATCGCCGAGGTGGCCGCCGGTCTTTTGGTGTCGTTGCTGATTGACCTGGTGATTGGCGCGATGCTGACCATCGCGTTGCCGGCGGCGGGTGTGGCGTATTTGAGCTTGCGGCTGGTCAAGTATGGCGCGCGGATTCTTGAGGCTGCGGTGAGCTTTGTTAAGGGTCTTTTAGGGATTCTGACGCAGTTCATGCAGGCAGTGGATCGCTACAAGGCGGTGGCGGTTCGCGGGGTGGTTGGCGGGCTGAAGCAAGGCACGCTGCAGATGCGCTGGAAGGCGCGGCAGAACGCGGTGCTGAAGCAGACAGAGCATGTCGACGATGCGCCTGCGGTGGCGAAGAACCCGGCGGGGGATGCGGCGGCGGCCTCGGACAAAACCTCCACCAACGGCTGCCCGGTGTCGATGGTCACCGGGGAGGAATTGCTGACGCTGACCGATGGTGTGCTGGACGGGGTTTTGCCGTTTGAGTGGGCTCGGTTGTATCGCACCAGTGCGGTGGAAATCGATAGTGGATTGGGGTTTGGCTGGAGTCATTCTTTAGCGCATCGGCTGAGAGTTTCCGGTGATTCGGTGGTGTGGGTCGATCATGAGAACCGGTCGACTGCCCTGCCCTTGCCGTCTGCTGCTCGGCCGGCGATTACCAATAGCCTGGCCGAAGCGGCGATCTATTTGGGATCGTTGCCCGATGAGTTGGTGCTGGCCCAGGCATCGCGGTTCTACCACTTTCGCGACGGTGTGCTGACGGCGATCAGCGATGCGTATGACAACCGGCTGCGCATTTCCCGGGATTTTTTGGGGCGCATTGAGCGGGTTGATAACGGCGTCGGGCGTTCGCTGTTTTTGCGCTATGCGTCGGGCCGCATTGTGGCGGTGGATTACCAGATTCAGCGCGCCGAGGACGACGGTCCGTTTGTCTGGGTGACGGAGCAAAACGTTGTTTCCTACGCCTATGACGACCTTGGCCGGCTGGTTTCGGCGACCAATGCGGTAGGCGAAAGTGAGGTTTATCGGTACGACGAGCAGCACGTCATTCTTGAGCGTGGGTTGGCCGGTG
>NZ_JACCQQ010000014.1:0-171964 GCF_014268345.1 Pseudomonas sp. SWRI18
GTGATCGTTTACGGTACGCGGCCGTAGGATGCTTGCTGCCTTTCAATAACATTCAAATTAAAAGCCTTCAAGACAGTTGCTCCCACATTTGATCTTCGTTGCTTTAAGCATTGCGTTCGCTTAACTGATCGGCATTAGGGCTTGCCCCGCGCTGGGCTGCGAAGCAGCCCCAATAAAGACACCGCGCAGTTCCAGATAAAACCAGGTCGCCTGGGTTGGGGCGGCTTCGCCACCCAGCGCGGGACAAGCCCGCTCACTACAGACCGCTATCGCAGGCAAGCCAGCTCCCACATGAGATCCGCGTTGTTCTGGATTACTCGATCCCGACTTGATTGCGCCCATTATGCTTGGCCGTATACAACCCCTTGTCCGCCGCCATGATCAACTGCCGGCAATCGGTGCCCTGCACCGGGGTCATCGTCGACAGGCCGATGCTGATGGTCAGGCTTGCGCCCTCGGCGGGGGCGATGTGCGGGATTTTCAGTGCCGCCACCGCCATGCGCAGTTTCTCGGCCACCAGCCGCGCGCCCCCCGGCGAGGTATTGGGCAGTACCAGGGCAAACTCTTCACCGCCATAACGCGCCGGCAGGTCGGAAGGACGACTGCTGGCTTCACGGATGGTGTCGGCGACTTTGCGCAAGGCTTCGTCACCCTCGACGTGGCCAAAGCTGTCGTTGTAGGTCTTGAAGAAGTCCACGTCGATCATCAACAGCGACAGCTGGGTCTGGTCGCGCATGGCACGGCGCCATTCCAGCTCCAGGTACTCATCGAAGTGCCGACGGTTCGACAGGCCGGTAAGCCCGTCGGAATTCATTAGCCGTTGCAGCACGAGATTGGTGTCCAGCAGTTGCTGCTGGCTGACGCGCAACGCGCGATAAGCCGCATCCCGTTGCAGCAAGGTCATGTAGGAGCGCGAGTGATAGCGAATGCGCGCCACCAGTTCGATGTTGTCCGGCAGCTTGACCAGGTAATCGTTGGCTCCCGCCGAGAACGCCGCGCTTTTGATCAGCGGGTCTTCCTTGGTCGACAGCACGATAATCGGGATATTCGCGGTCGCCGGGTGGTTGCGGTATTCGCGCACCAGGGTCAGGCCGTCAAGACCGGGCATCACCAGGTCTTGCAGAATAACGGTCGGCTTGATGCGGATCGCCTGGGCAATCGCCTGGTGCGGGTCGGCGCAGAAATGAAAGTCGATGTTTTCTTCATGGGCCAGGCCACGCCGCACGGCTTCACCGATCATGGCCTGGTCGTCGACCAGCAACACCATGGCGGCGTTCTCGTCGGTCTTGATGTCGTCGATCTGTAAATCATTCATGTGCAGTCACCTGAATTACTTCCTGCTGGCCAGCACTGCGCAGGGGAGTGATCATATTGCAAACACCTCCAGCAATCGGGGCGCAATCCTGTCCAGTGGGCGAATTTCAACAGCGGCATCAATTGCCGCCGCCGCTTTGGGCATGCCATACACCGCCGAGCTTTGCTGATCCTGGGCGATGGTCAAATAACCTTGTTCACGCAGTAACTTGAGGCCCTGGGCCCCGTCGCGCCCCATGCCGGTCAACAGAACGCCGACGGCATCGCCATTCCAGTGGCTGGCCACGCTTTCGAAAAAAACATCGATCGAAGGCCGGTAGATCTCGTTCACCGGCTCTGCGGTATAGGCTAGCGTGCCATTCTTCAATAGACGAATGTGATGGTTGGTGCCGGCCAGCAGCACCACGCCACTTTGCGGTGGCTCGCCTTCGCGGGCCAGGCGCACCGGCAGGCCAGAGGCGCTGCTCAGCCACTCGGCCATGCCGGCGGCGAACACTTGGTCCACGTGCTGCACCAGCACGATGGCGGCCGCAAAATCCCGAGGCAAACCCTTGAGCAGGACTTCCAGCGCAGCCGGACCACCGGCCGAGGAGCCGATGGCCACCAGGCTCTGGCGTTTGCCGGTGATACGCGGCGCAACGCTTTCAGCCCGCACACGGCTGCCGCGCTGGCCGATCAACCAGCCGATATTGAGGATCTTGCGCAGCAGCGGCGCCGCCGCGTCCTTGGGGTTGCCGACGCCCAGGGGCGGCGTGTCCACCACATCCAGGGCGCCGTGCCCCATGGCCTCGAACACGCGGCTGACATTGGCCTGGCGGTCGACCGTCACAATGACGATCGCGCACGGGGTCTCGGCCATGATCCGCCGGGTGGCCTCAACGCCGTCCATCACCGGCATGATCAGGTCCATCAGGATCAGGTCCGGGGTGAGTTCGGCGCAGCGCTGCACCGCTTCCAGGCCATTGCTGGCCACCCACACCACCTGGTGAGCGGGCTCGAAGCTCAAGGCGCGGCGCAAGGCTTCCACCGCCAGGGGCATGTCATTGACGATTGCAATCCTCATGCCCGCGCGCCTCCGATCAGTTCCACCACGGCGTCCAGCAGGGCATCATCATGAAAACTGGCTTTGGCCAAATAATAGTCGGCGCCGGCGTCCAGTCCCCGACGTCGGTCTTCTTCGCGATCTTTGTAGGACACCACCATCACCGGCAATGATTGCAGGCGACTGTCGCGGCGCAAGAGTGTGACCAATTCGATACCGTCCATACGAGGCATATCAATATCTGTGATCAACAGGTCAAAGTCTTCGGAACGCAAGGCGTTCCAGCCGTCCATGCCATCGACCGCCACGGCCACTTCGTAACCACGATTAAGCAATAATTTGCGCTGCAGCTCACGCACGGTCAGCGAGTCGTCGACCACCAGCACCCGCTTGCGCGGCGCCTCAGTGGTTTGTTGGTTGCGCCGGGCAATACGTTCCAATCGGCCGGTATTAAGCAGTTTATCCACCGAGCGCAGCATGTCCTCCACGTCGACGATCAACACCACCGAACCGTCATCCAGCAGGGCGCCGGCGGAGATATCCTGGACCTTGCCCAGGCGATCATCCAGCGGCAGCACCACCAGCGTACGCTCGCCGACAAAGCGTTCCACGGCAATCCCGTACACCGCATCGCGCTCGCGGATAACCACCACTTTGAGCGTTTCGGACTGACCCTGCCCTGCCGGACGCTGCAACAATTGGCTGGCGGCGACCAGCCCTACATGCCGGCCTTCGTGCCAGAAATGCTGGCGGCCTTCCAATTGCACGATATCGTCCGGCGCCAGGTCGCACATGCGCTCGATATGGGCCAGCGGAAACGCGTAGGCTTCTTCGCCGACTTCCACCACCAGGCTGCGCACCACCGACAGGGTCAGCGGCACTTCAAGATGGAAACGACTGCCCTGCCCGGCCGCCTGCTCCAGCACCACGGCACCACGCAACTGGCGGACCATATGCTGCACCGCATCCAGGCCCACCCCTCGCCCGGACACTTCAGTGACCTTGTCGCGCAGGCTGAAACCCGGCAGGAACAGGAATGTCAGCAGCTCTTCTTCGCTCAAGCGCAGCGCGGTTTCAAGCGGTGACAGATGCCTGTCGACGATGGTGCCGCGCAGGCGCTCCAGGTCGACGCCATTGCCGTCATCGCTCAACTCCAGCACCAGCAAACCGGCCTGGTGAGACGCACGCAGGCGGATCAGGCCCTCAGCCGGCTTGCCCGCCAACAAGCGTTGCTCAGGCATTTCGATGCCGTGGTCGACGGCATTACGCAACAGGTGGGTGAGCGGCGCTTCGAGTTTTTCCAGTACATCGCGGTCGACCTGGGTCTTTTCACCCTCGATTTCCAGGCGCACCTGCTTGCCCAGGCTGCGGCCGAGGTCGCGCACCATGCGCGCTTGGCCGGCCAGCACATCGGCAAACGGACGCATGCGGCAGGCCAGCGCGGTGTCGTAGAGCACTTGGGCGCGCTGCCCGGCCTGCCAGCCGAACTCGTCCAGCTCGGCGGTTTTTTCCGCCAGCAAGGCCTGGGCCTCACTGAGCAGGCGGCGCGTGTCGGCCAGGGCCTCCTGGGCTTCAAGACTCAGATGCTGGGTCTTGAGTTGCCCATCCAGGGCATCCATCGCCCGTACGCTCTGGTTTTGAATGCGCTTGAGGCGCTGCAGGCTGGCCAGGTAAGGCTTGAGCCGCTGGGTTTCCACCAGGGATTTGCTCGACAGGTCCAGCAGGCTGTTCAAGCGCTCGGCGGTCACCCGCAGGACGCGCTCGCCGCCTTCGGTCAGGCGTTTGCCCTGGCGTGGCGGCTCGGCGGCAACCGGCGGCGCGGGTTCGGGTTCCGGTGGCGGCTCTTCAACGACGGGCGCGGGGGCCGGTTCAGTCGGCGTCGGCGGCGTTTGGATCGGTGCCTGTGACGGGTCCAGCAGGCGCTCCATCAATGCAACATAGGCTTGGATATCCGCAGGCCCCACGTCATTGCCCGGCGTGGCGATGCGCATCAGCAGGTCGGTGCCCTGCAGCAGCGCGTCGATGTGTTCGGGTTGCAGGCGCAAGCGGCTTTCCTGGGCGCTGACCAGGCAATCCTCCATGACATGGGACACGCTGACCCCGGCGTCCACCCCGACAATGCGCGCGGCGCCCTTGAGCGAGTGCGCCGCGCGCATGCACGCCTCCAACTGGTCGGCCTGGGTCGGGTTGCGCTCCAGGGCCAGCAGGCCCGCGCTCAGTACCTGGGTCTGCGCATCGGCTTCCAGGCTGAACAGTTCCAGCAGCGAGGCATCGCGCATCTGGTCGGGGGTCATGTGAGGCTCCGGGTCACGGCGGTCAGCAATTGCGCCTCGTCCAGCCACCGCAGGCTGCGGCCTTTCCACTGAAACACGCCCTGGGTGAAGCGCCCGCTGGCCTGGGTACCCGAGGCAGATGCCGCCTTCAAGGTGCGCTCGTCGATGGCATGGATACCGTCGACTTCATCCACCGGCACCACCACCGGGCCATCCTGCGCGGCGATGATCAGCATGCGCGGCATGATGCGCCCACCGCTGGCGCCACGGGTCGTGTCATCCAGCCCCAGCAGGTCCACCAGCGACAGGCACGCCACCAGCGCGCCACGCACATTGGCCACGCCGAGCAAGGCGCGGGAGCGCTGATGCGGCAGGGAATGAATCGGTTGCAGCGGCGCCACTTCCACCAGGCACCGGGTGGCAATGCCCAGCCATTCTTCGCCGAGACGAAACATCAGCAGGGAACGGGTAATCACGTCTTCACCCCGCTCCATGGCGGCGTGCGGGCGATGGGCGTCCTGCTGCAAGGCGTAACGGTCGAGCAAGCGCGTGGCGGCTGCCGAGTACACCGAGCAGTTGCGGCAATGGATATGGTCAGCCAGCAGCGGGCAGGACTTGTCGCCATGGATACCGATGCGGTTCCAGCAGTCGTCGATGGCTTGGGCATCGGCCAGGGTCAAGTCCAGGCCTGCGGTGTCGAGCGCCTCGGTGTTATTCATCGTTTGGACTCACTGTCAGCTCGCTCGCTACGGGCGGCCCGCGCCTGCAAGCGGCGCGCCCCCGCATTGTCGCCCTGGGCCTCAAGCAATGCGGCCAGGTGCATCAAGGCCTGCGGGTGCTGGGGGTCCAGGTACAAGGCTTTTCGATAATAGCCCTGGGCTTCCAGGGCATTGCCGGCCACGTCGCTGAGCAGCCCCAGCCAGTAAAACACCTGGGCGGCCGGCGGATGGTGGTTCAGATAATGCTCGCAAGCGGCGCGGGCATCAAAGCTTTTGCCTTCGTTGGCCAGGGTGGCGATGCGGCTGAGCAGGTCGGCCGCGTCGGAGTGCGGCGCTTTGGCCGGCAGTATTGGGGCGCTGAGCGTGCTGAACGGCCGTGGCCTGGTCGAAATCGACGCTGCGCTGCGCTGCGGCATAGGCGCCGGGATCGGCACCGACATGGACATGAATACCGGCCGTGGTTCCGGCTTGACCGGCTCGGCCTGCCGACTGAACGCGAAGGACTGCGGCACCCCAATCGAACGCATGCCATGGCGCCCCAGCAGACCGCCCTCGGCCGGGCCGATAAACAGCACGCCGTCCATATGCGTCAGGCCCTTGAGCACCTCGAACACCTGCTGTTGGGTCGGCTGGTCGAAGTAGATCAGCAGGTTGCGGCAGAAAACAAAGTCATAGCTCGCCTCATTGACCAACAGCGCAGGATCGAGCAGGTTGCCGACTTGCAGGCGCACTTGTTCGCGCACGCGGTCGGCGATGTGGTAGCCGTCGCCATGCTCGATGAAATGCCGGTCGCGAAAAGCCAGGTCACCGCCGCGAAACGAGTTACGGCCATACACCCCGCGTCGCGCGCGCTCCACCGACAACGGGCTGACATCCAGGCCCTGCACCTTGAACTGATGCGGCGCCAGGCCGGCATCCAGCAGCGCCATGGCAATCGAATAGGGCTCTTCACCCGTAGAACACGGCAAACTGAGGATGCGCAGTGCACGCATCTGCTTGATCTCGGCCAAGCGCGCGACAGCCAGGCGGGCCAAGGTCGCAAAGGATTCGGGGTATCGAAAAAACCAGGTTTCGGGGACGATCACCGCTTCGATCAGCGCTTGCTGTTCATTCTCGGAGCTCTGCAGATGCTGCCAATATTCGCCGGGCGTTTGCGCATTGACCGCCTGGGTACGCTGGCGCACAGCGCGCTCGATGATTGCTTCGCCGACCGACGCAACGTCCAGGCCGATGCGCTCTTTGAGGAAAGCAAAGAAACGCGGGTCGTCGCTCATACGCTCAGCTCGGTAGAAAACAGCACGGCGCGCACATCATCGGTGAGCAATTCATTGACGCTGATCCACTGCATCAAGCCCAGGGCGTCCTCACGCACCGGCCCCAGGTAAGGCGCCTCGCGGTTGTCCAGGCCATAAGGCTTGAACTCGCCAAGGTCGCATCGCAGGGTGTCGGTGGCTTGTTCCAGGATCAGCCCCAGCCAGCGTGGCTGGGCCCAAGGCTGCGGCTGGTAATTGACCAGTACCAGGCGCGTGCTGGTACGGGCCTGGGCCGGTTTGCCGAAGGTCAGGGCGCTGAGGTCGATCACCGGCACCAACGCGCCGCGATGGGCGAAGATGCCCGCCACCCATGCCGGCGCATGGGCGATCGGCTTCAAATGCAGGCGCGGCAGCACCTCGGCCACTTCGGTGGCCTTGAGGGCATAACGCTCGCTGCCGATGTTAAACACCAGGAACAACGCTTTTTTCGCTGCCGGGACGGCGCCGCGTTTAGCCGCGAGGTCGCTCATCAGACTTTGAAACGCGACACGCCGCTGCGCAGACCGACCGCAACCTGGCTCAGTTCATCGATGGCAAAGCTGGCCTGGCGCAGAGACTCTACCGTCTGGCTGCTGGCATCGCCCAGTTGCACCAGCGCGTGGTTGATCTGCTCGGCGCCGGTGGCCTGGGCCTGCATGCCTTCGTTGACCATCAACACCCGCGGCGCCAAGGCTTGGACCTGATGGATGATCTGCGACAGTTGCTCGCCGACTTGCTGCACTTCAAACATGCCGCGACGCACTTCTTCGGAAAACTTGTCCATGCCCATCACGCCGGCGGAAACGGCCGATTGGATCTCTCGCACCATCTGCTCGATATCGTAGGTCGCCACGGCGGTCTGGTCGGCGAGACGGCGTACTTCGGTGGCGACCACGGCAAAACCACGGCCGTACTCACCGGCCTTCTCGGCCTCGATAGCGGCGTTGAGCGACAGCAGGTTGGTCTGGTCGGCGACCTTGACGATGGTGACCACCACCTGGTTGATGTTGCTGGCCTTCTCATTGAGGATCGCCAGCTTGGCGTTGACCAGGTCGGCGGCGCCCATTACCGAGTGCATGGTTTCTTCCATGCGCGCCAGGCCTTGCTGACCGGAACCGGCGGCGACCGAAGCCTGGTCGGCGGCGGTGGAGACCTCGGTCATGGTGCGCACCAGGTCCTTGGACGTGGCCGCGATTTCGCGGGACGTGGCGCCGATCTCGGTGGTGGTCGCGGCCGTTTCAGTCGCGGTCGCCTGTTGCTGCTTGGAGGTGGCGGCAATCTCGGTCACCGAGGTCGTCACCTGCACCGACGAGCGCTGCGCCTGGGACACCAGGGCCGTGAGCTCGGTCATCATGTCGTTGAAGCCGGTTTCCACCGCGTTGAATTCGTCCTTGCGCGCAAGGTTCAAGCGCTTGCTCAGGTCGCCGTCGCGCATGGTTTCGAGGATATCGACGATGCGCTGCATCGGCGCCATGATCGCGCGCATCAGCAGCAGCCCGCACAGGCCGGCGGCGAGGATGGCGATGACCAGCGACACGGCCATGCTGATCTTGGCCGACAGGACTGACTCGTCGATCGCCGCCGTGGCGCGATCAGACACATTCTTGTTCTCAGTGATGATGTCGTTGAGCTTCATGCGCCCTTCGATCCAGATCGGCGTCAACTGCTCCTCGAGCAGCACGTTCGCCGCCGCCAGATCGTTGGCTTCCACCCGTTCCAGCACTTGGGCCAAAACCTTGTTGTAGTTGATATGCGCGGCCTTGAAGTTGTCGAACTCCATGCGGTCGGCCTGGCTATGAACGGTTTTTTCGTAATTGGCCATCTGCTGTTCGATACGCGCTTCGAAGGACTTGTAGTCCGCCCTGTCGGCGCTGGTGAACGCTTTGTCGTCCCGCAGACCGATGATATCGATGGTTTCGAGGTAGCTGTCGACCCACGCGCTGCGGATCATCGAACTGAGATAAACCCCCGGCACCGCGTCGTCGCGTACCGATTCCTGGCTGGTTTCGATCTGCAGCAACCGTGAGTAGGACACCACGACCATCAGCAGCATGATCGCGATAATGACCGCAAAGCTCGCCAGAATCCGTTGGCGCAAGGTCCAATTCTTCACAGTGTTTCCTCGAAGTGCAGATCAAATGCGGGGGAGTATAGCCGAGCATTGGTTGTATTAAATCAATGGTTTCGCGCGTCAATAACGTTCACGCAAAACAAATGTGGGAGCGGGCTTGCTCGCGGCCTGTAGTGAGCGGGCTTGCCCCGCGCTGGGCGGCGAAGCCGCCCCAAACCAGGCGACTCGGTTCTACCTGGAGAGGTCGGCGGTGTTTTTATTGGGGCGGCTTCGCCACCCAGCGCGGGGCAAGCCCGCTCACTACAGGCCGCTTTCGCGAGCAAGCCCGCTCCCACATTTTTATCGGTGTAGGACAGGTATTAACTTAGCCGCACTTGCTTTTCCAGTTCAGCCTTCAACCCTGGCTCGAGTTTCAGTTGGCGGGCCAGTTCGTCCAGGTAGGCCTTCTCCATGAAGTTTTCCTCATCCACCAGCATCACGCTGGCGATGTACATCTCGGCGGCCATTTCAGGCGTGCCCGCGGCCCGCGCGACGTCCGCCGGGTCCAGGGGTTTGTTCAGCTCGGCGTGCAGCCAGCTTTGCAACTCGCGGTCGTTATCCAGCTTGGTGAATTCGCCTTCGATCAGCGCGCGTTCGCGCTCATCCACATGGCCGTCGGCCTTGGCTGCGGCGACCAGCGCCTTGAGGATGCCCTGGCTATGCTGCTCGACCTGGGCCGGCGGCAGGCGGTCGATGGTCTGCGGCTCGCCCTGAGGCGCGCCGGCCTGCTGCGCCTGCCAATTGCCGTAGGCCTTGTAGGTGATGACGCCCAAGGCCGCCAGACCGCCGTAAGTCAGGGCCTTGCCGCCGAATTTGCGCGCTTTTTTATTGCCCATCAGCAAGCCCATGGCGCCGGCCGCCAGGGCGCCACCGCCCGCGCCACCGAGCAAACTGCCCAGGCCTCCGCCACCGAGCAGACCGCCCAGTGCGCCTTTGTCGTCCTGCTTACGTTGGCCGCCAGCCTTGTTTTGCAACATGTCCTGGCCGGACTTGAGCAACTGATCGAGCAATCCACGGGTATTCATTCGCAGCCTCCAGACACTTGGGTTCATAGGACCAATAGGCCGCCAGCGTAAAACTAAGTGCCAAAAAGGCCTTATCTAGAGTGCTTCCAGATGTAACGCGGCTACCCCTCGCTTAAATCGATATACACTCAAGCGCATCTATAAAAACACCTCACTGGTGATTCCAGCATGATGACCTTGCGTCAAATCAGGCACTTTATCGCCGTGGCCGAAACGGGTTCGATCTCCGCCGCCGCGCAAACCGCTTTCATTTCCCAGTCCACCTTGACCCTGGCGATCCAGCAACTGGAACAGGAAATCGGCGTCAACCTGTTCAACCGCCATGCCAAGGGCATGACCCTCACGCATCAGGGCCATCAATTCCTGCGCCAGGCGCACCTGATTCTCGCCACCGTCGACAACGCCAAGCGCAGCCTGCAACAGAGCACCGACCAGGTCGCCGGCCAGTTGATCGTCGGCGTGACCAGCCTGGTCGCCGGCTATTACCTCGCAGACCTGCTGACTCGCTTCCAGCGCGCTTACCCCAACGTCGAAATCCGCGTGATGGAGGATGAACGCCCGTATATCGAGCATCTGCTGGTCAGCGGCGAAATCGACGTGGGCGTGCTGATCCTTTCCAACCTGGAAGACCGCCACGCCCTGCAGACCGAAGTCCTCACTCATTCGCCGCACCGCTTGTGGCTACCGGCGCAGCATCCGTTGCTGGAGCACGACAGCATCAACCTGGCCGATGTGGCGCGCGAGCCGTTGATTCAGTTGAACGTCGACGAAATGGGCCACAACGCCCAGCGCATGTGGACCGGTGCAGGCCTGCAACCGCGCGTAAGCCTGCGTACCGCCTCCACCGAAGCGGTGCGCAGCCTGGTGGCGGCGGGCCTTGGCGTGTCGATCCAGCCGGACATGACCTACCGGCCCTGGTCGCTGGAGGGCGACATCATCGAAGCGCGGCCGATTGCCGACCTCAGCCAGACCCTCGACATCGGCCTGGCGTGGCGTCGGGGCACGGCACGTCCGGCGCTGGTGGATCCGTTCCTGACCGTCGCCCGTGAACAACCGCACCCACGCAAGCCATCTATTTAATCGAATGCTGCTTTCAGTATTTAGTATTTGTTGACCTCGCGTCTGGCCTCTAGTCTCTCTACATCCATAAGAGAGAGGTCGGGGCGACTTGTAAGAGAACGCTCATGGCCCCACAAGAAAAGAGATCGCGAAAAATGTCCGGCGCGCCCACCCCGCTGCTCACCGCGTTGCTGATCGACGGCGAACTGGTCCAGGGCCAGGGCTTCGTCGAGCCGATTCTCAACCCGGCCACCGGCGAAGTGCTCACCCAGATCGCCGAAGCCAGCACCGAGCAAGTGGAAGCCGCGATCCTTGCCGCCCACCGCGCCTTTGCAGGCTGGTCGCGCACCACGCCGCAGCAACGCTCCAATACCCTGCTGGGCATCGCCGACGCCATCGAGAAACAAGCCGACTACCTGGCCCGCCTGGAATCGCTGAACTGCGGCAAGCCGTTGCACCTGGCGCGCCAGGACGACTTGAGCGCCACCGTCGATGTGTTCCGCTTTTTCGCCGGGGCCGTGCGCTGCCAGACCGGGCAACTGAGCGGCGAGTACCTGCCGGGCTACACCAGCATGGTGCGCCGCGATCCCATCGGGGTCGTGGCTTCGATTGCGCCGTGGAATTACCCGCTGATGATGGCCGCCTGGAAGATCGCCCCGGCCCTGGCCGCCGGTAATACGTTGGTGTTCAAGCCGTCGGAACACACGCCGCTGTCGATCCTCGCCCTGGCGCCTGCGCTCAACCAGTTACTGCCGCGCGGCGTGATCAACATTGTGTGTGGCGGCGGCGAAGGCGTCGGCAGCCATCTGGTCAGCCACCCCAAGGTGCGCATGGTTTCGCTGACCGGCGATATCGTCACGGGGCAGAAAATCCTGCAGGCCGCCTCCAAAACCCTCAAGCGCACCCACCTGGAACTGGGCGGCAAAGCCCCGGTGATCGTGTGCGACGACGCCGATCTGGCAGCCGTGGTCGAGGGCGTGCGCGCCTATGGTTACTACAACGCAGGCCAGGACTGCACCGCCGCATGCCGCATCTACGCCCAGGCCGGCATCCACGACAAGCTGGTTGCCGAACTGGGCGCGGCGGTCAGCAGCCTGCGGTTTGCCGGTAAACGCGACGCCGACAATGAACTGGGCCCGCTGATCAGCACGCGCCAGCGCGACCGTGTGGCCAGCTTTGTCGAACGCGCCCTCGGCCAACCGCACATCGAACGCATCACCGGCGCCGCCGTGCATTCCGGGGCGGGCTTCTATTACCAGCCCACCCTGCTCGCCGGCTGTAAACAAAATGATGAAATCGTGCAGCGAGAAGTGTTCGGCCCGGTGGTCACCGTGACCCGCTTCGACACGCTGGAACAGGCGGTGGATTGGGCCAACGACTCCGAATACGGCCTGGCCTCGTCGGTGTGGACCCAGAACCTGGACAAGGCGATGCAGGTGGCGGCGCGCCTGCAATATGGCTGCACCTGGATCAACAGCCATTTCATGCTGGTCAGCGAAATGCCCCATGGCGGCTTGAAGCGCTCGGGGTATGGCAAAGATCTGTCCAGCGATTCGCTACAGGACTACAGCGTGGTGCGCCATATCATGGCGCGCCACGGCCAGCATCTTTAAAACAACAACTAAGCTCATGCATCACCGTTGCACACACTGCCCCGACCATAATTAAAGAAGAGGGAACCCCATGTCCGCGCATAAGACCGCACTGCTCAGTGCCTTGACCACCGCGCTGCTGGCCAGCGCCAGCCTCCAGGCCGCCGAACCGCTCAAGGTGGTTGGCCCTGGCGAAGGCCAGCTGGATATCGTCGCCTGGCCCGGTTATATCGAACGTGGCGAAAGCGACAAGGCCTACGACTGGGTCAGCGGTTTCGAGAAGGAAACCGGCTGCAAGGTCAACGTGAAAACCGCTGCCACCTCTGACGAAATGGTCAGCCTGATGGCCAAGGGTGGGTACGACCTGGTCACCGCGTCGGGCGATGCGTCGCTGCGCTTGATCGTCGGCAAACGCGTGCAACCGATCAATACCGCGCTGATTCCCAACTGGAAGAACATCGACCCGCGTCTCAAGGATGCGCCCTGGTACGTGGTCGGCCAGCAAACCTTTGGCACCCCGTACCAATGGGGCCCGAACGTATTGATGTACAACACCAACGTGTTCAAGACCGCGCCCACCAGTTGGAGCGTGTTGTTCGACACGCAAACCCTGCCGGACGGCAAGCCCAACAAAGGCCGCGTGCAGGCCTACGACGGCCCGATCTACATTGCCGATGCGGCGTTGTACCTCAAGTCGACCAAACCCGAGCTGGGCATCCAGAGCCCTTACGAACTGACCGAAACCCAGTACAAGGCCGTGCTCGAGCTGTTGCGCGCCCAGCAGCCGCTGATCCACCGTTACTGGCACGACACCACTGTGCAAATGAGTGACTTCAAGAACGAAGGCGTGGTGGCCTCCAGCGCCTGGCCATACCAGGTCAACGGCCTGCAGAACGAGAAGCAGCCGATTGCCTCGACCATCCCGAAAGAAGGCGCTACCGGCTGGGCCGACACCACCATGTTGCACACCGAGGCCAAGCACCCGAACTGCGCCTACAAGTGGATGGACTGGTCGCTGCAACCCAAGGTCCAGGGCGATGTCGCCGCCTGGTTCGGCTCGCTGCCGGCCGTGCCTGCGGCCTGCAAGGAAAGTGAACTGCTCGGCGCCGAAGGCTGCAAGACCAACGGGTTCGACCAATTCGAGAAGATCGCTTTCTGGAAAACCCCACAGGCTGAAGGCGGCAAGTTCGTGCCGTACAGCCGCTGGACCCAGGATTACATTGCAATCATGGGCGGGCGCTAAGGCACCCAGTTATGGGGATCTCTTGTGGGAGCCGGGCTTGCCCGCGATAGCGGTGTATCAGTCAGAGATGTGCAAACTGACACACCGCTTTCGCAGGCAAGCCAGCTCCCACATTGGACCGCGCCAGACCTTACGACTGCGCACACCGACTCCTTTGTTTTCCAGAAGTCCAAACCGGGCCGCTGCGACGGCCCATGCTTTTTCGGAGCACCGCACCATGACGCTTGCAGTCCAATTCACCCATGTTTCCCGTCAGTTCGGCGAAGTGAAAGCCGTCGACCGGGTTTCCATCGATATCCAGGACGGCGAGTTCTTTTCCATGCTCGGGCCTTCCGGTTCCGGCAAGACCACTTGCCTGCGCCTGATTGCCGGGTTTGAGCAGCCGAGCGCGGGCTCGATTCGTATCCACGGCGAGGAAGCTGCCGGCTTGCCGCCGTATCAACGCGATGTCAACACCGTGTTCCAGGATTACGCGCTGTTCCCCCATATGAATGTGCGCGACAACGTGGCCTATGGCCTCAAGGTCAAGGGCGTGGGCAAGGCCGAGCGCCTCACGCGTGCCGAGGAGGCATTGGCCATGGTGGCGCTTGGCGGTTATGGCGAGCGCAAACCGGTGCAGCTGTCCGGCGGCCAGCGCCAGCGCGTCGCCCTGGCCCGCGCATTGGTCAATCGCCCGCGCGTACTGCTGCTGGATGAGCCGCTGGGCGCCCTCGACCTCAAGCTGCGCGAACAGATGCAGAGCGAGCTGAAAAAGCTGCAACGCCAACTGGGCATCACCTTTATTTTCGTGACCCATGACCAGACCGAAGCGCTGTCGATGTCTGACCGCGTGGCAGTGTTCAACAAGGGCCGCATCGAACAGGTCGACACCCCGCGCAACCTGTATATGAAGCCGGCCACTGCCTTTGTCGCCGAATTCGTCGGCACCTCCAACGTGATTCGCGGCGAGCTGGCCCAGCGCCTCGGCGGCAGTGCGCAGCCGTTCTCGATTCGTCCGGAACATGTGCGTTTTGCCGAGGGCCCGTTGGGCGCCGGCGAAGTGGAAGTCAGCGGCCTGCTGCATGACATCCAGTACCAGGGCAGCGCCACGCGCTATGAACTGAAACTGGAAAACGGCCAGGCGCTGAATATCAGCCAGGCCAACAACCAGTGGCTGGATATCAGCAGCGGCCATCAGGTCGGCCAGTCCATCACCGCCCGCTGGGCGCGGGAAGCCATGACGCCGCTGACCGACAGCACAGGCGAGGTGTGACATGAGCCTGGCCGTTTCCCATCCACCGATGCGCAGGTTTTCCAACCTGCTGTACCGCAAGCCCAACCTGTACCTGGCGATGCTGCTGATACCGCCGTTGATCTGGTTCGGCGCGATCTACCTGGGGTCGTTGCTGACCTTGCTGTGGCAAGGCTTTTATACCTTCGACGACTTCACCATGGCGGTCACGCCGGATCTGACCCTGGCCAACTTCGCCGCGCTGTTCCAGCCGTCGAACTTCGACATCATCCTGCGCACCCTGAGCATGGCGATCGTAGTGTCGATCGCCAGCGCGGTGGTCGCGTTCCCGATTGCCTACTACATGGCGCGCTACACCACGGGCAAGACCAAGGCGTTTTTCTACATCGCCGTAATGATGCCGATGTGGGCCAGCTATATCGTCAAGGCTTATGCCTGGACGCTGCTGCTGGCCAAGGGCGGCGTGGCGCAATGGTTCGTGCAGCACCTGGGGCTGGAGCCGGTGTTGCAGTTCGTGCTGGGCATTCCCGGGGTGGGCGGCAGCACCTTGAGCACCTCTCACCTGGGGCGGTTCATGGTGTTTGTGTATATCTGGCTGCCGTTCATGATCCTGCCGATCCAGGCGTCGCTCGAGCGCCTGCCGCCGTCGCTGCTGCAGGCGTCGGCCGACCTTGGCGCCAAGCCGCGCCAGACCTTCATGCAGGTGATCCTGCCGCTGTCGGTCCCGGGGATTGCCGCAGGTTCCATCTTCACGTTCTCGCTGACCCTGGGCGATTTCATCGTGCCGCAGCTGGTGGGCCCGCCGGGTTACTTCGTCGGCGGCATGGTCTACGCGCAGCAAGGCGCCATCGGCAACATGCCCATGGCCGCGGCGTTCACCCTGGTGCCCATCGTGCTGATCGCGGTTTACCTGTCCATCGTCAAACGCCTGGGGGCCTTCGATGCACTCTGACAAATCATCACTGGGTTTGAAGATCGCAGCCTGGGGCGGCCTGGTGTTTTTGCACTTCCCGATCCTGATCATCTTTCTCTACGCCTTCAACACCGAGGAAGCCGCGTTCAGCTTTCCGCCCCAGGGCTTTACCCTGAAGTGGTTCAGCGTGGCCTTCGCGCGGCCGGATGTGCTGGAGTCGATCAAGCTGTCCTTGCAGATCGCGGCCATCGCCACCCTGATCGCCATGGTGCTTGGCACCCTCGCGTCGGCGGCGTTGTATCGCCGTGAGTTTTTCGGCAAGCAGGGTGTGTCGCTGATGCTGATCCTGCCGATCGCACTGCCGGGGATCATTACCGGCATTGCGCTGCTGGCGACGTTCAAGACGTTGGGCATCGAGCCGGGGATGTTCACCATCATTGTCGGCCACGCGACCTTTTGCGTGGTGATCGTCTACAACAACGTCATCGCACGGTTGCGCCGTACGTCCCACAGCCTGATCGAAGCCTCGATGGACCTGGGCGCCGACGGTTGGCAGACCTTTCGCTACATCATCATGCCCAATCTGGGCTCGGCCTTGCTGGCGGGGGGCATGCTTGCCTTTGCGCTGTCGTTCGACGAAATCATCGTCACCACCTTCACCGCCGGCCACGAACGCACCTTGCCGCTGTGGCTGCTCAACCAACTGAGCCGCCCGCGCGATGTGCCGGTGACCAACGTGGTGGCGATGCTGGTGATGCTGGTGACGATGTTCCCGATTCTCGGGGCCTATTACTTGACGCGTGGTGGTGAAAGCGTGGCGGGTAGTGGCGGTAAATAACTTTGCGATTGGAGGAACGCGGTTCAAATGAGCCGGTTCCTTCAGGGAAATAACAGTCGTTTTGGAGGATTGAACCATGCAAACCAAACTCTTGATCAACGGCCAACTGGTACAAGGCGAAGGCCCGGCCCAGGCCGTATTCAACCCGTCGCTGGGCCGTGTGCTGGTGGAAATCAACGAAGCCAGCGAAGCCCAGGTCGACGCCGCCGTGCGCGCCGCCGACGCGGCCTTCGACGGCTGGTCGCAAACCGCGCCCAAGGACCGCTCGCTGTTACTGCTGAAACTGGCTGACGCGATCGAAGCCCACGGCGAAGAACTGGCCAAGCTGGAATCGGACAACTGTGGCAAGCCCTACAGTGCCGCGCTGAACGACGAAATCCCGGCGATTGCCGACGTGTTCCGTTTCTTTGCCGGCGCCAGCCGTTGCATGAGCGGTTCAGCGGCGGGCGAATACCTGCCCGGCCACACCTCGATGATCCGCCGCGACCCGGTGGGCGTGGTTGCCTCCATCGCGCCGTGGAACTACCCCTTGATGATGGTCGCCTGGAAAATCGCCCCGGCCCTCGCCGCCGGTAATACGGTGGTGCTCAAGCCGTCGGAACAAACCCCGCTGACCGCCCTGCGCATGGTCGAACTGGCCGCTGACATCTTCCCGGCCGGTGTGCTCAACCTGGTGTTCGGCCGTGGGCCGACCGTCGGTAGCCCGCTGGTGACTCACCCCAAAGTGCGCATGGTGTCGCTGACCGGTTCCATCGCCACGGGCGCGAATATCATCGCAAGCACCGCCGACAGCGTTAAGCGCATGCACATGGAGCTGGGCGGCAAGGCGCCGGTGATCATCTTCAATGACGCGGATATCGACGCCGCCGTGGAAGGCATTCGTACCTTCGGCTTCTACAACGCCGGTCAGGATTGCACCGCGGCGTGCCGGATTTATGCCCAGGCGGATATCTACGATGCGTTTGTCGAAAAGCTCGGCGCGGCGGTCGCCAGCATCAAATACGGCTTGCAGGATGATCCGGCCACCGAGTTGGGCCCGTTGATTACCGCACAGCACCGCGACCGTGTCGTCGGGTTCGTCGAGCGTGCGGTGGCGCAGTCGCACATCCGTCTGGTCACCGGTGGCAAGGCGGTGGAAGGCAACGGCTTCTTTTTTGAGCCGACGGTGCTGGCCGACGCGCAACAGGACGACGAGATCGTGCGCCGCGAGGTGTTCGGGCCGGTGGTGTCGGTGACCAAGTTCACCGATGAAGCGCAGGTGCTGGCCTGGGCCAACGATTCGGACTACGGCCTGGCGTCGTCGGTGTGGACCGCCGATGTAGGACGCGCCCATCGCCTGGCCGCACGCTTGCAGTACGGCTGCACCTGGGTGAATACCCACTTCATGCTGGTCAGTGAAATGCCCCACGGTGGTCAGAAACTGTCCGGCTACGGCAAGGATATGTCCATGTATGGGCTGGAGGACTACACCACTGTGCGCCATGTGATGTTCAAGCATTGACCCGTAACCCCTGTGGGCTGGGCTTGCGCCCTCACCACAGGGAAACTCCTATAACAATAAATATGCGCAGGTCCCCCATGGATATCACCCGCCGCGACTTCCTCAACGGCGTCGCTGTCACGATTGCCGCCGGCATGACCCCACTGCAATTGCTGCAGGCCGCTCCCGATGGTCGCTACTACCCACCAGCGCTCACCGGCCTGCGCGGCAGCCATGTCGGCTCATTCGAAGTGGCACATCAGATGGGCTGGGAAAAGAAAGCGTTCGACACCGACAAACTGCCGATCGCCGAAGACTATGACCTGGTGGTGGTCGGGGGTGGCTTGAGTGGTTTGTCGGCGGCGTGGTTCTACCGCGAGAAGCACCCCAAGGCGAAGATCCTGATCCTGGAAAACCACGACGACTTCGGCGGTCACGCCAAGCGCAATGAATTCCAGGCCGGTGGCCGCATGATCATTGGCTACGGTGGCAGCGAGGCGTTCCAGTCGCCCAACCACCTGTACAGCAAGGAAGTGAACGGGCTGTTGAAAAAGCTCGGGGTGAATATCAAGCGCTTCGAGACCGCCTTCGATCGCCAGTTCTACCCGAACCTCGGCCTGTCGCGCGGGGTGTTTTTCGACAGGGAAAACTTCGGCGAAGACAAGCTGGTCACCGGCGACCCCACGCCGATGGTGGCCGACGACATCGCGCCGGATCAGTTGAACGCGCGCGCCATCGGCGATTTCATCAATGACTTTCCGCTGCCGCAGGCAGACCGCCAGGCCCTGATCGAACTGCACACGGTGCCCAGGGACTACCTGCCGGGCAAGACCGACGAGGAAAAAGCCGACTACCTGGCCGCCACCAGCTACCGCGATTTCTTGCTCAAGGATGTAGGCCTATCGGAAGGCGCGGTGAAGTACTTCCAAAGCCGGACCAACGACTTCATGGCCCTGAGCATCGATGCAGTGGCCTCGGCCGACGCCTATAGCGTGGGTTTCCCAGGTTTTGCCGGGATGAACCTGGCGCCGATCAGCGAAGAAGCCGCAGCGGAAATGGAAGAGCCCTACATCTACCACTTCCCGGATGGCAATGCTTCGGTGGCGCGGTTGCTGGTGCGCGGTTTGATCCCTGGCGTGGCGCCGGGGCACACCATGGACGATATCGTGTTGGCGGCGTTTGACTACGCCAAGCTCGATCAGCCCAAGGCTGCGGTGCGATTGCGCCTCAACAGTACCGCGGTCAGCGTGCGTAACGTCGGCAACCATGTGCATATCGGCTACAGCCGTGGCGGACAACTCGCACAAGTGCGCGGCAAGCGCTGCATCCTGGCCTGCTACAACATGATGATCCCGTACCTGTTGAAGGATCTGCCGGCGCCTCAAGCCAATGCCCTGAGTCAGAATGTGAAATACCCGCTGGTGTACACCAAAGTGGTGATCCGCAACTGGCAGTCATTCCAGAAGCTGGGCGTGCATGAAATTTACGCGGCGACCCAGCCCTACAGCCGGATCAAGCTGGATTACCCAGTCAGCATGGGCGGATACGACCACCCGCGCGACCCGACGCAGCCCATTGGCTTGCACATGGTCTACGTGCCCACCAGCCCCAACAGCGGCATGAACGCCCGTGACCAGGCGCGCGCCGGGCGGGGCAAGTTGTATGGGCAGACATTCGAGCAACTGGAAGCGCAGTTGCGCGACCAATTGCAACGCATGCTCGGCCCTGGTGGGTTCAACCATCAGACCGATATCCTGGCGATCACTGTCAACCGCTGGTCACATGGTTATGCGAGCTTTTCCAACAGTCTGTTTGATGACGCCGATGAGAGCGAAGCGTGGATGAACCTGGCGAAGAAGCCGGTGGGCCACGTGAGCATCGCCAACTCGGATGCGGCGTGGAGTGCGTATGCGCATGCGGCGATAGATGAGGCGTTCAGGGCGGTGGGAGAAGTAGCCTGAAATAGGATCTGATGTCTAATACTGAACCCACATTTGATCTGCGTCGCCAGGAAGCTCGTGCCGGAAATGTCTTGTCGCATTTGCAATGCCATCACCCCGCTATCAATCAATTTTCCTACGTCATCGAACCGCTTAAGCTATCCGGCGTCTGTTTAATGTCCGTTGTGTTTGGCCGAAGGCATGTCCGAACCGTAATTTCTGATCCGCTACGTGCCAGGAACGGCGCGGGATTTGCTCACGACAGGTTGTCTCTATGCACCGCAGGAATTTGCTCAAAGCGTCCATGGCCATTGCGGCCTACACCGGTTTGTCGGCCAGTGGCCTGCTTGCCGCCCAGGCCTGGGCCGGGAACCGTGCCGCCGACGGCAAGGCCGTGGCGTTCGATTTCGAAGCGCTCAAGGCCCAGGCCAAACAGCTGGCCGGGACCGCTTACAAAGACACCAAACAGGTGCTGCCGCCTACGTTGGCGACCATGACACCGCAGAATTTCAACGCCATCGGTTACGACGGCAAGCATTCGCTGTGGAAGGAATTGAACGGCCAACTGGACGTGCAGTTCTTCCACGTCGGCATGGGCTTCAAGACGCCCGTGCGCATGCACAGCGTCGACCCCAAGACCCGCGAAGCGCGCGAGGTGCATTTCCGCCCTTCGTTGTTCAATTATGAAAAAACCACGGTGGACACCAAACAACTGACCGGGGATTTGGGTTTTTCCGGCTTCAAGCTGTTCAAGGCCCCGGAACTGGACCGTCATGACGTGCTGTCGTTTCTCGGTGCCAGCTACTTCCGCGCGGTGGACTCCACCGGCCAGTACGGCCTCTCCGCCCGTGGCCTGGCCATCGACACCTACGCGAAAAGACGCGAAGAATTCCCTGACTTCACACAGTTCTGGTTTGAAACCCCGGACAAGAACGCCACCCGCTTCGTGGTCTACGCCCTGCTTGATTCGCCGAGCGCCACCGGCGCCTACCGCTTCGATATCGACTGCCAGGCCAATCAGGTGGTGATGGCCATCGACGCGCACATCAATGCGCGTACTACCATTGAGCAACTGGGCATCGCGCCGATGACCAGCATGTTCAGCTGCGGCACCCATGAGCGCCGGATGTGCGACACCATCCATCCGCAAATCCACGATTCAGACCGCCTGGCCATGTGGCGTGGCAACGGCGAGTGGATCTGCCGCCCGTTGAACAACCCGGCCAAGCTGCAGTTCAACGCGTTTGCCGACAAAGACCCGAAAGGCTTCGGCCTGGTGCAGACCGACCATGAATTTGCCAGTTACCAGGACACGGTGGACTGGTACAGCAAGCGCCCGAGCCTGTGGGTCGAACCCACCACCGCCTGGGGCGAAGGCTCGATCGACCTGCTGGAAATCCCCACCACCGGCGAGACCCTCGACAACATCGTGGCCTTCTGGACCCCAAAAAACCCCGTGGCGGCCGGCGACTCGCTGAACTATGGCTACAAGCTGTACTGGAGCGCCCTGCCACCGGTGAGTACGCCTTTGGCACAAGTCGACGCGACCCGCTCAGGCATGGGTGGCTTTACCGAAGGCTGGGCACCGGGCGAACACTATCCCGAGGTGTGGGCACGCCGCTTTGCGGTGGACTTCAAGGGGGGCGGCCTGGATCGCCTGCCACCAGGCACCGGGATCGAGCCGGTGGTGACCTGCTCCCATGGCGAAGTCAAAGACTTCAGCGTGCTGGTGCTGGACAACATCAAGGGCTACCGCATCCTGTTCGATTGGTACCCGACCAGCGACAGCGTGGAGCCGGTGGAACTGCGCCTGTTTATTCGTACCCAGGACCGCACCTTGAGCGAAACCTGGTTGTATCAGTACTTCCCGCCGGCACCGGAGCAGCGCAAGTACACCTGATCAGGATGTTCCTCCTCTATGGGAGCCGGCCTGAACGGCTCCCACAGGGTTCAATACAATGCTCAGAACCGCGACACACTTTTCATCGCCCCCATCAAATAGCGCATCGCCACCTGATCGCTCTCGGTCAAGGCGCGGTAATGCGCCAGCAATTGGGCTTCGTCCGAGTTCAATTTTCGTCCGCGCAGACACACCCTGCGCGTCAGAAAAGACACCACCACACCCGCTACACCATAGGACTTGGCCATGGACTGTTTCTCCTGATATCCATCAAAAACTCCTGTTGCCCATCACCCGCCTCGCATGAAGCGCAATGCCTGGGTGAACACACCGGCTGACTTCCTGGGCCAGAACTCAGGCTTATCCTTAGGGTAGAAAAAATCTCGTCTCGTGTGGGATTTTTTTAGAGTATTCACTTAAATAAATGGCTTTGGTAACAAATACCTACAGACCTTTCCCACGCTTACAATAAGAAAAAAACCCACCGGATCAAGGTGGGTTTCTTTGAACACTAAACGACTTATCAGTCGCGTAAATCGGACTCATGAATCGGCTGGTCACGGTGCGTGGCGCGCTGATACTGCGCCGGCCAGATTGCCTTGCGCCCGCCCAGATCGTCGTCGGCATGTAACGGCCAGTAAGGATCACGCAGCAGTTCCCTGGCCAGAAAAATGATATCGGCCTGGCAAGTGCGCAGGATGTGCTCGGCCTGGGCCGGCTCGGTGATCATGCCGACGGTGCCGGTGGCGATGCCCGATTCCTTGCGTACGCGCTCGGCAAAGCGCGTCTGGTAGCCCGGACCGGTGGGGATCTCGGCGTTCGCGGCGGTGCCACCGGAGGAGACGTCGATCAGGTCGACCCCCAAGTCCTTGAGGCGGCGCGCCAGTTCGACGGTTTCATCGGGGTTCCAGCCATCTTCCACCCAGTCGGTGGCCGAGACCCGCACAAACAGCGGCAGCTCCTGGGGCCAGACCTCGCGCACGGCCCTGGTCACTTCAAGCACCAGGCGGATACGGTTTTCGAAGGAGCCACCGTACTGGTCCTGACGTTGATTGCTGATGGGCGAGAGAAATTGGTGCAGCAGGTAACCGTGGGCGGCGTGGATTTCCACCACCTCGAAACCCGCAGTCAAGGCGCGCTTGGCGGCGGCGACAAAGTCGGCGGTTACTTGCCGGATCTGCTCTTCATCCAACGGTTTGGGCTGGGTATGTTGCGGGTCGAAGGCAATCGGCGACGGACCTACCGGCACCCACCCGCCCTCGTCCGGCTTGACGCTGCCATGCTTGCCGATCCATGGCCGATGGGTGCTGGCCTTGCGCCCCGCGTGGGCCAGTTGGATGCCGGCCACCGCGCCCTGGGCCGCGATAAAACGCGTGATCCGTTGCAGCGGTTCGATCTGTTGGTCGTTCCACAGGCCCAGGTCCTGGGCGGTGATGCGGCCATCCGCGGTCACGGCGGTGGCTTCGGTGAAAATCAGCCCGGCGCCACCGACGGCCCGGCTGCCGAGGTGCACCAGGTGCCAGTCATTGGCCAGGCCATCCTCACTGGAGTACTGGCACATCGGCGAGACCGCGATACGGTTGAGCAGGGTCAATTGGCGCAGGGTGTAGGGTTCGAGCAGCTGACTCATGGCGCACCTCTTCTGGGTTCTATGGGCACTCCTGTAGGAGCGAGCTTGCTCGCGAAGATCGCTAACGATAACGCGGGAAGCCTGATTCAGCGCGACGCTCTCGTGTTCTTCGCGAGCAAGCTCGCTCCTACAGAGCCTAGTCGACAACGCTGGATTGCACAGGGTTCACGGAAGCCGATTGCCGGCTCCCGCGCTGCAAACGCTTACATTTCGACCTGAGTGCCCAGCTCGATCACCCGGTTGACCGGGAGTTTGAAGAAGCGCAGGTTGCCGTTGGCGTTCTTCAACATGAAGGCGAACAACCCTTCACGCCAGCGCGCCATGCCTTCGAGTTTCGAGGCAATCACCGTTTCGCGGCTGAGGAAGTAGGTGGTGCGCATCGGGCTGAAATCCAGGTCTTCCAGGTGGCACAGCTTCAATGCTTCGGGCACATCCGGCTCATCGGTAAAGCCAAAGTGCAGGATCACGCGGAAGAAGCCTTCACCGTAGGCGTCCACCTCGAAGCGCCGCGCAGCCGGCACGCGAGGAATGTCTTCGTAGACCACCGTCAGCAACACCACTTGCTCATGCAGCACCTGGTTATGCAGCAGGTTGTGCAACAGCGCATGGGGCACGGCGTCCGGACGCGCCGTGAGGAACACGGCGGTGCCCTGCACCCGATGGGGCGGCTGCACGCGGATACTGCTGATAAAGATAGGCAGCGGCAGCCCGCCTTCGTCGAGGCGCTCCACCAGCAATTGCTTGCCACGCTTCCAGGTGGTCATCAGCACGAACAGCACGATCCCCGCCAATACCGGGAAGGCGCCGCCCTGGATGATCTTCGGCACGTTGGCGGCAAAGTAGAGCCCGTCGACCAACAGGCAGCAGACCAGCACCGGCACAGCCAGTATCGGCGGCCATTTCCACAGCAGCAGCATCACCGCCGACACCAGGATGGTGGTCATCAGCATGGTGCCGGTCACCGCCACGCCGTAGGCCGATGCCAGTGCATTGGACGATTCGAAGCCCAGCACCAGCAGGATGACGCCGACCATCAGCGACCAGTTCACCGCGCCGATGTATATCTGGCCCTGCTCGGCACTGGAGGTGTGCTGGATATGCATGCGCGGGATGTAGCCCAACTGGATTGCCTGGCGCGTCAAGGAGAACGCACCGGAGATGACCGCCTGGGAAGCAATCACCGTGGCCAGGGTGGACAACACCACCAGCGGGATCAGCGCCCAGCTCGGGGCCAACAGGTAGAACGGGTTGCGCGCGGCTTCCGGGTCGCCCAGCAGCATGGCGCCCTGGCCGAAATAATTGAGCACCAACGCCGGCAGCACCAGGATGAACCAGGCGCGGGCGATGGGTTTGCGGCCGAAGTGGCCCATGTCGGCATACAGCGCTTCGGCACCGGTCAGTGCCAGTACCACCGCGCCGAGGATTGCCACACCAATGCCGGGATGCGCCTCGAAGAAACGCACGGCCCACATCGGATTCACGGCGCTCAGCACTTCAGGGTGCAGAGTAATGCCATACACACCGAGGCCGCCGAGCACCAGGAACCAGGTGACCATCACCGGCCCGAACAGCTTGCCGATGCGGTCGGTACCATGCTTCTGGATCAGGAACAAAGCCACCAGCACCACCAGGGCGATGGGCACGACCCATTGTTCCAGGCCGTCGAATGCCAGCTCCAGGCCTTCGACCGCCGACAGCACGGAGATCGCCGGGGTGATCATGCTGTCGCCATAGAACAGCGCAGCGCCGCACAGGCCACAGACCACCAGGAAGCTGCGCAGCTTCCTGCGCTCCCCCGCCGCCCGTCGCGCCAGTGCCGTGAGCGCCATGATGCCGCCCTCGCCCTGGTTGTCGGCGCGCAGGACGAACAGCATGTACTTGATCGAGACGACCCAGATCAGCGACCAGAAGATCAGCGCCAGGATCCCCAGCACACCGTCATGGTTGACCTGCACCCCATAACCGCCGTTGAACACCTCTTTAAGGGTGTAGAGCGGGCTGGTGCCGATATCGCCGTAAACCACCCCGACCGCTGCCACCAGCATGCCAATCGGCTTGGTATTTGACTGTTCGGCACCTGCTGCCTGATTACTCGCGTGACCCATCAACCACTCCTGCCCTTTGACCTGCGGTCTTATTAACAACGCTTCTAAGCGACCCCTAGCATGCGCTGTTTTACTTCTCGTAACAGACGTTTTGTTGACCTTAGGATTTTACCTACACGCAACGGCGCGAAGCATAGCGCAGCAGGCTTTGCATTTCCTTGCATAACGCAGGCGTCTTTTTGCCTGCATTGATCACATTGACTGACAACCTTATATTTCGGTCCGAATCGGTGGTACTGCCTTAACGACGTAGCCGGGAAATCCTTGGCGGTCTGTTCGTTCAATCACCCGCGCCCCTGCACGGCGCTCGCAGTCGATATAAAAACTCAATCGTCGACATGTCTCTTTTAAGGTACATTCCTCATGTACACAGTGAAACACGTGCTGTCCGCCAATGGCGTGGATATCTACCAGGCTTGGCTGGACACCGTGCAAGACAATCGTTCAAAAGCAAGGATCACCACCAGAGTCGACCGGGCATCCCTGGGTCATTTTGGAATAACCGAGCCGGTGGGCGATGGGGTCTTTGAAATGAAGCTCGACTTCGGGCCTGGGTTTCGTGTGTATTACGCAACACAGGATCGAAATATTATTTTCCTGTTGGGCGGTGGCTCAAAGGCCAAGCAGCAGAACGATATCGATCAGGCCAAGGCTCTCTGGAAATCTTACAAGGTGCAGCAAAAATGACCGTGCGTACTCGCTCCCATGAAGATAGTGTTCTTGAAATGCTTCGAAACGACGAAGCATTCGCCCTCGAATATCTATCTGTCGCGCTTGAGGAAATCGACGAAGCGGGTGGTGAAGACGCGTTCCTGGTTGCGATCCGCCGAGTGGCGGAAGCGCGTGGCGGAATGCTCAGCTTGTCGCAGAACACCGGCCTTAATAGGGCTAACCTCTACAGATCCATCGCCGTCGGCGGCGACCCTAAGCTCTCCACCCTCCTCAAAGTGCTTCAGGCATTAGGCGTGGGCATGTCGAAAGTCGTATCACATCGTACAGAGCAAGACCTCCGCGTTTAAAAGCGTGGTAAGGGCCTGCAGATTATCCGGCGCAGCACTCGTCGCATTTCCCCGCATAAAGCTGGTCAAGTGCGCTGCCCGTCGCTAGAATTGCGCACTTTTTGATCAGAGGCACACCAAGTGCCCATCCGCCGCCCTGTCGTGCCCGACTGGCCGCGTCATTCAATACCGAGGTTAGACATGTCCACCACCGTCGCAAAAGCCAACCCCAAGGTTGGCTTTGTTTCCCTGGGTTGCCCGAAGGCTCTGGTCGACTCCGAGCGCATCCTCACGCAACTGCGCATGGAAGGCTATGACGTTGTGTCCACTTACCAGGACGCTGACGTGGTGGTGGTTAACACCTGCGGCTTCATTGACTCGGCCAAGGCTGAGTCGCTGGAAGTGATCGGCGAAGCCATCAAGGAAAACGGCAAGGTCATCGTGACCGGCTGCATGGGCGTGGAAGAAGGCAATATCCGCAATGTGCACCCAAGCGTGCTGGCGGTGACCGGGCCGCAGCAGTACGAGCAGGTGGTCAATGCCGTGCACGCCGTGGTGCCACCGCGCCAGGACCACAACCCGCTGATCGACCTGGTGCCGCCGCAAGGCATCAAGCTGACCCCACGCCACTACGCGTACCTGAAGATTTCCGAAGGCTGCAACCACAGCTGCAGTTTCTGCATCATCCCCTCGATGCGCGGCAAGCTGGTCAGCCGCCCGGTGGGTGACGTCCTGGACGAGGCCCAGCGCCTGGTCAAATCCGGCGTGAAAGAGCTGTTGGTAATCTCCCAGGACACCAGCGCCTATGGCGTCGACGTGAAATACCGCACCGGTTTCTGGAACGGCGCGCCGGTGAAAACCCGCATGACCGAACTCTGCGAAGCCTTGAGCAGCCTGGGTGTGTGGGTGCGCCTGCACTACGTTTACCCGTACCCACACGTGGATGAACTGATCCCGCTGATGGCCGCCGGCAAGATCCTGCCTTACCTGGACATCCCGTTCCAGCACGCCAGCCCGAAAGTGCTCAAGGCCATGAAGCGCCCGGCGTTCGAAGACAAGACCCTGGTACGCATCAAGAACTGGCGCGAGATCTGCCCGGACCTAATCATCCGCTCGACCTTCATCGTCGGCTTCCCCGGCGAAACCGAAGAAGACTTCCAGTACCTGCTGGACTGGCTGACCGAAGCGCAGCTGGACCGCGTTGGCTGCTTCCAGTACTCGCCGGTTGAAGGTGCCCCGGCCAACCTCCTGGACCTGGCCGTGGTACCGGACGAGGTCAAGCAGGACCGTTGGGAGCGCTTCATGGCGCACCAGCAAGCCATCAGCTCGGCGCGCCTGCAACTGCGCATCGGCAAGGAAATCGAAGTGCTGATCGACGAAGTCGACGAACAAGGCGCGGTCGGCCGTTGCTTCTTCGATGCGCCGGAAATCGACGGTAACGTGTTTATCGACGATGCCAGCGGTTTGAAGCCGGGCGACAAGGTCTGGTGCACCGTGACCGATGCCGACGAATACGACCTGTGGGCGCAAAAGCGCGACTGATCACCAGCTGTGTAAAAAGCCCTGCATCTGATCAAGATGCGGGGCTTTTTTAGGTCTATCGTTTGCCTATTACCCATTCTCGGCAGGGGCAGAGCACATGCGTCGGCATTCAATCATCCACACACCCAAAACCAGCGACTATCAAACACTGACAGACATCTGGGAAGATTCAGTGCGGGCCACCCATGATTTCTTGCCGGATAGCTACATCGAACGGCTGAGGAGTCTGGTGCTGACGCACTATCTGGACACGGTGATGCTGATCTGCACCAGGGACGCGCACCAGCACATTACCGGATTTGCCGGTGTGGCCGCAGGCAAGATCGAAATGCTGTTTATCGACCCCAAGCACCATGGTCAGGGCCTGGGCAGCCAATTGCTGCGCTATGCGGTCGAGCATATGAATGCCGATGAGCTGGAAGTGAACGAGCAGAACCCCCTGGCGCTGGGCTTTTACCTCAAACAGGGGTTCGAGGTGATCGGACGCACCGAGCACGATGGCCTGGGCCAGCCGTATCCACTGTTGCGTATGCGTTTGCGCCAGCAACAATCATGCAGTGGCTGACGAAACGCAGAACAAGGTGGGAGCTGGCTTGCCTGCGATGGCATCACTGTGGTCTTCCAGATAGACCGCAGTGTCTGCATCGCAGGCAAACCAGCTCCCACAAAAAACACCGAGCTGAAATGGAGCCGGGATTAACCGGCTCCAGGCAGGTACAATAGCCGCCCCCTTTTGTTACGGCCCTTGTTATGACTGACCCCATACGCCTCTCCAAACGCCTTATCGAACTGGTCGGTTGCTCCCGTCGGGAGGCTGAGCTGTTCATTGAAGGCGGCTGGGTCTCGGTGGACGGTGAAGTGATCGACGAGCCGCAGTTCAAGGTCACCACCCAAAAGGTCGAACTCGACCCGCAGGCCAAGGCCACCGCGCCGGAGCCGGTGACCATCCTGATGCACGCCCCTGCGGGCGTAGATGCCGAAACGGCCATGGCGTCGATCAGCGCCGAAACACTCTCGCCGGAGCACCGCTTCGGCAAGCGCCCGCTCAAGGGCCACTTCCTGCGCCTGACCGCCAGTGCCGACCTGCAAGCCAAGGCCAGCGGCCTGCTGGTGTTTACCCAGGATTGGAAGATCCTGCGCAAGTTGACCGCCGATGCCGCCAAGATCGAGCAGGAATACGTGGTGGAAGTCGAAGGTGACATGGTTGCCCACGGCCTCAACCGCCTCAACCACGGCCTGACCTACAAAGGCAAAGAGTTGCCGGCCGTCAAGGTCAGCTGGCAGAACGAAAACCGCCTGCGTTTTGCACTGAAAAACCCGCAACCAGGCGTGATCGCGCTGTTCTGCGAAGCGGTCGGCCTCAAAGTCATCGCCATCCGCCGTATCCGCATCGGCGGCGTGTCCATCGGCAAAGTGCCCGTTGGCCAATGGCGTTACCTGTCCGGCAAAGAGAAGTTCTAAGCCGCTCCCCTTTTCGCGACACCGCCCATTGCGGCGGTGTCCTCAGTTGAATATCAGGATTGCCCACCATGATTCACAACGACGTACTACGCAGCGTGCGCTACATGCTCGACATCAGCGACAACAAGATGGTCGAGATCATCAAGCTCGGCGGCATGGACGTGACCAAGGACGACCTGCTGACCTACCTCAAAAAGGACGAGGAAGAAGGCTTCGTGTTTTGCCCGGATGACGTGATGGCGCACTTCCTCGATGGCTTGGTGGTCTTCAAGCGTGGCAAGGACGAGAGCCGCCCGCCTCAGCCGATCGAGACCCCGGTGACCAATAACATCATCCTCAAGAAACTGCGCGTGGCCTTCGAGCTGAAGGAAGATGACATGCACGCAATCCTCAAGGCAGCCGAATTCCCGGTGTCCAAGCCTGAGCTGAGCGCGCTGTTCCGCAAATTCGGTCATACCAACTACCGCACGTGCGGCGACCAGTTGCTGCGTAATTTCCTCAAAGGCCTCACCCTGCGGGTGCGTGCCTGAGCCATGAGCTACAGCGTCTCGCCCGTCGGCTTCGTGCGCTCCTGCTTCAAGGAGAAGTTCGCCATCCCACGCCAACCGCAGCTGGCGCCGGCCGCCCGCGGCGTGCTGGAGCTGGTGGCGCCGTTCGACGGCGGCGAAGCGGTGCAGGGCCTGGAACAGGTGAGCCATGTGTGGCTGCTGTTCCTGTTTCACCAGGCGCTGGAAGACAAACCGCGCCTGAAAGTTCGCCCACCGCGCCTGGGCGGCAATACGTCCATGGGCGTGTTTGCCACCCGTGCGACTCACCGGCCCAATGGCATTGGACAGTCGGTGGTTAAGCTGGACAAGGTCGAGCCGGGCCGTTTGTGGATTTCCGGGATTGATCTGCTGGATGGCACGCCGGTGCTGGATATCAAACCGTATGTGCCCTATGCCGACATTGTCCATGGGGCCACCAACGACATGGCCAGTGGCGCGCCGCAGTTGATACCGGTGCAGTGGCTGAAAACGGCCCTGCATCAGGCACAGAGCCATGCCCAGCGTCTGGGCGAGCCATTGGTGGAGTTGATTGATCAATGTCTGGCACAGGATCCACGGCCGGCGTATCAGATGCCCGGGCCTGAACGTGAGTATGGCGCACAGTTCTGGGATGTGGATGTGCGTTGGCACTATCCCGAGACGGGCGTCATCTGCGTGCTTGAAGTGGTTCCAGCTGAATAAACCCGAAACTAATGTGGGAGCCGCTCATGTGGGAGCTGGCTTGCCTGCGATGGCCTCACCTCGGTTCAACTGAATGACCGAGGCCTCTGCATCGCAGGCAAGCCAGCTCCCACAAAAACCAGCTCCCACATTTTTTGATGTTGCTTACTTCTCGACGAACGCGCGCTCGATCAAGTAATCACCCGGCTCACGCATGCGCGGCGAGACTTTCAGGCCAAAGCTGTTCAGTACTTCGCTGGTTTCGTCCAACATGCTTGGGCTGCCGCACAGCATGGCGCGGTCGTCCTCCGGGTTGATCGGTGGCAGGCCGATGTCACTGAACAGCTTGCCGCTGCGCATCAGGTCGGTCAGGCGGCCTTCGTTTTCGAACGGCTCGCGGGTCACGGTTGGGTAATAAATCAGCTTTTCACGCAGGGCCTCGCCGAAGAATTCATTCTGCGGCAGGTGCTCGGTGATGAATTCGCGGTAAGCAACTTCGTTGACGTAACGCACGCCGTGGCACAGGATCACTTTTTCGAAACGCTCGTAGGTTTCCGGGTCCTGGATCACGCTCATGAACGGCGCAAGGCCCGTACCGGTGCTGAGCAGGTACAGGTGTTTGCCCGGCTTCAAATCGTCAAGCACCAGGGTGCCTGTCGGTTTTTTACTGATGATGATCTCGTCGCCTTCCTTCAAATGCTGCAACTGGGAAGTCAGCGGGCCATCCGGCACCTTGATGCTGAAGAACTCCAGATGCTCTTCCCAGTTCGGGCTGGCGATGGAGTAGGCGCGCATGAGCGGGCGGCCGTTGGGCTGCTGCAGGCCGATCATCACGAACTGACCGTTCTCGAAGCGCAGGCCCGGGTCACGGGTGCACTTGAAGCTGAACAGAGTGTCGTTCCAGTGATGAACACTGAGGACACGCTCGTGGTTCATGTTGCTCATGTACGGGAAACTCCTGGAAATAGGTCTGCGCTGTATTCAGGCGCGTAATTGCACCGCATTCTAATCGCGGCGACAATATCTGTTAACTGGATTATTAAGATAAGGGTTATCGGTTATATCGATATGCGATTTACTCTCCGTCAACTGCAAGTATTCGTCGCCGTCGCCCAGCAGGAAAGCGTTTCCCGCGCTGCTGGCCTTTTGGCCTTATCTCAATCCGCCGCCAGCACCTCGATCACCGAGCTGGAGCGCCAATCCAGCTGCCAATTGTTCGACCGCGCCGGCAAACGCCTGAGCCTTAACGCCCTCGGCCGTCAACTGTTGCCCCAGGCGGTAGCGCTGTTGGACCAGGCCAAGGAAATCGAGGACCTGCTCAACGGCAAGTCTGGCTTTGGCTCGCTGGCGGTGGGCGCCACCCTCACCATCGGCAATTACCTGGCGACGCTGTTGATCGGCAGCTTCATGCAGCAACACCCAGAGAGCCAGGTAAAGCTGCATGTGCAGAACACTGCCCATATCGTGCACCAGGTTGCGCATTATGAAATTGACCTGGGTCTAATCGAAGGTGACTGCAGCCACCCGGATATCGAAGTGCAAACCTGGGTTGAGGATGAGCTGGTGGTGTTTTGCGCGCCGCAGCATCATCTGGCCAAGCGTGGCGTGGCAACGATGGACGAGCTGACCCATGAGGCGTGGATCCTGCGGGAACAAGGTTCGGGCACGCGCCTGACCTTCGACCAAGCCATGCGCCATCACCGTAGCGCGCTGAATATCCGCCTGGAGTTGGAACATACCGAAGCCATCAAGCGCGCGGTGGAGTCGGGGCTGGGGATTGGCTGCATTTCGCGGTTGGCGCTGCGCGACGCGTTCCGCCGCGGCAGCCTGGTGCCGGTGGAAACGCCGGATCTGGACCTGGCCCGGCAGTTCTACTTCATCTGGCACAAACAGAAGTACCAGACTTCGGCCATGCGCGAATTCCTCGAACTGTGCCGCGCTTTCACCGCCGGGGTGCAGCGCAGCGACGAGATCGTACTGCCGAGCATTGCCTGAGCCTTAGATCAGGATCACGGCCCACACCAGGGTGATCATGGTCAGCGCGACGGCCTGCGCGGCGCTGCCCATGTCCTTGGCGTTTTTCGACAGAGGGTGGCGATCCAGGGAGATGCGGTCGATCGCCGCCTCCACCGCCGAGTTGAGCAACTCGACGATCAGTGCCAGCAGGCACACGGCGATCAGCAAGGCACGCTCGACTCGGCTGACGTTCAGGAAGAAGCTCAGCGGGATCAAAATCACATTCAGCATCACCAGTTGGCGAAAAGCCGCCTCGCCGGTGAATGCCGCGCGCAGGCCATCCAGGGAATAACCCCCAGCATTGAAGATACGTTTGATACCGGTTTGACCCTTGAAAGGCGACATAGACGTAGGCAACTGAACCAAAGGAGTGGGGAAACTAGATCACGCACGGTCAAAAAAGCGTGAATCGATGACAGCTTAATGCTGCGAAATTGACTCAAGTTGTTGCAACAGCAGCGCCGCCTGGGTACGCGTACGCACGCCCAGCTTGCGGAAGATCGCTGTCACGTGGGCCTTGATCGTCGCTTCAGACACGCTCAGCTCGTAGGCTATCTGCTTGTTCAACAGACCTTCGCAGACCATGGTCAGCACCCGGAACTGCTGCGGTGTCAGGCTGGCCAGGCCATCACGGGCGGCCTTGGCTTCGTCGGACACGTTGATTTCTTCAAAGGCCTGCGGTGGCCAGGACACATCGCCGTCCAGCACAGTGCGCACGGCTTTCTGGATGTCTTCCATGGCGCTGGACTTGGGAATGAAACCGCTGGCGCCAAACTCCTTGGAGCGCACCACTACATCGGCTTCTTCCTGGGCCGAGACCATCACCACCGGAATTTGCGGATATTGCCCGCGCAACAGTACCAGCCCGGAAAAACCGTAGGCGCCGGGCATGTTCAGGTCGAGCAGCACCAGGTCCCAGTCGGATTTTTCGGTGAGGCGGGCTTCCAGCTCGGCAATGCTGGCCACTTCGACGAGGCGCACGTCCGGGCCGAGGCCCAGGGTCACGGCCTGGTGCAACGCACTGCGAAACAGCGGATGGTCATCGGCTATCAGGATTTCGTATGTGGCCATTGATTAAATGATCCTGTTTTTCAGGGGGCCCTGAGCGGCGCCCAGCATGCCCAGCGTAGCCTGGAGGGTCAAGCGCTACGCCCGTGGGCATTTTAGCGGGTTACGGGTTCATCGTGCCATCATGCAGACGTCGGCTGGCCAGATCCCTGGATATAAGGCACAAGACGCGTATGAACAGGGTCCGTCAGGTCCAGCTGCATCTGGAATTTGGCGGCCAAGTAGTGGGTGCTGAATACATCAAGGTAGGCATCCAGCACTTCGCTGGCAGCCAGGTCACCGGCCAATTCAAGGCACAGGGCGGCGACCTCGGCCGTGCAGAAGTGATCATCACGCTTGGATCGGCGCAGTTTGTAACGCGACAGCTGTTCCGGCGCCAGGCTGAGTACCGGCAAATGCTCCAGATAGGGGCTTTTGCGAAACATCTTGCGCGCTTCACTCCAGGTGCCATCCAGCAAGATGAACAATGGACGCTTGCGCTCTTGCACCTTCACTTCGCTGACGACGCGCTCGGGCGCGACGAATTCGCCGGGGAACACGATATAGGGTTGCCATTGCGGGTCGGCCAACACGTTGAGCAGTTCTGGATCAACCTCGGTGCGCGACCAGGCAAACGCCGTGGTGTCGTCAATCACATCGGCGATCAGCCAGCCGGTGTTGCTGGGTTTCATCGGTTCCACGTCATGCATCAGCAGACACATGGCCGATGTTGCGGCGACCTTGGGCCGCCAGGCACACAGGCAGTACTCGGGAATCACCCGGCAGCCGGGGCAGCGCTCGGCACGCGAACCACGATTAAGGAACGGCCGCACGGCGCGGGCCAGACGCTGGGTGCGCAAGCGGGAAACGGCGTGGCTCATCGGATGCGCCGGTGGGACGGGTAAATCGACACGGTGAAAACTCGTGGAAGGCTGAAGTGGCTGCAGTTTACCAGCGATACGCCTGGCTGTAGTGGCCAGGGCTCACCTATAATTGCGCGCCACTGAACGCACAGCGCAGTGGCTGGTCTATGCACCAGTAACCGAATCAGGAGAGTTTCATGCTGCGTTCCATGCTGCGTCTTGTCGCCCCATCCGTCGCCCTCGCGCTGGTATTGCCCGTGTGCGCCCAGGCGGCCTCGCTGCTGGAGGCCCAAATGAACAGGAAGTTGCAAAGCGTCGCGGCGGAGAGCAACAAGGACCTGCCCCGGGAAATCGATGAAAAGACCCTGGAAGTGGCCTACACCGTCGAGGGCATGCAACTGATCGATCACCTGAGCGTGCTGCCCGACCGCGCCGAACAAATGCGCGCCAATCCGAAGGCTGTCTACTTCCAGCTGGGCCGCAGCGTATGCACCAACCCGGGCTATCGCGAGCTGATGGCCAAGGGCGCCGTCATGCGTTACGAAATCACCGAAAACAAGACCAACCGCCCTGTGGCCTCGGTGAAGTTCGTGGAAGCGGATTGCCCAGCTCCGGTGAAAAAGAAAAAGTAATAGGTTGACCTTCACGCGCTACTGTCCTGTGGCGCGCACTCCCTCGCTTCAACGTCCAGCCGCGGCTAAGCTCCTTGATGAACGACCAATAAGCGGTTGCCAGCCAAGGGTTTTTCGGCCCATCATCCAGTTATCCCAACCCTTCATTCCCAGCGCTTTTTACGCTGTTCTGTAACATTTCCAGGGCAAAAGAAGGTGCCCCTGCGGCAAGCAGCGACACATGCAGTGTCGTAGCCTCCGGCGAACCTCTGGCCGGCCACCCGGGCCCTGCAAGAAGGAGAAGTGAATGCCTTACGAACCGAATGACCACCTGCTTCGACATTTTGAAGAAAACGGCGCCGACCTCACACAGCAGGTCGAAGCGCAACTCCAACTGATCGCGCCCAACAGCCCGAATATCCCCTTGTATCGCGACATGATCCTCACCGTGTTCCGCATGGCGCAGGACGACCGCGACCGCTGGAACGCCAAGATTACCCTGCGAGCCATCCGCGAACTGGACCACGCCTTCCGCGTGCTCGAACAATTCAAGGGCCGCCGCAAAGTGACGGTGTTCGGCTCTGCACGCACCCCGATGGAAAGCCCGCTGTACTCACTGGCCCGTGAAGTCGGCGCGGCGCTGGCACGCTCGGACCTGATGGTGATCACCGGCGGTGGTGGCGGCATCATGGCCGCGGCCCACGAAGGCGCCGGCCTGGAACACAGCCTGGGGTTCAACATCACCCTGCCATTTGAACAGCACGCCAACCCGACCATCGATGGTACCGAGAACCTGCTGTCCTTCCATTTCTTCTTTACCCGCAAGTTGTTCTTCGTCAAGGAAGCCGACGCGCTGGTGCTGTGCCCAGGCGGTTTCGGTACCCTTGATGAGGCACTGGAAGTGCTGACCCTGATCCAGACCGGCAAGAGCCCGCTGGTGCCAGTGGTACTGCTGGATGCACCCGGCGGCGGATTCTGGCAAGGCGCCCTGGACTTTATCCGCAGCCAATTGGAAGCCAATCGCTACATCTTGCCCACCGACCTCAAGCTGGTACGCCTGGTCTATAGCGCCGAAGAAGCGGTGGAGGAGATCAACCAGTTTTATGCCAATTTCCACTCTACCCGCTGGTTGAAGCGTGAGTTTGTGGTGCGCATGAATCATCCGCTCAGTGATCGAGCGCTGGCCCATTTACAGGATGAGTTTGCCAGCCTGCGCTTGAGTGGCGAGTTCCAGCAGCTTGCCTATACCGGCGAAGAACATGACGAGCCGAGGTTCAGCCATTTGACGCGGCTGGTGTTCAATTTCAATGGGCGCGATCAGGGCCGTCTGCGGGAGTTGGTGGACTACATCAACTTGCCGGAGAACTGGGCGCAGGCTCAGGGGAAGGCGCAGCAGCGGGTGGCGCAGGAGCCGGCGTGAAACCATAAAACGCAAAAAGGGCCCGCTATTTTCATAGCGGGCCCTTTTTTGGTGGTGTGCCAGGTGGGGATTCAATTGGGGCTGCTGCGCAGCCCAGCGCGGGGCAAGCCCGCTCACTACAGCAGCCCAACGCGAGGCAAGCCGCTCATACAACCGGTAAGTGCGCTCAGTCGTCCATATCTCGGCCGCTCAACAAGCGGCTGATCATCTCCATTGAAAACCCGCGATAACTCAGGAAACGCCCCTGCTTTGCACGCTCCCTGGCATCAATCGGAAGATGGCCGGAAAACTTGCGCCGCCAGGTGTCTTCCAACTGCGCCTGCCAGCTGATACCGCACTCACGCAAAGCAAGGTCGATGTCAGCACGCTGCAGGCCGCGCTGGTTCAACTCCTCACGAATGCGCGCAGGGCCGTAGCCGGAACGTGCTCGGTAGGAGACAAAACTTTCGAGGTAGCGCGATTCGGAGAGCAACCCCTCTTCCGTCAAACGGTTGAGGGCAGCTTCAATCATCTCGGGCTCCGCGCCGCGCTGACGCAGTTTACGCGTCAGCTCGACTCGACCATGCTCGCGGCGAGCGAGCAGGTCCATTGCAGTGCGCCGAACGGCGACGAGTGTATCGAGTACAACTGTCATCGTTTGCTTCAGATGTCAGTGTCGGCTTCTTCCACTTCTTCAACCGGCTCGCGGTTAGCGGCAGCTTTTACGTCTGGCGCTGGGGTCAGCAGCTTGTCGCGAATCTGCTTTTCAAGCGTGGCAGCGATGTCAGGGTTGTCCGCCAGGAACTTGGCCGAGTTGGCCTTGCCTTGACCGATCTTGCTACCGTTATAGGCATACCAGGCACCGGATTTCTCGACGAAACCGTGCAAAACACCCAAGTCGATCATCTCTCCGTTCAGGTAGATACCCTTGCCGTAGAGAATCTGGAACTCGGCCTGACGGAAAGGCGGGGCCACTTTGTTCTTCACGACTTTGACGCGGGTTTCGCTACCCACAACCTCGTCACCTTCCTTCACCGCGCCGGTACGGCGGATATCCAGACGGACCGAAGCGTAGAACTTGAGCGCGTTACCACCGGTGGTGGTCTCCGGGCTGCCGAACATCACGCCGATCTTCATACGGATCTGGTTGATGAAGATCACCAGGCAGTTGGCGTTCTTGATGTTACCGGTGATTTTACGCAGCGCCTGGGACATCAGACGGGCTTGCAGGCCAACGTGCATGTCGCCCATTTCGCCTTCGATTTCAGCCTTGGGTACCAGGGCTGCCACGGAGTCGACCACGATCACGTCGATGGCGTTGGAGCGCACCAGCATGTCGGTGATTTCCAGGGCTTGCTCGCCGGTGTCCGGCTGGGAAACCAGCAGGTCGTCAACGTTGACGCCCAGTTTGCCGGCGTACTCAGGGTCCAGGGCGTGCTCGGCGTCGACGAAGGCGCAGGTGGCGCCCATTTTTTGCGCCTGGGCGATCACCGACAGGGTCAGGGTGGTTTTACCGGAAGATTCAGGACCGTAGATTTCAACGATACGGCCTTTTGGCAGGCCACCAATGCCGAGCGCGATGTCCAGACCCAGAGAGCCAGTGGAAATAGCCGGGATCGCCTGACGGTCATGATCGCCCATACGCATTACGGCACCCTTGCCGAATTGACGTTCGATCTGACCCAGGGCCGCAGCCAAGGCTTTCTTCTTGTTGTCGTCCATTAAAGTCCTCACGTAATCAATAAGGCCGGGGGCGGCCAACACCTGTATAAGTAGACAGTATTGTTCCACAAAGAACGCAGATCGCCTACCCCTGATTGTCTATTTCTGCTGCAGCTCGTCGCAACAAGCCCTCCAGCGCGGCCTTTACCGTTTGTCGGCGGACCTCGTCGCGGTTGCCGGGAAAGTGCGCAAGCTCGGCAGTGACCTCATCGCCCACGCCAAAAGCCAGCCATACGGTGCCCACCGGCTTGTCGGGCGAACCGCCGTCCGGCCCGGCGATACCGCTGACGGCGACGGCAAACCGCGCCAGGCTTTTCTTCTGCGCGCCACGGACCATTGCCTCCACCACTTCACGGCTGACGGCGCCCACCTTTGAAAACAATGTTTCCGGCACATTCAACTGCCAGGTTTTCTGCCGATTGGAATAGGTCACATAGCCCGCCTCGAACCACGCCGAACTCCCTGGAATCTGTGTGATCGCTTCTGCGATACCGCCGCCGGTGCAGGACTCGGCAGTGGTGACATGAGCGTTGAGCACCTGTAGACGGCGGCCCAGGTCAGCGGCCAGTTGAGTGATTTCCTTCACGGTCATCTCCAGAGAGGGGGCGGGTTTTGCCTACCCTACAGGAGCCAATCACACGTGCAAGTGACGGAGTGTCTCAAGAAGCTAGCGGGCGACGGCGTGCACATAGGCCTGGCAGGCGCGCAACGCGATCAAGGCGTTATCACCGTCGTTGGTGATGCGGATAATTCGCTGAGCATGCGCCGGGTCAAGTCGGGCTCGCGGGGCTGCATGAACCACGCTGCCGGCGCCGGTGGCGGCTGGCACTGCACAGCCACTGGAGGCGTCGAGAAGGACTGACAACCGCACATCAGCAGTGGCCAGGCGGTCGCGCAGAGCCGCTTGATGACGTTGGGCATCGCTCAACTCCCGGGCATGTCGTGTGTCGCTGGCAGTGAGCTGTTGCTCAAGGGCCAGCCGTTGGTCTTGCGCGAACTGTTGCTGATGCAGAGCGGCCTGGATCTGAGTTGCCGACAAATGTTCAATCCGCGCCGAGTACCGCCATGCCTGCACCTGCCAGACAACCGTCACCAGCAGGCCTACGCCGATCAGCCGGCACACATTTAGGAAACGCATAACACCGCCTTCGCCCGCGCCCACAGCCGCAGGCGATCCTCCAGCCCATTGAGCCCGCCGTTGATGCGCCGCGTAATGGCAGTGAACTGCCCCTTGTCGGCCAGCTCGTTCAGGCCATTGCTCTGCCAGAACCAGCCGGCCGAGGCGGCGGCCCATTGGGGCAACTCGAGCAGCATCGGCTCGCGCAACAAACGATCATCGCCGAACAGTGCCCGGCTGCAGGCCAGATAATTGTGACTACCGGTAATCTGGATCAGCCCCCTGCCCCGGTATGCCTGGCCGTCGCCATCGGCTTGCGGGGTATTGCCCAGGCGCGCGGCCAACGGGCCGGTGTCGTACTGGCTCAGATACGCATCACTGCCCAGTTCACGCACATGGCGCAACTCGGCGGATTCGTGGCCGACTTGGGCGAGGAAGGCGGCGATGCGTATCGGGCGGTCGATCTCGTAGCGAACGAACGCTGTATTCAGGGCGGTTAAAAAGATGCCCGCGCGCGCGCGGGCGCCAGGCATCACCTGAAGCAGTTGGGGGAGCGTCATGAGCATGAGTTTGACTCTTGGTGATCACGCCATCTTTGTAGGCAATGGTCGTCATTGGCACACCATCTGGTGGGTGTGTGCATCTGCGTGGCCGTGGAGCAACACCAGAGACCACCAAGCAACACAGTGCCGGTACCACCAAGCCACGCGAACACGCCAAGGGCCAGGTCGTTAGGATCCATCGCCACTTCATAGAGAAAAGTGGCCGAGGTACGACCTGTACAAATAAGTCAGCTCCAGCAGAACTCCCAGCTCGGAGCAATGAGTGTGGTGGAGTCGAAAACGAAAAGGCCCCTGCATGTGCAGAGGCCCTGAATAGGTGCGCGACCTAAGCCGCGCGGTATTGCTTGGTAGGCCCCCACTAATGCAGGCCTGCAGTCTTCAGCGTGAGTTAAGCCACAGTGCCGTCGGCGCTGAGGTAGTCCCAGCGCATATACACGGGAATGTTGTAGCTGTCGCTCAACTGCATATATACCCCCAGACCCGCAGGAATAACGATAGGTTGAAAAACCTCACCCCCCGTATAAATGATCGGTAGAGTAAATTGAAAACGGTCTGGTGGCGGGGTCACTCCAACACTTACAGTGTTTTGGGTCCAGGTACGGATGTCATAAAAAATAATGCCATTCACGTTTTGTTGTGGAGTGAACAACGTAGCTACCTCACTGGCGCGGCCACTGAAAGTTAGGTCGTTTTTGAAGTGTTTGCCGAGTACTCGTACAGTCATTTTGTCACCTATTGAGTCGAATGATTTGTCGCGGAGAATTCCGCTTCCATGTCGCTCAAAGGCGATTGCTCGAGGCTCGCGGCCTTCACATGATTCAGCGTCCCGCATCGGGAGCATTTGATCTGGAGCTCTGTAAACCCACCCGTACGGGCGAGAAGTCTTTTGCAGTTACCGCATCTGAATTCTTTCAACATCTGCAAGTCCGTTATTTATCTGCCAAGCTCCCTCCCGCTCGTGGGAGCAGTGGGGCCTTGGCTGGCTTGGAAGCTACTGTTGCGATCTGGCAGTATCGAGACCAGGCCTAGGCTATCCCGTAGCAATGCATGGACTACTCCTGCAACGGGCGGTATTGGTCCGGATCGTCGATATTCGTGACTTCCCAGGTGCGGGCAAACAGTGGTTTGCCGGTGGGATCGTCGAGCAGTGACGGGCCGAGGTAGAGGTTTTGGGTGAAGGAAACGGTCCAGGTGTCGTAGTCCGTTTCCGCGCCGATGAGGCCGGAGGGTGCCGCAACAATCGCGGTGGGCACGTCGCATTGGTCAGGTGGCAGACCCCAGCGGTTATCCAGGGCCAGGTCCATCAATTGGCTGGCCAGGTCGCAGGCGTCAAACGGTGCCGACGCCCTGGCGACCATGGCCCTGAGCGAGACCGACAACGCATGTGCCTTGCGCCCTGCGAGGGAGCGAACGCCCGGACCGTTGCGCTCAACGCTGATCAAAATGCCGGTGTTATCCGCCGTGCTGGAAAAGTCCTGGTGATTGCCCACCCGCAGTTGCGGGAACGCGCTCTTCAGTGCAACCCCAATCGCCATCGGCAGTTGCGAAGGTTTTTCGAGAAGTGTCATTTGCTTGCATCCTTGCAGCGGTTACTGCTGATCCGGGCGGGAGGTTGGGGCCTCATTGACCCCGACGCGCCTGGCCGCCCAGCGCTCATAAAGGCCGATGGCCACGTCCGCGCCGGCCATGGCGGTCAGGCAACCAATGGCGCCAGCGGTCCAGATCGACATGCCGGCGGCGTAACACAGCATCAGGGCCGAAACCCCGCAGACCATGCACGCTCCAGACCGCAGCGCCAGACGCCGAACCAGCGACCAGCCACGGGCCCCCTCCTTGTCGGCGCGCCACATCTCGCCGGAAACTCCGCCGATCAAAGCCAATATGATGACCAGCCAGATAGGCATTTCCGCTAACGCTTGTTGTTCGTTTGTCATGTCACGCCTCCTGGCTGAGCACTGAATAGTCCGTTTTTCAATTACACACACTTCGATAGGTAGGCATTCCAAAAAGCCCGGTAGCCCGGGCTTTTCAGTAATGATGTCCTCGGTCTTTCGGCGCTACTGGCGCGGTACGGACCTTTCCTTGATGTTTTTCCGACCACGATCCCTGTCTGCCGGATAACTGCTTCTGGTGCTTTACGCTGCACACCCGGGTCAGTTGCCAACCCTCTGAACCGTTGAGGCCGGTTCATCGCTGCCTGTTTTTAACGCGGTACAACTAAAGAGCGTCGGCATCCTTGCCGGTGTCGCCTGGCATCCTTGCCATCGCTTCGATGGCGTCCATGCCGATATTGCGTGCCTTCCTTGTCTTCCTTGGCAGCATCCTTGCCGCCTCCACCAGGCCTTGTTGGCCGGCTTGAGATGGAGAATATGACTGTATAAACATACAGTCAATGCATAAATGCATTTATTTCCAGAAAATAAATGCATCTGTGCAATTTTAGCGTTTCAGCCGCGGGATTGAGGTTCTTACAGACGAAAAAAAGCCTGCTCGTTGGCAGGCTTTGTCTTACAGAAAAAGGTTAACGCGCGTACATGCCCCACCAGAACACATGGCCAAGGATGCTGATCTGCTCATCTTGGATATCCTGGAAGCTGTAGTCCTCATCCGGGTGCTCCTCGCGGTTGAAACTGCGCAGGCGAATCCCGGACGGCAAGCGATAGAGCTGTTTCACGCGCAACTGGCCATTGTGATTGATCGCATACAAATCGCCATCAACGATGTCACCGATCGCACTTTTGCCCGCATTCACTCCAACCGTCGCGCCATCGCGCAGCACCGGCAACATGCTATTGCCGCGTACCGTCACACACTTGGCCTGGTCGAACTGCACCCCGTTATGCCGCAGGCTGCGCTTTCCAAAACGCAGGCTGGCCTTCTCGCTTTCCTCGATGACGAATCTTCCTGATCCAGCAGCCAATTCAACCTCGCGCAGAAAGGGGATCGACACCTCGTCATCATTAACGGGCGTGTCGTCGTCCCACAGGCTTATATCCTTGAGTTCCGAATGCATCGGGTCGCGCCCGTCATCGCGCAAAGCCCCCACCGCCGCGCGGCCGCGCAGTTGGTCGGTGCTCACGCGGAAGTACTCGGCAATGCGCGAGATGTGCTTGTCCGACGGATCAACGATCTTGCCGCTGAGGATCCGGGACAACGTGGATTGAGGCACGCCAGTGCGCCGGTGAAGCTCCGTGGGGGAGATCCGGTCGCGGTCCAGCAGTTCTCTTAAGACGATAGAAACGTTGCGTTTTTGCATAACGGGGATAGTGACGAGAGTTTTTGGGGTTGGCAAATGCTAATTTGCATTCTTATGCATAAATCATGCATTTACCGGGCCGACCTACCTATCTTGATGTGGCCTGCGAACCCCCAACCTCGCGTGTTAACCTTGCGCCCATTGCAAAATCAGCTGGGCCGAGTGCCCCACGTTTGCCCCATCACTTTCAACGAATTTGCCTATTACCCAATGAGTAAAAACACCTCCGATCTGTCCTCCCACACCCCGATGATGCAGCAGTACTGGCGCCTCAAAAACCAGCACCCTGATCAGTTGATGTTCTATCGCATGGGCGACTTCTACGAGATCTTCTACGAAGACGCGAAGAAGGCCGCCAAGTTGCTGGACATCACCCTGACAGCGCGGGGGCAGTCGGCGGGGCAGTCGATTCCAATGTGTGGGATTCCTTACCACTCGCTGGAAGGCTATCTGGTCAAGTTGGTAAAGCTGGGCGAGTCGGTGGTGATCTGTGAGCAGATCGGCGATCCGGCGACCAGCAAAGGGCCGGTGGAACGTCAGGTGGTGCGCATCATTACGCCGGGGACGGTGAGTGATGAGGCGCTGCTGGATGAGCGGCGAGATAACCTGATCGCTGCGGTGTTGGGCGATGAGCGTTTGTTCGGGCTTTCGGTGCTGGACATCACCAGTGGCAATTTCAGCGTGCTGGAGATCAAGGGCTGGGAGAATCTGCTGGCGGAGCTGGAGCGCATCAACCCGGTGGAGTTGTTGATCCCGGATGATTGGCCGAAAGACCTGCCAGCAGAGAAGCGTCGTGGGACCAAGCGTCGTGCGCCGTGGGATTTCGAGCGTGACTCGGCGTTGAAAAGTCTGTGCCAGCAGTTCTCGGTGCAAGACCTGAAGGGCTTCGGTTGCGAAACCCTGACCCTGGCCATCGGCGCCGCCGGTTGCCTGCTCGCCTATGCGAAAGAGACCCAGCGCACCGCCCTGCCGCATTTGCGCAGCCTGCGCCATGAACGCCTGGACGATACGGTGGTGCTCGATGGCGCCAGCCGTCGCAACCTGGAGCTGGATACCAACCTGGCGGGCGGGCGTGACAACACCCTGCAGTCGGTGGTCGACCGTTGCCAGACCGCCATGGGCAGCCGCCTGCTGACGCGCTGGCTGAACCGTCCGTTGCGAGACTTGACGGTGCTGCAAGCGCGCCAGACTTCCATTACCTGCCTGCTGGACGGCTATCGCTTTGAAAAGCTGCAGCCACAGTTGAAGGAAATCGGCGATATCGAGCGCATCCTGGCGCGGATCGGCTTGCGTAACGCGCGTCCGCGTGACCTGGCGCGTCTGCGCGATGCCCTTGGCGCCTTGCCGCAGCTGCAAGTAGCGATGACCGAGCTGGACACGCCGCACCTGCAACAGCTCGCTGTCACGGCCGGCACTTACCCGGAACTGGCGGCGCTGCTGGAAAAAGCCATCATCGACAACCCGCCGGCGATCATCCGTGACGGCGGTGTATTAAAGACAGGCTATGACAGTGAGCTTGATGAACTGCAATCGCTGAGCGAAAACGCCGGGCAGTTCCTGATTGACCTGGAAGCCCGCGAAAAAGCCCGTACCGGCCTGGCTAACCTGAAAGTCGGCTACAACCGCGTGCATGGCTACTTTATCGAGTTGCCGAGCAAGCAGGCCGAGTCGGCGCCTGTCGACTATCAACGTCGCCAGACGCTCAAGGGCGCCGAGCGCTTTATCACGCCGGAGCTCAAGGCGTTCGAAGACAAGGCGCTGTCGGCCAAGAGCCGCGCCCTGGCGCGGGAGAAGATGCTCTACGAGGCCTTGCTCGAGGACCTGATCAGCCGCCTGGCGCCGTTGCAGGACACCGCCGCGGCCCTGGCCGAACTGGACGTGCTGAGCAACCTGGCCGAACGCGCGCTGAACCTGGACCTGAACTGCCCACGCTTTGTCAGCGAACCGTGCATGCGTATCGTGCAGGGTCGTCACCCCGTCGTGGAGCAGGTGCTGACCACGCCGTTCGTCGCCAACGACCTGTCGCTGGACGACGATACCCGCATGCTGGTGATCACCGGTCCCAACATGGGCGGTAAATCCACTTACATGCGTCAGACCGCTTTGATTGTGTTGCTGGCGCATATCGGCAGCTTCGTGCCGGCGGCCAGTTGCGAGCTGTCGCTGGTGGACCGCATTTTTACCCGGATCGGCTCCAGCGATGACCTGGCCGGTGGCCGCTCCACCTTTATGGTGGAAATGAGCGAAACCGCCAATATCCTGCACAACGCCACCGAGCGCAGCCTGGTGCTGATGGACGAAGTGGGCCGTGGCACCAGCACCTTCGACGGCCTCTCCCTGGCTTGGGCGGCGGCCGAGCGTCTGGCGCACTTGCGTGCCTATACGCTGTTCGCAACCCACTACTTCGAGCTGACCGTGCTGCCGGAGAGCGAGCCCCTGGTGGCCAACGTGCACCTCAACGCCACCGAGCACAACGAGCGCATCGTGTTCCTGCACCACGTGCTGCCGGGGCCTGCGAGCCAGAGTTACGGTTTGGCCGTGGCGCAACTGGCCGGTGTGCCGAACGACGTGATACTGCGTGCCCGCGAGCACCTGAGCCGCCTGGAAACCACCGCCCTGCCCCACGAAACCGCGGTCGCCAGCCCGAAGAAAGCCAGCAACAAACCCGCCGCGCCGCATCAGAGCGATATGTTCGCCAGCCTGCCCCACCCGGTGCTGGATGAGTTGGCAAAGCTTGACTTGGACGACTTGACACCGCGCAAAGCGCTCGAAATGTTATATGCACTGAAGACTCGGATATAACGCAGACGCTTGCAAGCTGGTAGACTCTCGCGCGGTTTGGGATGCTGCGGGCTTTTAGCCTGGCCTGCAGACTATCGCTCCCGAACCTCGCGAGCCCTGCCACAAAGGGTTTCGCTGCCGCCGCCTGAGGAGAAAATTAGAAATGACCTTCGTCGTCACCGACAACTGCATCAAGTGCAAGTACACCGACTGCGTAGAAGTGTGTCCGGTGGACTGCTTCTACGAAGGCCCGAATTTTTTGGTCATTCACCCGGACGAGTGCATTGACTGCGCCCTGTGTGAACCAGAATGCCCGGCCGTTGCGATTTTTTCCGAGGACGAAGTGCCTGCGGGCATGGAACAGTTCATTCAATTGAACGTCGAGCTGGCGGAAATCTGGCCGAACATCACGGAAAAGAAAGACTCGTTGCCGGATGCGGCAGAGTGGGACGGCAAGCCAGGCAAGATCGCGCACCTCGAGCGCTGACAGCATCGCAGCCCTCAAAAAAGCCCCTTGCGGGCTTTTTTGCATTTCTGGGGCAGGCGTTCACTTTTCTACAGGCAAAAAAAAGGGGCGGTTTGACCCGCCCACATTTTTTCCCTAGTCCCTTTGTTCCTTTTCATCGTCCTGATGAATCGCATCCCGCGACATTCCTTGAACCATCGTTCCGTGATGGCCGTGTCAATCCGTGGACACAGGGCTGATGTTAGAGAGTTCCATGGGAAGTACAACGGGATCCAACTTGGCCACTGACAAGCTTTCCCGCTAAAAGCGCATTAATTAATTGTTATATTTCAATAGGATAGAAAACCCTCCCAATAAATCGGGACGTCCCTGGCGGATAAAAAAACCGATCGCTTACGATAAAGTAAGCGAATGCTTACACGACTAACTGCGCAATCGCGTCACGCCTGCCCTTTGGCCGTATTCCAGGCATGGAAAAGCCCCGACTTAGTCGAGGCGTTTTCCCTGCGCGGCCCTCAGTCGTCGCTGACAGTAATGGTCGGCATTGCCGGGGCGGCAGCTTCCTGAAGTACGATCCGCGCGCCCACGTGGCGAGCCAGTTCCTGGTATACCATGGCGATCTGACCATCGGGCTCTGCCGCCACGGTCGGCTTGCCGCTGTCGGCCTGCTCACGAATCGACATCGACAACGGTAAAGACGCCAACACCTCCACACCGTATTGGGTCGCCAGCTTTTCGCCGCCGCCCTCGCCGAACAGATGCTCGGCATGCCCGCAATTGGAGCAGATGTGCACCGCCATGTTCTCGACCACGCCCAGCACGGGGATGTTGACCTTGCGGAACATCTCCACGCCTTTTTTGGCGTCGAGCAGTGCCAGGTCCTGCGGTGTGGTCACGATCACCGAGCCGGCCACCGGGACTTTCTGCGCCAGGGTCAGCTGGATATCACCGGTGCCCGGCGGCATGTCGATCACCAGGTAATCCAGGTCGCCCCAGGCGGTCTGGGTAACCAGTTGCAGCAAGGCGCCGGAAACCATCGGCCCGCGCCAGACCATCGGCGTGTTTTCATCGGTGAGGAAGGCCATCGACATCACTTCCACGCCCAGGGACTCGATAGGCACGAACCACTTCTGGTCCTTGATCTTCGGCCGTGTGCCTTCGGCGATGCCGAACATCACGCCTTGGCTCGGGCCGTAGATATCGGCGTCAAGAATGCCCACGCGCGCGCCCTCGCGGGCCAGGGCCAGGGCCAGGTTGGCCGCGGTGGTGGACTTGCCGACGCCGCCCTTGCCGGACGCAACCGCCACCACGTTCTTGACGTTGGCCAGGCCAGGGATCTGCGCCTGGGCCTTGTGCGCGGCGATCACGCAGTGGATGTCGACCTTGGCCGCCCCGACGCCGTCGAGGCCTTCGATGGCCATTTGCAGCATCTGCGCCCAACCGTTCTTGAACAGACCGGCGGCGTAGCCCAGCTCCAGCTGGACCGAGACCTGGTCGCCCTGGACTTCGATGGCGCGCACACAGCCGGCACTGACCGGGTCCTGGTTCAAATAAGGGTCGGTGTATTGGCGAAGAACGGCTTCCACCGCTGCGCGAGTGACGGCGCTCATGGGCTACTCCCGAAAAAGACTGACTGAAACAGGCGGCTATCCTAACCGTTCCAGCGGTCCAAAGGCATGCTTTCGCAGGTTCGGAAGATTCGGAAACAGCGCCACGGGGTGAAATATATCCGCTGGCGCTTTATAGTGGCCGACCTCCGTTTCATCAAGTAGCCGAGCCCCATGTCCGAGCCACGCAAGATCCTCGTCACCAGCGCCCTGCCCTATGCCAATGGTTCCATCCATCTTGGCCATATGCTTGAGTACATCCAGACCGATATGTGGGTGCGCTTCCAGAAGCATCGCGGCAATCAATGCATTTATGTCTGCGCGGACGACGCACACGGTTCGGCCATCATGTTGCGCGCCGAAAAGGAAGGCATCACCCCGGAACAACTGATCGCCAATGTGCAGGCTGAACACAGCGCCGACTTTGCCGAGTTCCTGGTGGAGTTCGACAACTTCCACTCCACCCACTCCGACGAAAACCGCGAGCTGTCGAGCCAGATCTACCTGCGGTTGAAAGAAGCCGGGCACATTGACCAGCGTTCGGTCACCCAGTATTTCGACCCGGAAAAGAAGATGTTCCTGGCCGACCGCTTCATCAAGGGCACCTGCCCCAAATGCGGCACCGAAGACCAGTATGGCGACAACTGCGAAAAGTGCGGCGCGACCTACGCACCGACCGACTTGAAGGACCCGAAGTCGGCGATCTCCGGCGCCACTCCGGTGCTCAAGGACTCGCAGCACTTCTTCTTCAAGCTCCCGGATTTCCAGCAGATGCTGCAAACCTGGACGCGCAGCGGCACCTTGCAGGACGCCGTGGCCAACAAACTCGCCGAATGGCTCGACAGTGGCCTGCAGCAGTGGGACATCTCCCGTGATGCGCCATATTTCGGCTTCGAGATTCCGGGCGAGCCTGGCAAGTATTTCTATGTGTGGCTGGATGCGCCGATCGGCTACATGGCCAGCTTCAAGAATCTGTGCGATCGCACGCCGGACCTGGACTTCGACGCGTTCTGGGGCAAAGACTCCAGCGCCGAGCTGTATCACTTCATCGGCAAGGACATCGTCAACTTCCACGCCCTATTCTGGCCGGCGATGCTCGAAGGTTCGGGCTACCGCAAGCCAACCGCCATCGCCGTGCACGGTTACCTGACGGTCAATGGCCAGAAAATGTCCAAGTCCCGTGGCACCTTTATCAAGGCGCGTACTTACCTGGACCACCTGTCGCCGGAATACCTGCGCTATTACTACGCCTCCAAGCTGGGCCGTGGCGTCGACGACCTCGACCTGAACCTGGACGACTTCGTACAGAAGGTCAACTCGGACCTGGTCGGCAAAGTCGTCAACATCGCCAGCCGTTGCGCCGGGTTTATCCACAAGGGCAACGCCGGTGTACTGGTGGCCGAAAACGCCGCGCCGGAACTGACCGACGCTTTCCTGGCCGCCGCGCCAAGCATCGCAGACGCCTATGAAGCCCGCGACTTCGCCCGCGCCATGCGCGAGATCATGGGCCTGGCCGACCGCGCCAACGCCTGGATCGCCGACAAGGCCCCGTGGTCGCTGAACAAGCAGGAAGGCAAGCAGGACGAAGTGCAGGCGATCTGCGCCACGGGTATCAACCTGTTCCGTCAATTGGTGATCTTTCTCAAGCCGGTACTGCCGTTGCTGGCCGCCGATGCCGAGGCATTCCTCAATGTTGCACCGCTGACCTGGAACGATCACACCACCTTGCTCGGCAACCATCAGCTGAACGCGTTCAAGCCGCTGATGACCCGTATCGACCCGGTAAAAGTCCAGGCCATGACCGACGCTTCGAAAGAAGACCTGGTCGCCAGCCAGACCGATACCGGCTCGGCTGCGCCGGCGGGCAATGGTGAGCTGGCCAAGGATCCGATCTCCCCGGAGATCGACTTTGATGCGTTTGCCGCCGTGGACCTGCGCGTGGCGCTGATCGTCAAGGCCGAAGCCGTCGAGGGCGCCGACAAGTTGCTGCGCCTGACACTCGACATCGGTGATGAGCAACGCAACGTGTTCTCCGGGATCAAGAGCGCTTACCCGGACCCGTCCAAGCTCGATGGTCGCCTGACCATGATGATCGCCAACCTCAAGCCACGGAAAATGAAATTCGGTATTTCCGAAGGCATGGTCATGGCGGCCGGGCCGGGCGGCGAAGAGATCTACCTGCTGAGCCCTGACAGCGGCGCCAAGCCGGGTCAACGTATCAAGTAACCTGCAAGGTCTGTGGTTGTGGTTGTGGCGAGCGGGCTTGCCACAGAAGACCGCTTGCCACAAGAACCCCGCTCGCCACCTTTAGGCCCTGTTTATTTAACCGGCATGCCATGATCACTTCATGAACCTGATTCAACGCATCGACGCGCTCCTGCCGCAGACCCAGTGCGGCAAGTGCGGGCACCCGGGCTGCAAGCCATACGCCGAAGGCATTGCCCAAGGCGAGGCCATCAACAAATGCCCGCCCGGCGGGCAGGAAACCATCGCCAGCCTGGCGCAACTGCTGCGCCTGCCGGTGCTTGAGTTGGACACGTCCCGTGGCGAAGCGCCCGCGCAGGTGGCCTATATTCGTGAAGCCGAATGCATCGGCTGCACCAAGTGCATCCAGGCGTGCCCGGTGGATGCCATCGTCGGTGCCGCCAAGTTGATGCACACGGTGATCATCGACGAGTGCACCGGCTGCGACCTGTGCGTAGCGCCCTGCCCGGTGGACTGCATAGAGATGCGCCCACTGGCGACTATTGTCCCGGTCGTCGGCGGCCTGGCGAGCAACGACCGCGAGCGCCATGAGCGTGGCGTCAAGCGCGACCGTGCACGGCGGCGTTTCGAGCAGCGCAACGCGCGCCTGCAGCGTGAAGACGCGCACAAACTCGCCGAACGCCTGGCCCGCGCCAAACGTTCGGTGCCGGCGGCGCCGATGCACCTGGACGCGGCGCAAGCGGACCAGGATGCAGCAGTCAAAAAAGCCAAGGTCACTGTGGCAATGAGCCGTGCGCAATTGCACAAGTCACTGAAAGCGTTTGGGCATCCACCGACTTTCGAGCAACAGTCGCAATTAATCCTACTGCAACAACTATTCGAGGCAGCGGAGCAGGCGCTGGCGGCGCTGGAAGTGAACAGCGCACCGGCAGTACCGCTGTCGCCCGGTACCAGCGCCGACCTCAAGCGCGCAAAAATCCAGTTGGCGATGCGCCGAGCCGAACTGAAAAAAGCCCAGGATCAACAGGCCGCCCCGCAGCAATTGGCGCAAGCGCAACACAGGCTTGACGAAGCCCTGCGCCTGGTCGATGCCCATGACTCCACAACCCTGAATACCCGCTGAATTCGCATTCAAGCTGACCGCTTGTGCAAGGAACCGACCGCCCGATGAACGCCGCAAAACGCCTGGAAATTTTCCGCAGGTTTCACGAAGACAATCCGGAACCCAAGACCGAACTGGCCTATTCCTCGCCGTTCGAGTTGCTGATTGCGGTGATCCTCTCGGCCCAGTCCACAGACGTCGGCGTCAACAAGGCCACGGCGAAGCTGTATCCGGTGGCGAACACGCCCGAGGCAATCTATGCCCTGGGTGTGGAAGGGCTGTCGGAATATATCAAGACCATCGGCCTGTATAACAGCAAGGCCAAGAACGTTATCGAAACCTGTCGTCTGCTGATCGAACTGCATGGCAGCGAGGTGCCGCAAACCCGTGAAGCCCTGGAAGCGCTGCCGGGCGTTGGACGTAAAACCGCCAACGTGGTGCTCAACACCGCGTTCCGGCAATTGACCATGGCCGTGGACACCCACATCTTCCGGGTAAGCAACCGCACCGGCATTGCCCGTGGCAAGAACGTGGTAGAGGTGGAAAAGCAGCTGATGAAGTTCGTACCCAAGCCCTACCTGCTCGATTCCCACCACTGGCTGATTCTTCACGGGCGCTACGTTTGCCAGGCACGCAAGCCGCGTTGCGACAGCTGTCGCATCGAAGATCTGTGCGAATACAAGGACAAGACCTCCGACGATTGAGGAACCATTGGTTTTTTCGATCTACCGATTGAAAAAATCTTTTTTACCAGACCATGGATTATCGTTATAAGGGGCGCCAACGGCAGTCTTAGCCCGGAGTGAACCTTATGAGCACTGGCAAGGAACAACTGGAAGTGGAAGACGACCTCGTCGAGTCGGACGACGATGTGGTCGAGGCCCCCGTGGTAGAGGTCGCCAAGACCAATCTGAGCAAACGCCGCACCATCGACAATCTGCTGGAAGAACGACGCTTGCAAAAACAACTGGCCGATTACGACTTCGATCTCTGATTCGAGTGGTCGACGGCCGGAAGCCTCCCTCACGGAGGCTTTTTTCTGCCGGTCATGCAGGCATTGCGCGGGTGCAGTGCCTCGTCTATACCAAGCCGTTACGCTGGGCCAACTCGATAAGGTCTACGAGAGAGCGGGCGTTGAGCTTGAGCAGCAGGCGCGTCTTGTAGGTACTGACGGTCTTGTTGCTGAGGAACATGCCGTCGGCAATCTCCTTGTTGGTCCTGCCCCGAGCCAATTGCTGCAATACCATCATTTCCCGACCCGATAGACGCTCGACCATATCGGCCTCACTGGCATTGCCCATGGTGGAGCGTACCGAATTGAGCGCCTGGTTCGGGAAGTAGCTGTACCCCGACAGGACGGCCTTGATCGCGCTCAGCAGCTCGGTCAGGTCCTGTTGCTTGCACACGTAGCCCGCCGCGCCCGCCTGCATGCAACGCATGGAAAAATGGCCAGGCGCCTGGGAGGTAAGCACCAGCACCTTGAACGGCGCGGGTTGTTTGGTGGAAGACAGCCGGCAAATAACTTCCAGGCCATCAAGTTTGGGAATCCCGATATCCAGTATGACAATGTCCGGCATATGCTCCCGTGCAAGTTGCAACGCATCGACACCGTTATCGGTCTCGGCAACGACCTCATAACCATGACGTTCCATTAGCATACGCACAGCAAGACGAATGACGGGATGATCATCCACGATCAGCACTTTATTCATGAGAAAGTCCAATTTCGCTGTTCGAATTATTTAGAGCAAGCACAATAGCCTAGTCGTTTCCTAGTTGGCATAGCGTTCCCCCCCAAGCAACAGCAAGCAGAGACCCACCCCACAGCGATAAAGGAAATGCCCTACAAAAAAACGCCATCCCGGAAGTATTCCTTTTTATGGATCCTTTCAGACCTTTCCGGGGGCTTACATATTTTGAGTGAAATATCCCAGGCACAGGAGGGGCTGGGTAAACGTGCCGCACATAACTCTCAGGAAATGCCCCTTGCCTCAGGTGTCCGGCCGAGAAAACCGATAAGGGAAATCCGTTTGTTTCAGTTCCATTAAACATATTCACTTACATCCTTAATTCCTACAGACGGTTCAGCTATTTATATATTCGCTGCACTTGCATGAGTGAATTTTCTGTAAGACCAGTTCCTACATAGATGTAAAAAATTCATTCTCCCTACAAACTTTCATCGACAATTCATTCAAATCCAGCTGTTGATAAGGTCTTGAAAAAACATCAACGCATGTTTAAGCGCAATAAACATCGCTAACCGCTGAAAACCGTGCAAAAAAAAGGCCCCTTCGAAAAGGGGCCATTCTTTGCCGCAGGCTGAAACTTAGAACAACGAACGGCCTTTGTTGGCCGCGATGCGCATGCGCAACGCGTTCAACTTGATAAAGCCTGCTGCGTCCGCCTGGTTGTAGGCGCCGCCGTCTTCTTCGAAGGTGGCGATGTTGGCATCGAACAGCGAGTCATCGGACTTGCGACCGGTCACGATCACATTGCCCTTGTACAGCTTGAGCCGCACAACGCCGTTCACGTGAGCCTGAGAGGCGTCGATCATCTGTTGCAGCATCAGACGCTCAGGGCTCCACCAGTAGCCGGTGTAGATCAGGCTGGCGTACTTGGGCATCAGCTCATCCTTGAGGTGAGCCACTTCGCGGTCCAGGGTGATGGACTCGATTGCGCGGTGGGCGCGCAGCATGATGGTGCCGCCTGGAGTCTCGTAGCAGCCACGGGACTTCATGCCCACGTAACGGTTCTCGACGATGTCGAGACGGCCGATACCGTGTTCGCCACCAATGCGGTTCAGGGTCGCAAGCACGGTGGCCGGGGTCATTTCGACGCCATCCAGCGCGACGATGTCACCGTTGCGGTAGGTCAGTTCAAGGTACTGCGGCTTGTCGGGAGCGTTCTCCGGGGAGACGGTCCATTTCCACATGTCTTCTTCGTGCTCGGTCCAGGTGTCTTCCAGCACGCCGCCTTCATAGGAGATGTGCAGCAAGTTGGCGTCCATCGAGTACGGAGACTTCTTCTTGCCGTGGCGCTCGATCGGGATGGCGTGCTTTTCAGCGTAGTCCATCAGCTTTTCACGGGACAGCAGGTCCCACTCACGCCAGGGGGCAATCACTTTCACGCCCGGTTTGAGCGCGTAGGCACCCAGTTCGAAACGCACCTGGTCGTTGCCCTTGCCGGTGGCGCCATGAGAAATGGCGTCGGCGCCGGTTTCGTTGGCGATTTCGATCAGGCGCTTGGCGATCAGCGGGCGTGCGATGGAGGTACCCAGCAGGTACTCGCCTTCGTAGACGGTGTTGGCGCGAAACATCGGGAAAACGAAATCGCGGACGAATTCTTCGCGCAGGTCGTCAATGTAGATCTCTTTCACGCCCATGGCTTGCGCCTTGGCACGTGCAGGTTCGACCTCTTCGCCCTGACCCAGGTCAGCGGTGAAGGTCACCACTTCACAGTTATAAGTATCCTGCAGCCACTTGAGGATCACCGAAGTGTCCAGGCCGCCGGAATACGCGAGAACGACCTTGTTTACGTCGGCCATGCCATCACTCCACGGGGTTGTACGGAAAGCCGTCGATTCTACCGACCAAAACCGTGAATTTACAGAGGCGCGACAGCAAATGAAGATAAAGCGACAGATTATGTCAAGCGAGCGACCGGTGCGCGCCGGTTATGACGTGTGCGCGGGGTTGCTTGGGCCGGCAGCCTGGGGCGCCGGTTTCTCGGGGGCTGCCACGCGTTCAAGCTGAATGTTGACGCGACGGTTGCGCGCCCGGTTGGCCGCGTTGGTGTTGGGCGCCAGCGGATAGCTCTCGCCATGAAAGCGCAGGGTGACCTGGGATTCCTGGATGCCGTTGGCCTTGAAGTAGTCCATCACCGCCAACGCACGGCGACGCGAGACATCGCGGTTGCTCAGGCGGTTGCCGCTATTGTCTGAATGGCCATTGAGTTCGATATGGTTGACGGTGGGATCGGCTTTCATGAACGCCACGATCACATCCAGTTTCTTCTTGGCTGCGGCGTCCAGCTCGATACCGCCCCCCGGGAAACCGACCTCGGTCTGTTTGACCTGGTCATAATTCATCGGCAGCAGCTTGGTGGTGCACAGTTGGTAGTCGTTGTAAGCCTTGTTGAATTTGACCGGCAACAGGCGGATTTCCGAGTAGCCCCCTTCACGCCCGTAGTGTCGGACGGTTGGGCTACGCCCTTCCAACAGCCCCATGAACAGCCGCCCGGCCTGGGCCTGGGAGCTGTTGAACAAGACGTCGCCACTGCCGGCGCGCACGGCGCCGAGGTTGATATCTCCTCGGCCCGGCTGCCAAGGGGCGGCGGCGGCCAGCAAGGTGGCCGAGCCTGTACCCAGCGAGCCGTTATAGGCTTTGAGACGAAACGTCGCCTGCTCACCGGCCCGGCGCACGAACTCACCCGAACCGAAGTCGGTGATCGGCTGGGTCAGGCGGCACTCGAACTGGTCGCCTTCCACCTTCCACTCAATATTCTCCAGACGTGTCTGGAACGTGAGGGCCATCGCAGGCAGGCTGGCGAACACACTGAGCAGGGCTAGATAATGCTGGCGCACGGGAGGCTCCACTGGTTGCTACAACACTTCAAAGCGTCATACATCGATAAGGCATACCCCCTGCTATCGGTCGTATCCTGCAAAACTTGATAGCGAGTGCCTGCAAGAGTCTTTTCCGGTAGCATTCCCACCAGATTGACCCGCCTGGAATCCCCAATGTCCGACCGCCTGACCCTGCTGCGTCCCGACGACTGGCATATTCATCTTCGCGATGGTGCTGCGTTACCCCACACCGTGGCCGATGTCGCGCGCACCTTTGGCCGCGCCATCATCATGCCAAACCTGGTACCTCCGGTGCGTAACGCCGAGCAAGCCGATGCCTATCGCCAGCGGATCCTCGCTGCACGACCGGCCGGCAGCCGCTTCGAACCGCTGATGGTGCTCTACCTCACCGACCGCACCCAGCCTTCGGAGATTCGCGAGGCCAAGGCCAGCGGCTTCGTGCATGCCGCCAAGCTGTACCCGGCCGGCGCGACCACCAACTCCGACTCCGGCGTGACCAGTATCGACAAGATCCTGCCGGCCATCGAAGCCATGGCCGACGTCGGCATGCCGCTGCTGATCCACGGTGAAGTCACCCGTGGCGATGTCGACGTGTTCGATCGCGAGAAGCTTTTCATCGACGAACATATGCGCCGGTTGGTCGAGTTGTTCCCGACCCTCAAGGTGGTATTCGAGCACATCACCACGGCCGATGCCGTGCAGTTCGTGACCGAGGCCTCGGCCAACGTCGGTGCGACCATCACCGCGCATCACCTGTTGTACAACCGCAACCACATGCTGGTGGGCGGGATTCGGCCGCACTTTTATTGCCTGCCAATCCTTAAGCGCAACACCCACCAGGTGGCGTTGCTGGAGGCCGCGACCAGCGGCAATCCGAAATTCTTCCTCGGCACCGACTCCGCGCCCCACGCCCAACACGCCAAGGAAGCCGCGTGTGGCTGCGCCGGCTGCTACACCGCCTTTGCGGCGATCGAGCTGTATGCCGAAGCGTTCGAACAGCGCAACGCCCTGGACAAGCTCGAGGGTTTCGCCAGCCTCAACGGCCCGCGTTTCTATGGCCTGCCGACGAATACCGACCGCATCACCCTGGTTCGTAAAGACTGGACCGCCCCCGCCAGCCTGCCCTTTGGCGAGCTGACCGTTATCCCGCTGCGCGCCGGTGAAACACTGCGCTGGCGCCTGCTGGAGGAAAGCAAGTGAGTGAAGACCATTACGACGACGAACAAGAGCATAACGGTGGCGGTTCCCGTCACCCGATGGCCGAGCGATTTCGCGGTTATCTGCCGGTTGTCATCGACGTAGAAACCGGTGGTTTCAATTGTGCCACCGACGCGCTGCTGGAAATCGCCGCGACCACCATCGGCATGGACGAACAAGGTTTCGTGTTCCCGGAACACACCCACTTCTTCCGCGTCGAGCCGTTCGAAGGCGCCAACGTCGAAGCGGCCGCCCTGGAGTTCACCGGGATCAAGCTCGATCACCCCCTGCGCATGGCGGTGAGTGAAGAAGCGGCGCTGACCGATATCTTCCGTGGCGTGCGCAAGGCGTTGAAGGCCAATGGCTGCAAACGTGCGATCCTGGTCGGCCACAACAGCAGTTTCGACCTGGGCTTCCTGAATGCCGCCGTGGCGCGGCTGGACATGAAGCGCAACCCGTTTCATCCGTTCTCCAGCTTCGACACCGCCACCCTCGCCGGCCTGGCGTATGGCCAGACCGTGCTGGCGAAAGCCTGCCAGGCGGCCGGGATCGACTTCGACGGTCGTGAAGCCCACTCGGCCCGCTACGACACCGAGAAGACCGCCGAACTGTTCTGCGGCATCGTCAATCGCTGGAAGCAGATGGGCGGCTGGGAAGATTTCAACGACTGAAATCCAAGGCATAAAAAACCCGGCTCGGCGCCGGGTTTTTTTATGCCTCGAATCCAGCTTACAGCTTGCCGGCGTTCTCGGTCAGGTAAGCCGCAACACCTTCGGTGGAAGCGGTCATGCCCTTGTCGCCTTTTTTCCAGTTGGCAGGGCAGACTTCGCCGTGCTCTTCGTGGAATTGCAGGGCGTCGACCAGACGGATCAGCTCTTCTATGTTACGACCCAGTGGCAGGTCGTTGATGATCTGGGAGCGAACCACGCCCTTGTCGTCGATCAGGAACGCGCCACGGAAAGCCACGCCGCCTTCGGACTCAACGTCGTAGGCCTTGGCGATGTCGTGCTTCATGTCGGCCGCCATGGTGTATTTGACTTTGCCGATGCCGCCATCATTGATGGCGGTGTTGCGCCAGGCGTTATGGGTGAAATGGGAGTCGATGGAAACGGCCACCACTTCAACGTTGCGCGCCTTGAAATCGTCCATGCGGTGGTCCAGAGCGATCAGCTCCGAAGGGCAGACGAAGGTGAAGTCCAGCGGGTAGAAGAACACCAGGCCGTATTTGCCTTTGATGGCTTCGGACAGTTTGAAGCTGTCAACGATTTCGCCATTGCCGAGAACGGCGGGTACATCGAAATCCGGGGCTTGTTTGCCGACGAGTACGCTCATTGGGTATCTCCTGATGCAAGGGTGACGATTGAAGTAAAAGGACCGGCCTCGAGTCTGCCGTTTATAAGCGACAGCCCTGTGACGCAGTCACGCTTCGTGAAGATCGACCATCATACACTGAAAAAACCGTTCGTCAGTGCGGGCGCGGTGCCAGCCATTACCTTGCGAATCTACTTTGACAATCATTCTCGTTAACATTAAGATCCATCGCACTTAAGCCTTAAACCGCGACGGTTCTCCCTATGTATGTGTGCCTGTGTACCGGCGTCACCGACGGACAAATCCGCGAAGCAATCTACGAAGGTTGCTGCAGCTACAAGGAAGTACGTGAAACCACCGGCGTTGCCAGCCAGTGCGGTAAATGTGCTTGCCTGGCCAAACAAGTGGTACGGGAAACCCTGACGCAGCTGCAGACAGCCCAGGCCGCGCTCCCCTATTCAACAGAATTTACGCACGCCTGATGGGGGTGTTTTAAAGAACCGGACTGGGTGTCCGGTTTTTTTATGCCTGAAATTCAATTAGTTAGCGCCAAGACGCGGAACACAAACATTCTTATTCCGATTAATTTTCATTTATTATTCAATCACTTAGGTTTGACACTAAGGATTTCGCCGCTCAAACTCCGCCTTATACACAGCGATTACAGGGCAGGACCCCAGTCATGAAAGGCGACATCTCAGTCATCCAGCAACTCAACAAAATCCTTGCCAATGAACTGGTCGCGATCAATCAGTACTTTCTGCATGCACGCATGTACGACGATTGGGGCCTGGAAAAGCTCGGCAAGCGCGAATACAAAGAATCCATCAAGGCCATGAAGGATGCTGACGCGCTGATCAAGCGCATCCTGTTCCTGGAAGGCCTGCCAAATGTGCAGGACCTGGGCAAGCTGAACATCGGCGAACACACCCAGGAAATGATCAGCAGCGACTTGGGTTTTGAGCGCAAGAGCCACAGCGATCTCAAGGCCGCTATCGCTCACTGCGAAGCACAGGGTGACTTTGGCAGCCGTGAGCTGCTGGAAGATATCCTGGAAGACCAAGAAGAACATATCGACTGGCTCGAAACCCAACTGGGCCTGATCGACAAGGTCAGCCTGGAAAATTACTTGCAATCGCAAATGGGTGAATAACCCATAGCCCGGCGGCTATAAAAAAGCCCCGCTCTCTTACGAGAAGCGGGGCTTTTTATTGCACTCGGATCACGCGTCAGTCTTGGCTGCCGCTTTCACCGCTGCATCTTTGATCAGCGCCTGCAACGAACCATCAGCGGCCATTTCAGTGATGATGTCGCTACCGCCGACCAGCTCGCCCGCTACCCACAGCTGCGGGAACGTTGGCCAGTTGGCGTACTTCGGCAGATTGGCGCGGATTTCAGGGTTTTGCAGAATATCCACGTAAGCGAACTTCTCGCCACACTGCATCACAGCCTGGGAAGCCTTCGCGGAGAAACCGCACTGAGGAGCGTTTGGCGCGCCCTTCATGTAAAGCAGAATGGTGTTGTTGGCAATCTGCTCTTTGATCGTTTCGATGATATCCATGGAACACCTCGGCTGGAACTTTGCGACTCACAGGTCGGCACGGTGGCGCATTGTAACGCAAAATTCCAGCCGGGTGCTCAGGCGGCTGCTACCTGTACGGGAACGCCGTTCAATGCGGCGTTGCCCGACAACTCGTCCAATTGCCGCTCGTCGGTCAAGTCATTGGCACTGGCGCCTGGCTGTTCGCTGGCGATCGTCATCCGTACGCCTGGGCGGCCATGCCCCCAACCGTGAGGCAGGCTGACGACGCCAGGCATCATCTCCAGACTGGCGACCACCTCCACCTCGATCATGCCGATGCGCGAACTGACACGCACGCGCTGGCCATCGCTCAACTGGCGGCTAGCCAGATCATCGGGATGCATCAGCAATTGATGCCGGGGCTTGCCCTTCACCAGTCGGTGATAGTTATGCATCCACGAATTATTGCTGCGCACATGGCGACGTCCGATCAGCAGCAGTTCATCGGCCATCGGCATCGGCTGCGCCGCAAAACGTACCAGGTCGGCGAGGATCACCGCCGGCGCCGCTTGCACCTTGCCACTCGCGGTTTTCAAACGCGCCGCCAGATTGGGCCTGAGCGGTCCCAGGTCCAGGCCGTGAGGGTGGTCCGCCAACTTCGCCACGCAAAGTTTATGGCTGGATGCATCACCGTAGGTGCCCGCGCGCAGTCCGAAATCAATCATCTGTGCCGGGGGCATGGTCGGCTTGAGCGCGACACTGGTCTGCGCCGCGAACGCACTGGCCAGGCCGACGAAGATCTCCCAGTCATGCAGCGCGCCCTCGGGCTTGGGCAATATCGCCCGATTGAAACGTGTGACGTTCCGCACCGCGAACATATTGAAGGTGGTGTCGTAGTGATCGTTTTCCAACGCTGAGGTGGACGGCAGGATCAGGTCGGCATACCGCGTCGTCTCGTTGATATAGAGATCGATGCTGACCATGAACTCCAGGCCATCCAGGGCTTGCTCCAGTTGCCGCCCATTAGGCGTCGATAACACCGGGTTGCCCGCGACCGTGACCAATGCGCGGATTTGCCCTTCGCCCTCGGTGAGCATTTCCTCAGCCAGGGCCGACACAGGCAACTCCCCACCGTACTCCGGGCGCCCGGAGACCCGGCTCTGCCAGCGATTGAAATGCCCACCGCCGGTCGACGCCACCAAGTCCACGGCCGGGGTGGTGCACAGCGCACCGCCAACACGGTCCAGATTACCGCTCACCAGGTTGATCAATTGCACCAGCCAATGACACAACGTGCCGAACGCCTGGGTCGATACGCCCATGCGGCCGTAACACACCGCCTTGTCGGCAGCGGCGAAGTCCCGCGCCAACTGGCGGATCTGCTCGGCAGGCACCGCGCACTGGCGACTCATAGCCTCGGCGGTGAATCCGGCGATGGCGCGGCGGACATCATCCAGGCCTTCAACCGGCAGGTGGCTATGGCGGGTCAGGTTCTCCGTGAATAACGTGTTGAGCACCCCGAACAACAGGGCCGCATCGCCGCCAGGGCGCACGAACAGGTGCTGGTCGGCCATCGCCGCGGTCTCGCTGCGCCGTGGGTCGACCACCACCACCTTACCGCCGCGGGCCTGGATCGCCTTGAGACGCTTCTCCACATCGGGCACGGTCATGATGCTGCCGTTGGATGCCAGCGGGTTGCCGCCCAGGATCAACATGAAGTCGGTGTGGTCGATGTCCGGGATTGGCAGCAGCAGGCCATGGCCGTACATCAGGTGGCTGGTGAGATGGTGAGGCAACTGGTCTACCGAGGTCGCCGAAAAGCGATTGCGCGTCTTGAGCAAACCCAGGAAGTAATTGCTGTGGGTCATCAACCCGTAGTTGTGCACGCTGGGGTTGCCTTGATACACCGCCACCGCATTCTGCCCATGGCGTGCCTGGATACCCGCCAGCCGTTCGGCCACCAGCGCAAAGGCCTCGTCCCATGCGATGGGCTGCCATTCATTGCCAACCCGCAACATCGGCTGATGCAGGCGGTCGGGATCGTTCTGGATGTCCTGCAGCGCGACGGCCTTGGGGCAGATGTGCCCTCGGCTGAAACTGTCCAGAGCGTCGCCCTTGATCGAGGTAATCGCCAGGCTGCCGTCTTCGGCTCTGGTGGTTTCCAGGGTCAAGCCGCAGATGGCTTCACACAGATGGCAGGCACGGTGGTGGAGAGTCTTGGTCATGGCCAGTCTCTTTATTGGGCTTTGGTCCAACTATGGGCCGCGGCCACCCACGGCGCCACCAACGTTCGCGCCGTGAATCGATGGGCATCAGGCCAGGCCATGGCCAAGCGTGAGTAAATGTTTCAGAAAACCACCCTCCCCCCGCAAAACCGACGCAGCCTGGCCTGCTGGCGCCCCGACGCATTGCAAAAGGTCTCAGCGCCAGTGTACAAATGGCCCGCTGCTGTCTGGAAATCGTCTTCAAACGCGCTCCGGCGCCCTCCTTGAACACCCTTAAAAACCGTAGCCTATTGGAAACACGCGACATTTAATGTCAATATCGCGCCTTCCCCTATTTCGTCGCCCCGTGCGGCTTTCGCCGCAGGTCTCGCCCGTTGTCACAATAAACAAGGCTTTGAGTATCTGCGGTCTGTTGCAAAAGGTAGTTAATGATGAGCGCAAGGCACTTTCTCTCCCTGATGGATTGCACGCCCGAAGAGCTGGTCAGCGTGATCCGTCGAGGCATTGAGCTTAAAGACCTGCGTAACCGCGGCGTACTGTTCGAGCCTTTGAAAAACCGCGTGCTCGGGATGATTTTCGAGAAGTCCTCGACCCGCACCCGCGTGTCTTTCGAGGCCGGTATGATCCAGCTGGGTGGCCAAGCCATCTTCCTGTCCTCGCGCGACACACAGCTGGGCCGTGGTGAACCGATCGCCGACAGCGCCAAGGTGATGTCGAGCATGCTCGATGCGGTGATGATCCGAACCTTCGCCCATAGCACCGTGACCGAATTTTCCGCCAATTCCCGGGTACCGGTGATCAACGGCCTGTCCGATGATCTGCACCCCTGCCAGTTGCTGGCCGATATGCAAACCTTCCTTGAGCACCGTGGTTCGATCCAGGGCAAGACCGTGGCCTGGATCGGTGACGGCAACAACATGTGCAACAGCTATATAGAAGCGGCGATCCAGTTCGACTTCCATTTGCGCATCGCCTGCCCCGAAGGCTTCGAACCCAATGCCGAATTCCTGGCCAAGGCGGACGGCCGCGTGCAACTGCTGCGCGATCCGAAAGACGCCGTGGTCGGCGCGCATCTGGTGAGCACCGACGTCTGGACCTCCATGGGCCAGGAAGAGGAGACCGCCACGCGCCTGGCCCGGTTCGCGCCGTACCAGGTGAACCGCGCGCTGCTCGACCTGGCCGCCCCGGATGTGTTGTTCATGCATTGCCTGCCGGCGCACCGCGGCGAAGAAATCAGCCTCGACCTGCTGGACGACCCACGTTCGGTCGCGTGGGATCAGGCTGAAAACCGCCTGCACGCGCAGAAAGCGCTGCTTGAATTCCTCGTTCCACCGTCGTACCACCACGCATGAGCCAGCCACTACTGCTGAACCTGCGCAACCTGGCATGCGGCTATCAAGACCAGCGAGTGGTGCAGAACCTCAACCTGCACCTCAATGCAGGCGACATCGGCTGCCTGCTCGGCTCTTCCGGCTGCGGCAAGACCACCACACTCCGGGCAATTGCCGGGTTCGAACCGGTGCACGAAGGTGAAATAAGCCTGGCCGGTGAAGTGATCTCCAGTGCCGGATTCACCTTGGCACCCGAGAAACGTCGCATAGGCATGGTATTCCAGGACTACGCACTGTTTCCGCACTTGAGCGTGGCCGACAACATCGCGTTCGGTATTCGCAAGCACCCGCAAAAAGACCGTGTGGTCGCAGAATTGCTCGAGCTGGTAAACCTGAAGAACCTGGGCAAACGCTTCCCCCATGAACTCTCCGGCGGCCAGCAACAACGCGTCGCCCTCGCCCGCGCCTTGGCGCCGGAACCCGCGCTGTTGCTGCTCGATGAACCGTTTTCCAACCTGGACGGCGAGTTGCGCCGCAAGCTCAGCCACGAAGTACGCGATATCCTCAAGGCACGGGGCACCAGCGCGATCCTGGTGACCCATGACCAGGAAGAAGCCTTCGCGGTCAGCGACCAGGTCGGTGTTTTCAAGGAGGGCCGGCTTGAACAGTGGGACACGCCCTACAACCTCTATCACGAACCGCAGACGCCTTACGTCGCCAGCTTTATCGGCCAGGGCTACTTCATCCGCGGGCAATTGAGTTCGCCTGAATCGGTCAGCACCGAACTGGGTGAGCTGCGCGGCAACCGTGCGTATACCTGGCCTACGGGTGGCGCGGTGGACGTGCTGCTGCGCCCGGACGACATCGTCCACGCGCCGGATAGCGCGTTGACAGCACGGATTGTCGGCAAGACATTCCTCGGTGCGTCGACCTTGTACCGCCTGCAATTGCCGACGGGCGCCCAGCTGGAGTCGATTTTTCCCAGCCATGCAGACCATCAGGTCGGGGCGCAGGTGGGGATTCGGGTTGCGGCTGAACATCTGGTGTTGTTCCAGGCATCGGGTAGCACTGCCGCGCAAATCCCGCAGGCCGAATCAGGCGTGCGGCGTTACAGTCCAGCTCACTGACGAAACCCAATCAGAATGTGGGAGCTGGCTTGCCTGCTCTCACATTGGAACTTCTTTGGCTTCGAAAGTGAGGTTCACGCCCGACCAATCGGTGCAAACTTGGCCTGGGTATGCTCCGCCAGCACCGCCGCCGGCAACTCGACTTCCAACCCCCTCCTCCCCGCACTCACAAAAATCGTCGCAAACGGCTGCGCCGTCACATCGATAAACGTGCGCAGGCGCTTCTTCTGCCCCAACGGGCTGATGCCGCCCAGCAGGTAGCCGGTCGAGCGCTGCGCCGCTGCCGGGTCGGCCATCTCGACTTTTTTCACCCCCGCGGCCTGTGCCAGAGCCTTCAAGTCCAGACTTCCGACGACCGGCACCACCGCCACCAACAATTCGCCTTTCTCGCTGCTGGCCAGCAAGGTCTTGAATACCTGCGCCGGGTCGAGCGCCAATTTTTCCGCGGCCTCCAGCCCATACGACGCCGCCTTTGGGTCATGTTCGTAACTGTGGATGCGATGTTCGGCGCGAACTTTTTTCAACAAGTCCAATGCAGGGGTCATGACGTCTCCGGGCGTGGCAAACAGATGGCCGATTCTAGGCCAAGCCCGCGTAAAACGCTCTAGTTCGCCCACTTTCAAGGTGCACGCGCAGCATGACAAATGTGATCATTCACGAGACCAATAGTTTGAAAGTGACTGACAGTTCACTTTCGACCTTTGACAGCCGTCATTCTTGTCTATATTTTTTCGTTTCCGAATACTGTAGGAATAGACTTACAGCGTTCCAGCAGTAAGCCGTGTCCGGGATGGGGATCCTTGCCACGGTGAAAATCGCGCAACAGCCCGTTGAGGCCGTGCGCCAGACAAGAACAACAACTGAGGTTTTCCATGACAACTGCTCTTCAACAGCCTTCACTTTCGAGCCAATGCATGGCCGAGTTCCTGGGGACTGCGCTACTGATCTTCTTCGGTACAGGATGCGTCGCTGCGCTCAAGGTCGCGGGTGCCAGCTTTGGCTTGTGGGAGATCAGTATCATCTGGGGCGTCGGCGTCAGCATGGCGATCTACCTGAGCGCCGGCATTTCCGGGGCTCACCTCAACCCTGCCGTCAGCATCGCCCTTTGTCTTTTCGCCGACTTCGACAAGCGCAAACTGCCCTTCTATATCCTCGCCCAGATCGCCGGCGCCTTCTGCTCGGCCGCGCTGGTCTACACGCTCTACAGCAATCTTTTTTTCGATTACGAACAAACCCACCATATGGTGCGCGGCTCCCAGGCAAGCCTGGAGCTGGCGTCGGTGTTCTCCACCTACCCCCATGCGCTGCTGAGCACTGCCCAGGCGTTCCTGGTGGAAATGGTCATCACCGCGATTCTGATGGGTGTGATCATGGCCCTCACCGATGACAACAACGGCCTGCCACGCGGCCCGCTGGCACCGCTGCTGATCGGTCTGCTGATCGCGGTGATCGGCAGCGCCATGGGCCCGCTGACCGGCTTTGCGATGAACCCGGCGCGGGATTTCGGCCCCAAGCTGATGACCTTTTTCGCGGGTTGGGGTGAAATGGCCTTTACCGGTGGCCGCGATATTCCCTACTTCCTGATACCGATTTTCGCGCCGATCGTCGGCGCATGCCTGGGTGCTGCGGCCTATCGCGGGTTGATTGCCCGCCATCTGCCGAGCGCCGCACCTGCTATAGCTGAAGAAACACCTGACACGGCTGTCAACGGCAATACGCGTATTTCCTGAAAACGCCAGCCTGGTCCCCTGCCCTTCGCGGCCCAGGCTGATTTCTGACTTCCTTATTTTCATGCAAGGCAATCGACATGACCGACCTTCAGAATAAGAACTACATCATTGCCCTTGACCAGGGCACCACCAGTTCGCGCGCGATCATCTTTGACCGTGACGCCAACGTGGTCTGCACCGCCCAGCGTGAATTCACCCAGCATTACCCGCAAGCCGGCTGGGTCGAGCATGACCCGATGGAAATCTTCGCCACCCAGAGCGCGGTGATGGTCGAGGCACTGGCCCAAGCCGGCCTGCACCATGACCAGGTTGCCGCCATCGGCATTACCAACCAGCGCGAAACCACTGTGGTCTGGGACAAGGTCACCGGCCGCCCGATCTACAACGCGATCGTCTGGCAATGCCGGCGCAGCACCGAGATCTGCCAGCAGCTCAAGCGCGACGGCCACGAGCAATACATCAACGACAGCACTGGCCTGGTGACCGACCCGTACTTCTCCGGCACCAAGCTCAAGTGGATCCTCGATCACGTCGAAGGCAGCCGCGAGCGTGCGCGCAACGGCGAGTTGCTGTTCGGCACCATCGACAGCTGGCTGATCTGGAAATTTACCGGCGGCAAGACCCACGTCACCGACTACACCAACGCTTCGCGCACCATGCTCTTCAACATCCACACCCTGGAGTGGGATGCGAAGATGCTGGAGATCCTCGACGTGCCGCGCGAAATGCTGCCCGAAGTGAAGTCCTCCTCGGAAATCTACGGCCGCACCAAGAGCGGCATTGCCATCGGTGGTATCGCCGGCGACCAACAGGCTGCGCTGTTCGGCCAGATGTGCGTCGAAGCCGGCCAGGCAAAAAACACCTACGGCACCGGCTGCTTCCTATTGATGAACACCGGCGACAAGGCGGTGAAATCCAAGCACGGCATGCTCACCACCATCGCCTGCGGCCCGCGTGGCGAAGTGGCCTACGCCTTGGAAGGCGCCGTGTTCAACGGCGGTTCCACCGTGCAATGGCTGCGCGATGAGCTGAAAATCATCAATGACGCCCACGACACCGAATACTTCGCCGGCAAGGTCAAGGACAGCAACGGCGTGTACCTGGTCCCGGCGTTCACCGGCTTGGGCGCGCCCTACTGGGACCCGTATGCCCGTGGCGCGCTGTTCGGCCTGACCCGTGGCGTACGCGTGGATCACATTATTCGTGCAGCCCTGGAGTCGATTGCCTACCAGACCCGCGACGTGCTCGACGCTATGCAACAGGACTCGGGCGAACGCCTCAAGTCGCTGCGTGTGGACGGCGGCGCGGTGGCGAACAACTTCCTGATGCAATTCCAGGCCGATATCCTCGGCACACAGGTCGAGCGCCCGCAAATGCGCGAAACCACCGCATTGGGTGCGGCGTACCTGGCGGGCCTGGCCTGCGGTTTCTGGAGCAGCCTGGACGAATTGCGCGGCAAGGCGGTGATCGAGCGCGAATTCGAACCGCAGTTGGACGAAGTCGCCAAGGAGAAGCTCTACGCCGGCTGGCAAAAAGCGGTGAGCCGTACCCGTGACTGGGAGCCCCACGAAGGCGCTGAATAAGCCAGGCGTCACAACCCATATGGGGTTGTAACTGGCAGGGAGCGGATTCCTGCGTCATCATGGGCCACTTTTGTATGGCAGCCCAAAGGACGCCCCATGAATCTGCCTCCCCGCCAACAACAAATCCTCGAGCTGGTCCGCGAACGCGGCTATGTCAGTATCGAGGAAATGGCGCAGCTGTTCGTTGTCACCCCGCAAACCATCCGCCGCGATATCAACCAGTTGGCGGACGCCAATCTGCTGCGCCGCTACCACGGCGGCGCGGCCTATGACTCCAGTGTCGAAAACACCGCATACGCCATGCGTGCCGACCAGATGCGCGACGAAAAACAGCGCATCGGCGAAGCCATCGCCGCGCAGATCCCCGATCACGCCTCGCTGTTCATCAATATCGGCACCACCACCGAATCCATCGCGCGTGCGTTGCTCAATCACAATCACCTGAAAATCATCACCAACAACCTCAACGTGGCCACCATGCTCAGCGCCAAGGACGACTTCGACGTGCTGCTCACGGGCGGGAATGTGCGACGCGACGGCGGTGTGGTGGGCCAGGCGAGTGTCGACTTCATCAACCAGTTCAAGGTCGATTTTGCCCTGGTGGGTATCAGCGGGATCGACGAAGACGGCAGCCTGCTGGACTTTGATTACCAGGAGGTGCGGGTTTCCCAGGCGATCATTGCCAATGCGCGAAAGGTGATCCTGGCGGCGGACTCCAGCAAATTCGGGCGCAATGCCATGATTCGCCTCGGGCCGATCAGCCTGGTGGACTGCCTGGTGACCGATCAGCAGCCGGTGCCGGCGTTGGTGCAGTTGTTGAGTGAGCATAAGGTGAGGCTGGAGGTCGTCTAGCGTCTGCACCGCCGCCATCGCGGGCAAGCCCGCTCCCACATTTGATCGAGTTCCGGCATGGGAATGCGGCCACCTGTGGGAGCGGGCTTGCCCGCGAAGGCGATCCATCCAGCACTCATTCTCTCGAGCCTGGCCCAGGCTCACGTTCACAAATTTTCCTTTCCCCCTCCTTCGATGAGTTTTTTCAATCGAACTCGACTGGCTGTGCCCGCGTTTATCAGCTACCATTTTCGCAAATGAACATTAATGTTCGAATTCCAATACGAAAAGATCGAGAGGCCAGCCGATGAACCCTTCTACCTTGCCTGCTCCACCGCTTGCCGAAGTCTATGACGTTGCCGTAATCGGCGGCGGGATCAACGGCGTCGGCATTGCAGCAGACGCAGCCGGGCGCGGTTTGTCGGTATTCCTTTGCGAAAAGGACGATCTGGCCAGCCACACGTCTTCCGCCAGTAGCAAACTGATTCACGGCGGCCTGCGCTACCTTGAACACTACGAATTCCGCCTGGTGCGTGAAGCGCTGGCTGAACGTGAAGTGTTGCTGGCCAAGGCGCCGCATATCGTCAAGCAGATGCGCTTCGTCCTGCCGCACCGCCCGCACCTGCGTCCGGCCTGGATGATCCGCGCCGGCCTGTTCCTGTATGACAACCTGGGCAAGCGCGAAAAACTGGCCGGTTCGAAAAGCCTCAAGTTCGGCCCGGACAGCCCGTTGAAAAGCGAAATCACCAAAGGCTTCGAATATTCCGACTGCTGGGTCGATGACGCCCGCCTCGTCGTGTTGAACGCCATGGCCGCCCGCGAAAAAGGCGCGCACATCCACACCCAGACCCGTTGCGTCAGTGCCCACCGCAGCAAGGGCCTGTGGGAAATGAACATGGAACGCGCCGACGGCAGCCTGTTCTCGATCCGTGCCCGTGCGCTGGTGAACGCCGCAGGCCCGTGGGTCGCCAAGTTCATCAAGGACGACCTGAAGCTGGACTCGCCGTACGGCATCCGCCTGATCCAGGGCAGCCACCTGATCGTGCCCAAACTTTATGAAGGTGCGCATGCGCACATCCTGCAGAACGAAGACCAGCGCATCGTTTTCACCATTCCGTACCTGAACCACTTGACCATCATCGGCACCACCGACCGCGAGTACAGCGGCGACCCGGCTGCAGTTGCGATCACCGAAGGTGAAACCGACTACATGCTCAAAGTGGTTAATGCGCATTTCAAGAAACAAGTGAGTCGCGACGACATCGTCCACACCTACTCCGGTGTGCGCCCGTTGTGCAATGACGAGTCGGACAACCCGTCGGCCATCACCCGCGACTACACCCTGGCCTTGTCGGGCGGCACAGGCGAGGCGCCGATCCTGTCGGTGTTCGGCGGCAAGTTGACCACGTACCGCAAGCTTGCCGAATCGGCCATGGCGCAACTGGCGCCGTACTTCACCCAGATGCGCCCGAGCTGGACCGCCAAGGCCAGCCTGCCGGGCGGCGAAGACATGACGACGCCGGAAGCTCTGGCCGAAGCCATTCGCAGCAAATTCGACTGGGTGCCGAGCGAGATCGCCCGCCGTTGGTCCACCACCTACGGCAGCCGCACCTGGCGCTTGCTGGAAGGCGTGCAATCCCTGGCCGACCTGGGCGAGCACTTGGGTGGTGGCCTGTACACCCGCGAAGTCGACTACCTGTGCGCCGAAGAGTGGGCGACCCAAGCTCAGGACGTGCTGTGGCGCCGCACCAAGCTCGGCCTGTTCACCACCGCGCAGGAGCAGGAAAGCGTGCAACGTTACCTGTCCAAGGTCGAGCAGAACCGCAGCAAGACCCAGGCTGCCTGACACACCCGTAATCCTGTAGGAGCGAGCTTGCTCGCGAAAAACGCAAAACGCCGCGTTCATGCTGAATAAACGCGGCGTTCTCAGGGTTTTCGCGAGCAAGCTCGCTCCTACAGGCCCATTCGGTTTTCCGAACACCACACGACAACCTATTCGGTTTGCCGGACCCAAGGCTTAAAAAAACTCGTCATATAAACTTAATCCCCAACTAAATCATGCAGTTAATCTTTTACTGCTGGTATGGCACGACTCATGCTCTACACTCTTGGACGATTGCCTGGGACGCCTCAGGAGCCGTCACGGGCATTCGCTGTACAAGAGAGCCGTTTAGCTGGCTTCATAAAAAAAACAAATGTCGAGGAAGTATTGATGCGCATCGTTCCCCATATTCTGGGCGCAGCTATCGCTGCCGCTCTGATCAGCACTCCAGTGTTCGCCGCTGAACTCACCGGCACCCTGAAGAAGATCAACGACTCCGGCACCATCACTCTCGCTCACCGCGACAGCTCCATTCCGTTTTCCTACATCGCGGATGGTTCGGGCAAACCCGTGGGCTACTCCCACGACATTCAATTGGCTATCGTTGAAGCCCTGAAAAAAGACCTGAACAAACCCGACCTGAAGACCAAGTACAACCTGGTCACCTCGCAAACCCGTATTCCGCTGATCCAGAACGGCACCGCGGACCTTGAGTGCGGCTCCACCACCAACAATGCCGAACGCGCCCAGCAAGTCGACTTCACCACCAATATCTTCGAAATCGGCACTCGCCTGCTGGTCAAGAAAGACAAGGAAGGCAAGCCGTCCTACGCCGACTTCGCCGATCTGAAAGGCAAGAACGTCGTGACCACCGCCGGCACCACGTCCGAGCGCATCCTCAAGGCGATGAACGCCGACAAGCAGATGGGCATGAACGTCATCTCCGCCAAAGACCACGGCGAATCCTTCCAGATGCTCGAAAGCGGCCGCGCGGTTGCCTTCATGATGGATGACGCCCTGCTCGCCGGTGAAGAAGCCAAGGCCAAGAAGCCGGACGACTGGGTCATCACCGGTACGCCGCAGTCCTTCGAAGCCTATGCCTGCATGGTTCGCAAAGGCGATCCGGACTTCAAGAAAGCCGTGGATAACGCCATCGTCGGTCTGTACAAATCCGGCGAGATCAACAAGATCTACGCCAAATGGTTCGAAAGCCCGATCCCGCCAAAAGGCCTGAACCTGAACTTCCCGATGAGTGAAAAGGTGAAGGAGCTGATCGCCAACCCAAGCGACAAACCAGCGCCTGACGTAAAAATCTGATACCTGACTAAGCTTATCGCCTGAGGGAGCCAACCCTCCCTCAGGCGTCTGTTACTACCTGCTGGTTTTACTTTGGAACACTCGACCTGGCGGTTTTCGAGCCGATCGCGTGTGCCTGGCGTTCATCGCCGGGCGGGAATGGACTTTCCCCAAGCGGGTGCTTGTACATCGATCGATTTCGGGGGAGACCCTAATGAATTACAACTGGGACTGGGGCGTATTCTTCAAGTCCACGGGCGTTGGCAGCGAGACGTATCTCGACTGGTACATCGCCGGTTTGGGCTGGACTATAGCCATCGCTGTCGTGGCGTGGATCATCGCCTTGCTGCTGGGGTCCGTCCTGGGCGTCATGCGCACGGTGCCGAACCGCCTCGTGGCGGGCATCGCGACCTGCTACGTCGAACTGTTTCGCAATGTGCCGCTGCTGGTTCAGCTGTTCATCTGGTACTTCCTGATACCCGACCTGCTGCCCCAGGGCCTGCAGGACTGGTACAAACAGGACCTCAACCCGACCACCTCGGCTTACCTGAGCGTGGTCGTGTGCCTGGGCCTGTTCACCGCCGCCCGTGTGTGCGAACAGGTGCGCACCGGCATCCAGGCGCTGCCACGCGGCCAGGAATCCGCCGCGCGGGCCATGGGTTTCAAGCTGCCGCAGATCTACTGGAACGTGTTGCTGCCCCAGGCCTACCGGATCATCATTCCGCCGCTCACCTCGGAATTCCTCAACGTGTTCAAGAACTCCTCCGTGGCGTCCTTGATCGGCCTGATGGAGCTGCTGGCGCAAACCAAGCAGACCGCCGAGTTCTCGGCCAACCTGTTCGAGGCCTTCACCCTGGCCACCCTGATCTACTTCACCTTGAACATGAGCCTGATGCTGCTGATGCGCGTGGTCGAGAAGAAAGTCGCGGTGCCCGGCCTGATCTCCGTGGGGGGTAAATAATGGAATTCGATTTCAGCGGCATCATCCCCGCCATCCCGGGCCTGTGGAACGGCATGGTCATGACCTTGCAGTTGATGGTCATGGGCGTGGTCGGCGGCATCATCCTGGGCACGATCCTCGCCCTGATGCGCCTGTCGTCCAGCAAACTGCTGTCACGCGTGGCCGGCGCCTATGTGAACTATTTCCGCTCGATCCCGCTGCTGCTGGTGATCACCTGGTTCTACCTGGCGGTACCGTTCGTGCTGCGCTGGATCACAGGCGAAGACACCCCGATCGGTGCATTCACCTCCTGCGTCGTGGCCTTCATGATGTTCGAAGCCGCGTACTTCTGTGAAATCGTGCGGGCCGGCGTGCAGTCGATCCCCAAGGGCCAGATGGCGGCGGCACAGGCCATGGGCATGACCTACGGCCAGACCATGCGCCTGATCATCCTGCCCCAGGCATTCCGCAAGATGACGCCGTTGCTGCTGCAGCAGTCGATCATCCTGTTCCAGGACACCTCGCTGGTCTACACCGTGGGCCTGGTGGACTTCCTCAACTCCGCCCGCTCCAACGGCGACATCATCGGCCGCTCCAACGAGTTCCTGATCTTCGCCGGTGTGGTCTACTTCATCATCAGCTTTTCCGCCTCGCTGCTGGTCAAGCGTCTGCAAAAAAGGTTTGCCGTATGATCTCTATCAAGAACATCAACAAGTGGTATGGCGACTTCCAGGTGCTGACCGATTGCAGCACCGAGGTTAAAAAAGGCGAAGTGATCGTGGTGTGCGGGCCGTCCGGCTCGGGCAAATCCACCCTGATCAAATGCGTCAACGCACTGGAACCGTTCCAGAAGGGCGACGTTATCGTGGACGGCACGTCGATTGCCGACCCGAAGACCAACCTGCCGCAACTGCGTTCACGCGTGGGCATGGTGTTCCAGCACTTCGAACTGTTCCCGCACCTGACCATCACCGAAAACCTGACCATCGCGCAGATCAAGGTGCTCGGCCGCAGCAAGGAAGAAGCCACCAAGAAAGGCCTGCAACTGCTCGAGCGCGTGGGCCTGTCGGCGCACGCCCACAAGCACCCGGGCCAACTCTCCGGCGGCCAGCAACAGCGTGTGGCAATCGCCCGCGCGCTGGCCATGGACCCGATCGTCATGCTGTTCGACGAACCGACCTCGGCGCTGGACCCGGAAATGGTCAACGAAGTACTGGACGTGATGGTGCAGCTGGCTCAGGAAGGCATGACCATGATGTGCGTGACCCACGAAATGGGCTTCGCCCGCAAAGTGGCCGACCGCGTGATCTTCATGGACGCCGGCAAGATCATCGAAGACTGCCCGAAAGAAGAGTTCTTCGGCGACATCAGCGCCCGCTCCGAACGCGCGCAGCACTTCCTTGAGAAAATCCTGCAGCACTAAGAGCAACATCAGTCCCGTCTGTGAAGATGGGCTTGTTGTGGCGAGCGGGCTTGCCCCGCGTTGGGCTGCGAAGCGGCCCCAGTAATGAGGAACGCGGTGTGTCTGGCAATCCTCAGTCGCTGGTTTTGGGGCCGCTACGCAGCCCAACGCGGGGCAAGCCCGCTCGCCACAATAACCCCGCTCGCCACTGGACAAGCACCATCAGCACAACTGGTTGACCCAAGGCATCTGTGATGAAATGCGACCCCAACCAATTTCGCGCCGCACCGCCATCACTTGCCGTGAAACCACGCCTGATTCGCCAACTGTTCCTGCCACCGTTGATCATCGCCCTGATGATCGGCCTGGGTTACATCGGCTTCTGGATCAGCGAGTACTACGGCATTCGCACCCTTAGCGACACCGGCGAACGCCAGCTGGAGCTGCATGCCCGCACCGTCGAAAGTGAACTGAGCAAATACACTTACCTGCCCAGCCTCCTGGAGCTGGAATCCAGCGTATCCACGCTGTTGGCCGATCCCAACCAGGAAACCCGCAAAACCGTCAACGATTACCTCGAAGGCCTCAACCGACGCAGTCGCAGCCGCGCCATCTACGTGATGGACACCACCGGCCGCGTACTCGCCACCAGTAACTGGCGCGATGCCGACAGTTACCAAGGCGAAGACCTGTCCTTTCGCGCCTACTTCCAGAACGCCGTGCGCGGCCAGCCCGGACGTTTCTACGGCATCGGCAGCACCAATGGCGAACCCGGCTACTACCTGGCCCATGGCCTGGAAGAACACGGCAAAATCATCGGTGTCGCCGTGGTCAAAGTGCGCCTCGAAGCTCTGGAAGAACGCTGGCAACGCGCGCGCCTCGAAGCCTTCGTCAGCGACGAGAACGGCATCATCATCCTCTCCAGCGACCCGGCCCGCCGCCTCAAGGCCGTGCGCCCGCTGAGCGATGAAACCAAGGACCGCCTGGCCCACAGCCTGCAATATTACTGGGCGACGCTGAACGCGCTGGAGCCCCTGGCCCGCGAACGTCTCAACGAAGGCACCGAGAAACTGACCTTCCCGGCCAACAGCGAAGTGGTCAATGACGAGCACGCCGTCAGTTACCTGGCGCAAACCCGCCCGCTCAACGACACACCGTGGAATTTCACCCTGCTCACCCCGCTCAACGACCTGCGCCGCGCCGCCATCAACCAGGGCATCCTGGTGGCGGTGGCGTTTGGCCTGGTGGCGTTTTTGCTGATTGCCTGGAATGAACGGCGCAAGGTCATCGCTACCCGCCTCGCCGCGCGCGAAGCCCTGCAGGAAGCCAACAGCCAGCTGGAACGACGGATCGCCGAACGTACCGTCGACCTGCGCGCCAGCAACGAGCGGCTCAAGGGCCAGATTCGCGAACGACGCCAGGCCGAAGAAACCCTGCGCCGCGCCCAGGATGAACTGGTGCAGGCCGGCAAGCTGGCGGCCATCGGCCAGATGTCCACCAGCATCGCCCACGAACTGAACCAGCCGCTGGCGGCACTGCGCACCTTGTCCGGCAACACCGTGCGCTTCCTGGAGCGCGGCGCGCTGGACACCGCCAGCGCCAACCTCAAGACCATCAACGAACTGATCGACCGCATGGGCCGCATCACCGCCAGCCTGCGCTCCTTTGCAAGGCGCGGCGACGACCAGGGCGAAGCCAGCCTCGCCAAGGCCGTGGACGCCGCGTTCCAGGTACTCGGCGCACGCCTGGACAGCCTGCCGCTGACCCTGCACCGCGACTTTGCCCAGGCCCAGCTGCAAATTGACCAGACGCGCCTGGAGCAGATCCTGGTCAACCTGATCGGCAATGCCCTTGACGCCATGCAAGCCCAGCCGGCCCCCGAGCTGTGGCTGGACGGCAGCAGCGCCGACGGTAAATACCGCCTGCAGGTGCGCGACAATGGTCACGGCATCGACCCCGAGGCACGCAAACATTTGTTCGAACCGTTCTTCACCACCAAACCCGGCGAGCAAGGCCTGGGCCTGGGCCTTACCCTATCCGCCAGCCTGGCGGCGGCCACCGGCGGCAACCTCGCCGTGGAACACCCGGCCAGTGGCGGAACGGCCTTTGTCCTGTGCCTGCCCTTGGCGGGCGTTCAAAAAGCTGAGTCGACATGAATACAGACGCTACAGCCCTTAAAGATGACCTCACCGTACTGATCGTCGAAGACGACCCCCATGTGTTGCTCGGTTGCCAACAAGCCCTGGCCCTGGAAGATATTCCCAGCGTCGGCGTGGGCAGTGCCGAAGAGGCGTTGCAGCGCATCGGTGAGAACTTCGCCGGCATTGTGATCAGCGACATTCGCCTGCCGGGCATCGACGGCCTGGAGCTGCTCACCCGTCTCAAGGCCCTGGATAAAAGCCTGCCGGTGGTGCTGATCACCGGGCATGGCGATATCTCCATGGCGGTCGGCGCGATGCGCAATGGCGCCTACGATTTCATGGAAAAACCCTTCTCCCCGGAGCGCCTGGTGGACGTCGCACGCCGCGCCCTGGAGCAGCGCGGGCTGGCGCGGGAAGTCTGGTCGCTGCGCCGCCAACTGGCCGAGCGCGATTCCCTGGAAGGCCGCATCATCGGCCGCTCGCCGGCCATGCAGAACCTGCGCGAGTTGATCGCTAACGTCGCCGACACCTCGGCGAACGTATTGATCGAAGGCGAGACCGGCACCGGCAAGGAACTGGTTGCGCGCTGCCTGCATGATTTCAGCCGCCGCCATGCCCACCAGTTCGTCGCGCTGAACTGCGGCGGCCTGCCGGAAAACCTGTTCGAAAGCGAGATTTTCGGCCATGAAGCCAATGCCTTCACCGGCGCCGGCAAGCGTCGCATCGGCAAGATCGAGCATGCCCACGATGGCACGCTGTTTCTCGATGAAGTGGAAAGCATGCCGATCAACCTGCAGATCAAATTGCTGCGCGTCTTGCAGGAGCGCACCCTGGAACGCCTGGGCTCGAACCAGAGCGTGGCGGTGGATTGCCGTGTGATCGCCGCCACCAAGTCGGACCTTGACGAACTGAGCCGCGCCAGTCAGTTTCGCAGCGACCTGTACTACCGCCTCAACGTGGTGACCCTGGAACTGCCGCCCCTGCGCGAGCGCCGCGAAGACATCCTGCAATTGTTCGAACACTTCCTGCAGCAGTCGTCCCTGCGCTTCGACCGCGCGGTGCCGGAGCTGGACAACCAGACCCTGTCGAGCCTGATGAGCCACGACTGGCCGGGCAACGTGCGTGAGTTGCGCAACGTGGCCGAACGCTTCGCCCTTGGCCTGCCGGCCTTCAAGAAAAGCGGCGCCAGCAGTGGCAATCAAGGCCTGGCCTTCACCGAGGCGGTTGAAGCCTTCGAACGCAACCTGCTCAACGACGCCCTGCAACGCAGCGGCGGCAACCTGACCCAGGCCAGCCAGGAACTGGGGATGGCCAAGACCACCTTGTTCGACAAAGTCAAAAAATACGGGTTGAGTCACTGATGGATCTTTTCTTGAAGGCCGCTCTGGGCGCGGCGGTGGTGTTGATTCTGGCGGCGCTGGCCAAGACCAAAAACTACTACATCGCGGGGTTGGTGCCGCTGTTTCCGACCTTTGCGTTGATCGCCCACTACATCGTCGGCAAGGGCCGTTCGGTGGAGGATCTGAAAACCACGATACTGTTCGGGATGTGGTCGATCATTCCGTATTTCGTGTATCTGGCGACGTTGTATGTGGTGGTGGATCGGATGCGGTTGGAGGCGTCGTTAGCCGTGGCGGCGGTGGCCTGGTTGATGGCCGCGACCGTGCTGGTAAGCATCTGGGTACGCGTCCATACCTGACACAACACGGTCAAAAAATGTGGGAGCGGCGGTGCGACGATTCGACTTGCTCGCGAATGCGGTGTATCAGTCACTGGGATATTGACTGAGCCACCGCATTCGCGAGCAAGCCCGCTCCCACATTTGGATCTGCGTCTGCCAGAGAGGTCAGCGGACAATCTTGTCGACCTGGATGCCCAGCTTTTTCAGGCGATACCAAAAACTGCGCTCGGAAATCCCGATCTTCGCCGCCGCAGCGGCCTGCACCCCATTGCTCTCCTGCAACGCCGCGAGTATGTAGGCCTTCTCCACCTCCGCCAACGCCGCGTCCAAGTCCCGCGGAATGCCCGGCCCGTCGCTGAGGATTGCCGTCACGCCACCCTCGCTCGGTTTCGATGCAAACAAATACCCCGGCAAGTCGATATCCTCGATAACCGGCGAAGCCGCCACGATGGTCGCGCGCTCCACGCAGTTCTGCAGTTCGCGGATATTGCCCGGCCAGTGATACGCCGCCATGGCCTGCAACGCTTCGGCACTGAACCCGGTAATGCGTTTGCCGGCAGTGGTGCTCAGCGTGTGGGCGAAGTGCCGGGCCAGGGGCGCGATGTCTTCAACGCGTTCACGCAACGCTGGCAGCGGGATCGGGAACACATTGAGGCGGTAATACAGGTCTTCGCGAAATTCCTTGTTGGCCACCGCCTCCAATAGATTCTTGTTGGTGGCCGCGATCACCCGCACGTCGACCTTGCGCTCGCGCGGGTCGCCCACCGGTTCGATCACGCGTTCCTGCAACGCGCGCAGAATCTTGGCTTGCAGGGCCAGCGGCATATCGCCCACTTCATCGAGAAACAACGTGCCCTTGTCGGCCTGCTGGAAGCGCCCTACCCGGTCGGCCACGGCGCCGGTAAACGCGCCTTTGCGATGGCCGAACATTTCGCTTTCCAGCAACCCTTCGGGGATGGCCGCGCAGTTGACCGCCACGAACGGTTTGTCGGCACGGCTGCCGTGCTTGTGGATGGCGCGGGCGACCATTTCCTTGCCGGTGCCGCTTTCGCCGGTCAGCAGAATGGTCGCGCTGCTGTCGCGCACCGAGTCCACCGCTTGCAGCACTTTGCGAAACGCCGGGCTGTCGCCGACCAGGCTGTCCAATTGCGCGTGTTCATCCAGCTCGGCACGCAGGCGTGCGTTGTCGCGCATGATGTCGCGAAACTGCAGGGCCTTGGCCACGGTGATGTCCAGTTCGTCGATGTCGAACGGCTTGGCGATGTAGTCGTAGGCACCATTGCGCATCGACTGCACGGCGTTTTTCACCGTGCTGTAGGCGGTCATCACGATCACCGGCACGTGCGGGTAGCGCAGCTTGATTTCGGCCAACAGCGCCGGCCCGTCCATGCCCGGCATGCGCCAGTCACTGATCACCAGGTCGATGTCTTCCCCTTCCAGCACTTTGAGCGCGTGCAGACCATTGCCGGCGATAAACACCTGCACATCGTTCTGGCCCAGGGCCGACGCCAGCAGGTCGCAGAGCTTGGGTTCGTCGTCGACCACCAGAATGTTATGCGTCATGACTGTCCCCGTCGTCTTCGCCTATGGCCGGAATGTACAGGCTGAACGTGGCGCCGGCATCCTTCTCACTGGCGCATTCGATGCTGGCGTCGTGACTTTCCATGATCGAATAGACTTTGGCCAGGCCCAGGCCGGTGCCGGAAGCCTTGGTGGTGACAAAGGGTGTGAAGATACGCTCGATCATTTGCGCTTCAATACCCTGGCCGGTGTCGGCAATGCTGATCACCGTATGCTCGCCCGCCGTGCGGATGCCTAACGTCAGGCGCCCGCCTTCGGGCATCGCGTCGATGGCATTAAGAATCAGGTTGAGGCACGCCTGCTTGAGCTGCTTGGCATCCGCATAGAGGGTCGCGCCCGGCGCCTGGTCATCGATCTGTGCATCGATGTTATGGGAGGCCAGTTCCGGGCCGCAGAAGCCGAGGATTTCTTCCACCAGGGCGCGCGCAGGCAGCACGACGCGCAACGGCGGGTTGGGCTTGGCGAAGTCGAGGAACTCGGTGATCAGGTCGTTGATGCGGCTGACTTCACTGATCACGTATTCCAGGTGACGCTTGTCGGTGTCCGCCAGGTCGGCCCGGCGGTGCAGCAACTGGGTCGCCGTCTTGATGATCCCCAGCGGGTTGCGGATTTCGTGGGCCAGGCCCATGGCGACTTCACCCAGGGCGTGCAGGCGATCACGCCGACGCAACTGGGCTTCAAGCTGATGCAACTCGCCCAGGCGCTCGGTCATATGGTTGAAGGTGCTGCTCAATTGCGCCAGCTCGTCGCCACCGCTGACCACCACGCGGTGCGCATAGTCGCCGGCAATCACCGCGCCGACGCCCTGGGAAAGATCCCGCAGCGGCTGGGTCAGGCGCCGCGACACCAAAACCCCCGCCGCCAGCGACAGCGCCGAGCTGAGCAGGAAGATCAGCACGAACAGATTGCTCTGGTTCACCAGCCCGACCAGGCTGGTGTGGCGCAGCAGTCCGCTGAAAATCACGCCTTGCAGCTCGCCCGCATCGTTGAAGATCGGCCAGTACAAACCGCTGTAGTTGTTGGTGAACTGTTCGCTGGGCTGCTTGGTGCTGCGCATCGCGGTTTCGACGTTCTTGGGGATGCGCGAGGGGTGGTCCTCGAAGCGCTGGGTCGAGAATATTTCGGAGAAACCGTCGGGGTTGGCCAGGTACAGGCGCAGGTCCAGGGAATGCACATCCGCCACACTGGTGAGGAAACTGCTGTCCAGGTAAGTCCCCACCAGCAGCAGATAATCGACGCCGTCCTGGCTGGTTTCGAAGGTCGAGACCACAATGCCGGTGGACGCGCCGCCTACCTGCACCGTCTGCAACACCGTGTTCCTGGTCAGGCTGATCTGCTTGACGATGTCATCGGCGGCGGTGCTGAACACCAGTTTGTGGTCACTGAGGCGGATCAGCGCCACCACGTCGATATCGGTGGCGTCGGCAATGTCGGCGGTCAACCGGTCGTGCCGGGCGGCCTGCCGGCTCGAAGGCGGGCTGGTGTAGCGCAGGAACAGTTTGGCCATGCGCGCGTTGTCGTGAAGTATGTCGCCGATCTCATCCTTGACGATCTTGGTCGACTCCTGAAGCCAGATGCGCACGTTGCTGTCAAAGATCTGCGACAGCGTGGTGGCGGCCAGCTCCGCGGCGATCATGGTGGGGATCACGCTGACCAACCAGAACGCCAGCACCAGCTTGCGCTGGACGCTCCAGCGCGAAATGGCAAAGGGGCGGGCTTTCTGGCGGGTCTTGGTGATCATCAGGTTTCGCTTATCGCAGCAGCCATGGCAGGGTCGGAACGATCCGGTCGAATAAACAGTTTTACGAGCATGAGCAGGCCGTTGACCAGCCGGTTGCGATGGCGAAAAAACACACTGTTGCCCTGGAACTCGCAACCCAGGCGCAGCTTACTGGCATACCCGGCCTGCCCGCACTCATACCGCGAAATATTGTGTTGAATACAATAGTCGACGTTGGTCAGCCAGCTGCGAAAGTAGAGGTTGTAGTCGCGGCTGAATTCCTCGTCATGCCCGAAAAACTTGTCCACCAGCCGGTGCTCGTCGACCAGCATCAGATTGAACGCTACCAACCGCTCGCCCACCCAGTAGAGCACACAGACCGCGCGCTCATCGAGGCGTTCGAGCACCCCGGTGAAGTAGCCGACGGGCAGCCGCTCGAACTGCAGCTCGGCGCGTGCCAGCGTGGCTTCGTACAGGCGCATGACCTCGGGCAGCACATCGTCGATCGTGCGCCGCCACTCTACCCGCGGCCCCGGCGCACGCAGTTTGCGGCGCAGGTCCTTGCGGGTGGATTTGCCCAGCGAGCCCAGGTAGGCGTCTACCGAGCCATAAGGCAGCGGCAGCACGCCCGTGGGCAAGCTCGGCATGCTTTGCAAGCCCGCCGCCCGGCAACTCTGGCGCCAATGCGGGTCTTTGCTCGGCGCGTCCTTGACCGCCAGCAGGCCGATACCAAAGTCGTCGGCATCCCGGCGAGCGGCTTGCAGCAGGTGCATGAGCAACTGCGGACGCAGTGTCTGCGGCACGCCACTGGCGAAACCGGCATCGCAACGTTCGGCCACCGGGGAACCGAGCGCGTACAAGCCAAGTTGCAGCAACCCCGGCCACAGCCGTTCGACACCCTCGGTCAAGCGCTTGCCGGCGCCCGACACCGTGGTGTCGAGACGATAATGGGTGATGAACGCGGCGGCCACCGCCACCAGCGTTCCATCCTTGTAGACCGCCAGGTAGCGCCACTGGAAATCATCGATGGCGGCGTTTTCCACAGCGACGTAATAGTCCCAGTCTTCCAGCGCACCCGGGAAACAGTCGTTCCAGGCGCTGCGCTGGATGGCCCGGATGGTCGGGAAGGCTTGGGTGGTGATCACATCGTTTCCCTATCTTTGACCGAGGGTTTGAGCGGGCTTGTTGTGGCGAGCGGGCTTGCCCCGCGTTGGGCTGCGAAGCAGCCCCATCACTGACACTGCATCCTTCCAGTTAGAACTGCGGTGTCTGGGTTTGGGGCGGCTTCGCCACCCAACGCGGGGCAAGCCCGCTCGCCACAGGAGGCCCGCTTGCCACAGCCAAAGGGGGTACTGTGTTGCTCGATGAAGCCAGCGCTTAGCTCGATCACCCGACGGTATTGCAGGTCGACCGTGATCATGTGGTAGCAATTATCCAGCAAGATCTTGGTCACCGGCCCGCCGAGATGGCGCTCCACGTAGTCGGCGTTCCAGCGGCTGGTGATGTCGTCCTCGATGGCGTGCAGCACCAGCGCCGGTACGTTGATTGATGGCATGCGTTTCCTGACCTCGGCATTCATCCAATGCAATTCACGCACGGTCACGCCCTCCATCGTCAACAAGCCCGCTTCGCTGCTTTCGCCTTCTTTCATCTGCCGTTCAACGATGGCGCGCAGGCGTTCGTTCTTGATGCCGTAGGGCGGTTTTTCGGTGAAACGGAACAGGCGCACGCCAAACGGAATGCGGATCAACAAGGGCGTGATGAACGCCATTTTGCTGATGCTCCAGCCGTCGTACTTGAGCGTGGTGGAATACATCAGCAAGCCGGCGACCTGGCCCGGATGCTCCGAGGCCAGGTACATCGACATCACCGCCCCCATGGACAAGCCGCCGACAAACACCTGCGCGTGGCGCTGCTTGACGCCCACGAACGTCTTGCGCACGCCTTCGTACCAGTCGCGCCAGCCGGTGGCCTGCAGGTCGCTGTTATCCCCGCAGTGCCCGGCCAGGGTGGGCACGTACACCGTGCAATTGCCCGCCTTGGCCAGGCCCCGGGCGACCTGGCGCAATTCCGTCGGGGTGCCGGTCAGGCCATGGATCAACAGAATCCCGACCGGACCGTCACCGAGAACGAAGCCGGCGTCACCTTCACCGAGGTCGATCTCTGCCTGGCTCATCGGTTGGTCGCCCGCACCAGCAATTGCTCAAGCAGCTTCAGGCCCAGCTCGATTTCCGGGTAGCTGATCTCCAGGGACGGTGCCAGGGTGATCACGTTCTTGTAGTAACCGCCCACGTCGAGGATCAGGCCGAGTTTGCGTCCATCCACCACCATATCGCCCTTCATGCCTTCCTCGACCATGTAGTCCAGGGTCGCCTTGTCCGGGGTGAAGCCGTCCGGGCCGCAGATTTCGCAGCGCAGGGCCAGGCCCAGGCCGTCGACGTCGCCGATGATCGGGAAACGTTTCTGCAGGTCTTGCAGGCCTTCGAGGAAGAACTTGCCCTTGGCCATGACCATCGCGCCGTAGTCGACCTCGTTAGTCATCTTGAACATTTCCAGGCCCACCGCCGTGCCCAACGGGTTGGAGGCGAAGGTGGAGTGGGTCGAGCCTGGCGGGAAAATCTTCGGGTTGATCAGCTCTTCGCGCGCCCAGATGCCGCCCAATGGGTTGAGGCCGTTGGTCAGCGCCTTGCCGAACACGATCACGTCCGGCTGCACGTCGAAGTGCTCGATCGACCACAGTTTGCCGGTGCGGTAGAAGCCCATCTGGATTTCGTCGCTGACCATCAAAATACCGTGCTGGTCGAGGACGTGCTTGAGCTCGCGGTAGAAGTTCATCGGCGGGATCACGTAGCCGCCGGTGCCCTGGATCGGCTCGACGTAGAACGCGGCATACTCGCTCTGGCCGACCTTCGGGTCCCACACACCGTTGTATTCGGTCTCGAACAGGCGCGCGAACTGCTGCACGCAATGGCTGCCGTACTCTTCCTTGGTCATGCCTTTGGGGCCACGGAAGTGATACGGGAACGGGATGAACTGCGCGCGCTCGCCGAAATGGCCGTAGCGGCGACGGTAGCGGTAGCTGGAAGTGATCGACGAGGCGCCGAGCGTACGCCCGTGGTAGCCGCCTTCGAAGGCGAACATCAGGCTCTTGCCGTTGGTGGCGTTACGCACCACTTTCAGGGAGTCTTCGATGGACTGCGAACCGCCGACGTTGAAGTGCACGCGACCGTCGAGGCCGAACTTGTTCTTGGCGTCGACCGCGATCATTTCCGACAGCTCGATCTTGCCCTTGTGCAGGTACTGGCTGGCGATCTGCGGCAGGGTGTCGATCTGTTGTTTCAGCGCGTTGTTCAGGCGTGGGTTGGCGTAGCCGAAGTTGACGGCCGAGTACCACATTTGCAGGTCGAGGTAGGCCTGGTCTTCGGTGTCCCACACATAGGAGCCTTCGCAGCGGCTGAAAATGCGCGGCGGCTCGATGTAGTGGACGGTGTCGCCGTAGGAGCAGTATTTGGCTTCTTTATCCAGGAGGATCTGGTCTTCGGCGGAAGCGATTCGGATATCAGACATGGTGGAAGAGTTCCTGATGTTCAACAAAGGAGGCGGCGTTGGCAGCGATGCCTTGCGGCAGTTGCGCAAGCAACGCCGGCACTTGAGCAAAGCTGTCGAAACGCGCGTGGGGGATCTGGTGGGCGACGCAGTAGTCGGCGAGGCTGCCCTTGGCGAACACGAAATCGGCGGTGGACGCCACGCACATGTCGGACTTGCCGTCGCCGATCACCAGCACGCGTCTGTCATGCGGGGTGGATTTGCACTTGCAGTTGCCGGAGGCGGCGCGGCAGGCGTCGCTGGCGTAGGGGAAATCGATGCGCCAACTGTTCTGGTCGACCTGGCGCAGGCGGTTGGCGAGGATCGGCAGCAAGGTCACGTAGTGGCGTGACAGGATCCGCGCGATGCCCTGCTCGATGCCATCGCTGACCACTTCGATGGACGCGCCCAGGCCCATCACGTGATCGACGAAGTCCGGGAAGTCCGGATCGATCTCGACGCTGTCGAAATACGCCAGCAGTTCGGCGGGGGTGGCCTTGATCAGCGCCAGTTGGCGGCTCAGGCATTCGCGTGAACCGATATGCCCATCCAGCCATTGCTGTTCGATGGTTTCCCATTCGGGCCCGGCGAAACGCTGGAGGACGTTGTCGATGACATCGGTGGGGGTAATGGTCCCGTCGAAGTCGCACACGATATGCCAGTCAATCATTGTGGTTACCTTGATGGAGTGCGCTGTCTGCGCTTGCACCAGGGGTAGAGCAGGGACTGTGCCAATTGGCCAACGCCCAGCGGGGCTGGGCGTGCGGCCGCATGCGTGGGGTGGGAGCTACAATTTTTGTAGCTTGCTACAAACAAGATGAGTGCTTGCGTGGGCATGCCGGTCTGCGCGTTCATGCGCGTGTATTCATTTTCAGGAGCCGTGACCATGTCCAGGATCACATGCGCTGCATTCGCCGGTTTACTCAGCCTCGGCGCGCACGCCGCAGGCATCACCGGTGACGTCGGCGCAGGCGTCAGCTACCAGCCCCATGACCCGACCGGCAGCCGCTACGAAACCCGGCCCGTGCCGTATCTGGACCTGGACTGGGGCGATGTCAGCCTGGACACCGACGACGGCTTGACCTGGAGCGCCCTGCACACCCACGGCTTCAGCGCCGGCCCTTACATCAATTACTTGCAGGGGCGCACCTCCAACGGATCGCTGCAGGGGCTGCGCAATGTGTCGGACATGGCTGAGGTAGGCGGTTTTGTGCAATACGCGCCGGCTGACTTCTGGCGGGTCTACGCGCAACTGGGCCAGGCCGTGGGCGGCGGGCATTCGCAAAGTGGCGCGCTCGGCAAGGTCGGGGGTGAGCTGGGTTACCCACTGGGCGGCGGGGTTATCGGCAACAGCGGCCTGGTGGCGCATTTCGCCGATGCGCGCCAGACCCAGACGTATTTCGGGGTGGATGACAGCGAAGCCGCAGCCACCGGATTCAAGGCTTACAACGCCAGCGGCGGTTTTCAGAACGTTACGCTGAGCCAGAGTTTCCAGTTCCCGCTGGCGCCCAATTGGTCGCTGTTGACCAGTGCGAGCTGGGTGCACCTGGTGGGCTCGGCGGCGGAAAGCAGCATCGTCAGGCAGACCGGCGATGTGAACCAGGGCCAGGTGCAGACGGCGATCAGTTACACCTTCAACTGATACACACTGATTAAAACTGTGGGAGCGGGCTTGCTCGCGAATGCGGTGGGTCAGTGACGTATGTATCGACTGAAACACCGCTTTCGCGAGCAAGTCGAATCGTCGCACCGCCGCTCCCACATTTGGACCCCATTTCATAGCGACATTTCAGTGTTCTTCGCCCTCAGCCAACAGGGCGATCCCACCGATAATCACCACCACCCCCACCCAATGCAACGGGCTGATATGTTCCCCCAGCCCCAGCCACGAACCGAGCAGCACCGCCACGAACACCAGCGAACTCAGCGGAAACGCCAGGGACAAGCTGCTGCGCCGCAGGATCAGCATCCACACGAAAAACGCGCCGATGTAGCAGGCAATCGCCGCCAGGATCCCCGGGTTGCGGGCCACCTCGCCCAGCCACAGCCAGTTGAAATCCATCTGCCCCAGTTGGTCCCCGGCCACTTTGGTGAACAATTGCCCGGCGCTTTCGGTACAGATCAACAAGGCCCACAGCACCAGCGTGCCGATACGCCCATGCAGCCACGTATGCGCATTCATGCCTGCCCCCCGGCAATCGCCACCAGCATCACACCCAGGGTAATCACCAGCGTGCCCAGCCAACGGCGGCGGCTGACGGTTTCCCCCAGCACCACCTTGCCCGCCAGCACCACCCCGCAATACGCCAGCGCGGCCGCCGGAAACAGCAAGCTCAACGGCGCGCGGGACAAGGCTTCAAGCCAGACGAAAAACTCGATCACATACGCGCCGATCCCGGCCCACAACAGCGGCGCGTTGAACACTTGGCCCCAGAACGCATTCAGGCGAAAACCGCCCTCCAACTCGGGCAAACGGTCCAGGCCGAGCTTGAAACACAGCTGGCCGATCACATCGAGCACGATGGAAAACCCCACCAGCCACACCACGGTCAACGTCACGGGAACAGCTCCTCAAACAGGTCGATCAGAGCTTCATTGGTCACGGCGTTGCGCTGCAGGTCCGCCGGGCTCCAGCGCTCGGCCGGCGGCTGGTCTGACTTGGCTTCCCAACGCTTGAAAGCGTTGCTGAACGCCGGCGTAGCGAACTCGCCGCACACGTCGATGCCGATGATGCGTTTGCGCGCGGCCAAGGCCCGCAGGGCTTGCAGCAAGTGCGCCAGGCGCATGCCGCCCTGGTCCCAGTTGGTGGCCGCGTCTTGGCTGGCGAGCACATCTTTGTCAAGGGTGATCCAGATCGCCTCGGTGGGCAGGCTGTCGATCATTTGCTCAAGGAACGCCGCCCAGTCCAGCTCGGCCAGGTTGCGCCAGTGCAGGTGGTTTTCCTGCTGTCGATGGCCGGCGCCGTCCCCTACCCGCCCCCAGACTTTCGAGGGCGGATGCTGCCAGGGAAACAGCTGCAACTGCCCGCGCTTGAGGGCGCCGAGGTTACCGCCGCGCAGCTGCGGGTTATGCAGGTCGTCGCTGCACGGGCCGAGGGTGACGATGCGTTTGATCGCCGGCATTTTCAATGCACGGTTAACCCACGAACCACAGTGACGCTTGGGCGCAAAACGTACCCAGTCGGGGTGATTGTCGAAGTGGATCAGGCTGATGGGTTCTTTCAAGTCGGCGAGAAACGCCGGCGTGAGGTGGTGATAGTCACCGGAGCCGACAAACAGGATTTCCGGCCGCGCATCCGTCGGCCGGGGCCTCTGGGCCAGGCGCTGGGTGAAGCGCTTCCAGGTTTTTTCGGTGGACCACAGGCGCAGTTTCGGGCCCAGGTCCAGCAGGTCGACGCGCGTGGCCCGCCCGCTTGCCAAACGCCGGGCGATCGGCGCCTGAGCGGTGAGGCTGTGGTCGAGGTCAAGAATGTTCAAGGCAGTGTTCCCCCTAAGGCTTCAGGGGGTCAATGCAAGGGCCGGGCCAGCAGATCTTTTGAAGACAGTGACTAACCAATGTGGGAGCGGGCTTGCTCGCGAATGCGGTGGGTCAGTCAGCACATGTATTGGCTGACCCACCGCATTCGCGAGCAAGCCCGCTCCCACAGTTTGAACGGTGTTCGGCTCTAGTTTTTGGCTTCGCTGATGATCTGGCGAATCGCCCCCACAAACGCCTCGGCCGGCTGGCCACCGCTGACCGCGTACTGGTCGTTGAACACAATAGTCGGCACCGAGGTCACCCCACGAGAGGTCCACAGTTGCTCCTGCTCGCGCACCTCGGCGGCGTACTCATCCGAGGCCAGAATCTCGGCGGCGCGCTGGACATCCAGGCCGACGCTTTCGGCGATGATCGCCAGGGTCGCGTGGTCGGAAGGGTCCTGACCATCAGTGAAGTACGCCTTGAACAGCGCTTCCTTGAGGTTGTACTGCAAGCCTTCCAGCCCGGCCCAATGCAACAGGCGGTGCGCATCGAAGGTGTTGTAGATACGGCTCTGGCCATCGGTGCGAAAAGCAAAGCCCAGCGCGGCGCCCATGTCGCGGATGCGTGCGCGGTTGGCCTGGGATTCTTCGGCGCTGGAGCCGTATTTTTCGGTGATGTGCTCGACGATGTTCTGCCCCTCGGCGGGCATGTTCGGGTTCAGTTCGAACGGCTGGAAACGGATCTCGGCCTGCACCTCGCCGCCGAGCTGGTCAAGGGCTTCGGTCAGGCCGCGCAGGCCGATGATGCACCAGGGGCAGGACACGTCGCTGACGAAATCGATTTTCAGGGGAGTACTCATGGTAGGCAACCTCGCTGCTTGAATGTGCCGCAAAGGTTGCACGATACACCAATGTCACAGCAGCTTCGCAGGCGCCACCGGATCAATCTGCGCCCAGTGCGCCGCATCTTCGCGATGGGCTTGCAGGTACGGCAACACCGCCGTCAGCAGCGGCGCCTTGAACGCCTCCTGGAAACGATGGGCCATGCCGGGAATCAATTTCAGCTGGCTGCCCTGGATATGCGCCGCCAGGTGCACGCCGTGCATCACCGGCAACAACGGGTCGGCGGTGCCATGCACCACGAGCGTCGGCACGCGCAACTGGTTGAGCAACGGCACGCGGCTCGGTTCGGCGAGGATTGCCATGATCTGGCGCTTGACCCCTTCGGGGTTGAAGGCGCGGTCGTAGGACAGCGCCGCCTGGTGCAGCAGCGCCTGGCGATCGTCCTTCACGTTCGGGCTGCCGAGCGCTGCGAGCAAATCGGCCTGCTGTTCCAGCGCCACTTCACGGTTGGGCGCGCTGCGGCGTGACAACAATTGCACCAACGCCGCATTCGGCGCCGGCAGGCCTTCGGCACCGGAACTGGTCATGATCAAGGTCAGGCTTTCCACCCGTTGCGGTGCCATGGCGGCCATGTGCTGGGCGATCATGCCGCCCATGCTCGCGCCCAGGACGTGGAATTGCTCGATTTGCAGCGCGTCCATCAAGCCAATGGCGTCATCGGCCATGTCGGTCAAGGTATAGGGCGCCGCCACCGGCAGGCCGAGCTTGTAGCGCAGCACTTCAAAAGTCAGGTTGGCATTGGCCGGCGCCTGGCGCCAGGTCGACAGGCCGACATCGCGGTTGTCGTAGCGGATCACCCGAAAACCTTGCTGGCACAGCGCGACGACGACTTCGTCGGGCCAGTGGATCAACTGCCCGCCCAGGCCCATCACCAGCAGCAAGGCCGGATCGGACGCACGGCCGATGCTCTGGTAGGCGATGCTCACCTGAGCCAGGTCGACCGTTTGGGTCGGGACATTGACGTCACATCGAGAAGCCGCAAAAGACGGCAGGCCGAACAATAAAGCGGCCAGTAAAAGCAACACGCGCATGAAAAACACCGAAACGCAGAACCCCAGTAGAGCGCGAGTCTGATGAAGTTTGTTCAAGCGCGCTGCCACACTTCCATGACAGTTTGATGAAGAGTGCCCAGCGGTCGAGATCGACATGCCCGGCAACATGAGACAAACTCACGCAGTCCAACTTCGTCACAAATTGTCTTCATGGAGAGCCCGTGCTCGAGATCCGTCACCTCAAGACCCTGCACGCCCTGCGCGAAGCCGACAGCCTGGTGGAGGCCGCCGAGCGCCTGCACCTGACGCAATCGGCGTTGTCCCACCAGTTCAAGGAGCTGGAGGAGCGTCTGGGCATGCAGTTGTTTGTGCGCAAGACCAAGCCGCTGCGCTTCACCAGCGCCGGCCTGCGCCTGCTGCAACTGGCCGACGCCACCCTGCCGCTGCTGCGCGGCGCCGAGCGCGATATTGCGCGGCTGGCGGGCGGCACGGCCGGGCGCTTGCACATGGCCATCGAATGCCACAGTTGCTTCCAGTGGCTGATGCCGACCATCGACCAGTTCCGTGATGCATGGCCGGAAGTCGAACTGGACCTGGCGTCCGGCTTCGCTTTCGCGCCGCTGCCGGCCCTGGCTCGCGGCGACCTGGACCTGGTGGTGACCTCCGATCCGCTGGAACTGCCGGGCATCACTTATGTACCGCTGTTCACCTACGAAGCCATGCTGGCCGTGGCCAACCAGCACGCGCTGGCGAACAAGGCGTACATCGTGCCCGAAGACCTGCTGAGCGAAACCCTGATCACTTACCCGGTCGAACGCGACCGCCTGGACATCTTCACCCGCTTCCTGGAACCGGCCGACGTGGAGCCGGCCCAGGTGCGCACCTCGGAATTGACGGTGATGATGATGCAACTGGTGGCCAGCGGCCGCGGCGTGTGCGGCATGCCCCACTGGGCGCTGCATGAATACAGCTCGCGCGGTTACGTGAAGGCCAAGCGCCTGGGCGAGAAAGGCTTGTTTGCCACGCTGTATGCGGGGATTCGTGCGGACATGCTGGATGCGCCGTATATGCGCGACTTTTTGCTGACGGCCAAGGACACGTCGTTTTCGACGTTGGATGGGGTGAGTGCGGTGCGCTAGAGGCAATTTCGAAAACAGCGCAGGTCATCTATGGGAGCTGGCTTGCCTGCGATAACGGTGTGTAGTGAGCAAGCCCGCACACACATTGGATAGGGTTCCCAAATTCGAATCTCAGTCGGCCTGCAACTCGCGCCACATGTGGATCTTATCGAAGTAGTCGACGCCCACCCGCACCGCCAAGGGCTCCAGGCCGTACTGGATGAAGCCGCAGCGCTGGTACAGGGCGAAGGCGGCGTCATTGCCGGCGGTGACGGTCAGCTGGATCAGCTTGAGGTGGGGCTGCCCGCGCGCTTCCTCCAGCGCCGCCTCGACCAACTGGCGACCCAGGCCCTGTTGCTGCCGGGCTGCGTTCACGTACATGCCGAACAGGGTGACTTTGTGCCGCGCCTTTTCACGCGGTTCGAACGCCAGGCCGACAATGCCGGCCAGTTCGTTCTCGACAAAAGCGCCGAGCAACCGGTCCAGCGCGCCGCCCAGGCGTTTTTCCCACCAGCTCAACGGCATGGCCGCACGTTCGGCCACGCTGGACGTGAACGCCTGGGGATAGGCGTCATACGCTTGCAGCATCAAGGCTCGATACGCCTCGGCATCGCTGGCCACCAAGGCGCGAATGATCACGCTGTCAGCGACTGGCGATAAAACGGCAGGATCAGGTCACGTGTCAGGGGCGCCAGCAGCAAACCGCCGTCGCCGGTAGGGTCGATCCAGCGCACCTCTTCAATCTCGGCTGCGGGCGTGACCGGTCCGTCGATCCGCACCAGGAACAACTCGGCTTGTACGGTGAACCCCGGCTCGTTGGCCGCCGGCGCCGAAAACCGGCCAAGGTAGCGTGCGTCGCCCGGCGCAATGCGCAGGTTCAGCTCTTCGTGCAGCTCACGGGCCAGCGCCTCGGCGGCCTGCTCGCCCGCGTCGATCTTGCCGCCGGGCTGCATGAAGGCCTGGGTGCCGCGCTTGCGCACCAGCAGGGTCTGGCCGTCGCTGCCGATCAGGACGGCGGCGGCGATGCGGATAAGCGAAATGTTCGTCACAGGTCAGCGGTCTCTTCGGGTAGTTTGATAAATACGCTGTACTTCGCGCCCTCCATCGCCTCGAAGGCAATCAGCTTGTCCACCAGCGGCAGGTTCAGCACCTTGCCGGCGTTGAGCAGCAGCATGCCGTTGTCGGCGTTGAGGTTGCGCGCCAGGACCATGCCGGCTTCCAGCTCGCGGGTGGTCAGCACCTTGACCGCCGGGTCGCCCAGCGTCACGTCACTCAGGAACGCGGCACAGGCCAGGACGAAGTCCTCGATCAGCTCCGGGTCATACAGGCGCCCGGCATATTTGCGGATGTACAGCAGCGCTTCGTCACTGTTCATCTGCCGCTCGAGGATAAGGCCCTTTTGCAGTTCGATGAAGTCCACCGCCAGTTTCAGCAGGCGCGAACCGAACGGGATCGCGTCGCCCTTGAGGTGGTCGGGGAAACCGCTGCCGTCCCAGCGCTCCTGGTGATGACGAATGATGCGTGCCGCGTCCTTCATCGGCTCCAGGGTCATCAGCAGCGACTCGCTCTGGGTCGGGTAACCGCGATATTGCTCGCGGTCGGTGCTGTGCAGCTTGTCGGACGGGGCGACCAGCATGCTGTCGTTCCAGCTCAGCTTGCCGATGTTATAAAGCGCGGCCGCCATGGTCAGGTCGCGCGTGCTTGCTTCATCCATGCCCTGGGCCTTGCAGTAGAGGCGCACCAGCTCGATCAACGGGCGGTTGGTCTGCTTGTCCCTGGGCAAGCGCAAGTTGGCCAGCAACGAAAACACCTCGGTGCCCGTCGCGTAGCTGCGCTTGAGTTCTTCGTAGGCCAGGTCGAGCATGTCGGCGGTCTGCTGCAACTCCGAGGTGCGCGATACCACGCGTTTTTCCAGGGTCGCGTTCAGCACCTTGAGCTGTTCGTTCTGCACGTGGGTCAGGCGCTCAAGCCGCTGATGTTCCAGGGCCTGCTGCAGGATCAGCTTCAGCTCATCGTCGTTCCAGGGCTTGGCGATATAACGGTGGATCTGCCCTTCGTTGATCGCCTTGATGATCGTCGGCACGTCGGCGTAGCCGGTGAGCAGGATACGGCTGGTGGCGGGATACAACCGATGGACTTCGGCCAGCAACTGCGCGCCGTCCATGCCCGGCATGCGCGCGTCGCTCATGACCAGGTCGACGGGCCGCGCCGCCATTATTTCCAGGGCCTGGGCGCCACTGCCGGCCAGCACGACGTCAAAGGGCTGGCCGCGCAGCAGGCGACGCAGGCTGTTGAGGATCGACTCTTCATCGTCGACCAGCAAAACGGTGGGAGGTGTGTGGGGGAGCGTAGCGAGTTGTTCATCCATGCCTACTGCGCCTTCGAATTAACTGAAAAATTGAGCCGAACCGGTCCTGTGCGCCATGACGTCTTCCTCGCTTGACGCGCGCGGTTGATTTGACGCCAACTGGCCGTCGATATCAAGGCAGTTCGACTATGCTGTCACAGCAGGTCAGCGGTGCAGCCAGGGAAGGCCAAGGCTACCTGTTCAGTCAAGCTGCTGCAGCACTGGCGCCCGATCAATACCCCCACGCTTGCAAGGAGTGCTCGCTTGAGCGACGTCTCACCCTACCGTCCCGGCCTGATACTGAGCCTGTGGCTATGCCTCGGCATGCCGCTGATGGCCGCGCCGTTGGATGAAGCGCTCAAACCCTTGCCCGCGGTGCCGGCGCTGGACCCGGCCAAGGTCGAGCTGGGCCGCCAACTGTTCAACGAGCCGCGCCTGTCGGTGAATAACACGCTGTCCTGCGCCAGTTGCCACCGCCTGGAATCCGGGGGCGCCGACAATAAGCCGTTCTCCATCGGCGTCGATGGCAAGCCGGTAGACACCAACACGCCATCGGTTTTCAACGCCAGCCTCAACTTCAAGCAATTCTGGAATGGCCGCGTCGACACGCTGGAGGCACAGGTGGAACACGTCGTCATCAGCCCCGTGGAAATGGGCAGCGACTGGAACACTGTGGTGCACAACCTCTCCGCCCTGCCCGCCTACCAGACCGCGTTCAAACAGGCCTACCCCGATGGCCTCACCGCCGCCAATGTGCAAAACGCCCTGGCCACCTATGAACGCACGCTGTTGACTCCCCATTCACGGTTCGACCAGTACCTGCTGGGCGATACCGACATCCTCACGACCCAGGAAAAATACGGCTACCAACGCTTCAAGGACTACGGTTGCATCGCGTGCCACCAGGGCATCAACATCGGCGGCAACATGTTTCAGAAATTCGGCGTCATGGGCGATTACTTCAAGGCGCGCGGCAACCCGGTCGAATCGGACCTGGGCCGTTACCTGCTGACCCAGGATGAAGAGGACCGCCACGTGTTCAAGGTGCCGAGCCTGCGCAACGTCGCGGTCACTGCGCCATATTTCCATGATGCGTCGGCCAAGACCCTGGAGGAAGCGGTCGACGTGATGTTCAGGTACCAGTTGGGGCGCAATCCAACCCAGGAAGACAAGGATCTGATCATCCTGTTTCTCAGGACCCTGACCGGCGAATGGGCAGGCAAGCCGCTATGAGCATACCGTCATGAGCCTGTCCCGCCGCCGCATCACCCAACTGTTACTGGGCCTGGCCACCCTGTTGCTGGCCTCGACGCTGGTGTACCTGTACGTTAAATCTTCCCGCGACCAGACCGCCGGCTATACCCATTCGCGGGATTTGATCCGCCAGCTCCAACAACTCAATGCGCAATGGGACAGCGAAGTGCTCAAGGCGCGGATCGCGCTTACCCACGACTACGACCCGCTGGTCGCGCCGCTCGCAGAAATGACCCGGCTATGGGCCAGCCTGGACAGCCGCGAGACCTACCACAGCCCCGAAGACCTGACCCGCTGGCAAGCCAGCCGGGACGCCTACCAGGCGGCCATCCAGGAAAAAGCCCGGTTGGTCGACCGGTTCAAATCCCACAATGCGGTGCTGCGCAATTCGCTGGCTTTTTTACCGACCGCCGAGGACGACATCCAGGCGCAGTTCAACCGCTTCAATGAGCAAGACCGCCTGCATCTGCAGGGCGTGGCCACCGACACCTACGACCTGCTGCTCAGCAGCCTGGAGTTCGCCCAGGTCACCAGCGACGAGCGCGCCGCCGATATCCTGGTGGGCCTGGGCAAACTGGCGATCAACAAGGAGCGTTTGCCCGCCGACTTCCAGGCGCCCGTGGAGATTCTGAGCAACCATATTGCGTTGATCCTGCGCGAACAGCCGGTGGTCAACGGCTTGCTGGAGCGCATTGCCGCGGTCCCGGTGGCCGAGCGCCTGGACGAACTGACCACGCATCTGGATCAGGACCAGCAGACGGCTGACCTTATCGACCACCAATACCACCGTTACCTGCTGGTTTTCTCGACCCTGCTGGTGGCGCTGTTGCTTTACCTGGCGGTACGCCTGCTGCGCAGTTTCGCCGAAATCAACCGGGTCAACCGCGCCTTGCATGCGGCCAATGAAACCCTGGAACAGCGCGTGGAGCGACGCACGCAACAGCTCAAGGATGCGCAAAGCGAACTCATGGACAGCGCTCGCCAGGCCGGCATGGCGGAGATCGCCACTAACGTGCTGCACAACGTGGGCAACGTGCTCAACAGCGTGAATATCTCCGCCGACCTGGTCACCCGCAAGCTGCGCAGCAGCAAGGCGTTGGGCCTGGGCAAAGCCATGCAGTTGATCAACGAACACCAGAGCGACCTGGGCCGCTTTTTCACCGAGGATGAAAAGGGCAAGCTGCTGCCCGGTTACTTGAACCAGTTGGTCGAGGCGATCGCCGTCGAGCAGCAAGGGATGGCCGAGGAACTGGCGCAATTGAGCAAAAGCATCGACCACATCAAAGACATCGTCTCCACCCAACAATCCTATGCCGGCGCGGCCACGCTAAAGGAAGCGCTGCATATCGGCGCGCTGATGGACGACGCCTTGCGCATGAACGAAGGGTCGCTGAGCCGGCACAATGTCACGGTGGTCAAGCATTACGCCGAGGTGCCAGAGATCCTTGCAGATAAACACCGCTTGCTGCTGATCATGGTCAACCTGATCAGCAACGCCAAACAGGCCATGTCCAACCTGTCCAATGGGCCGCGGCAAATGACCCTCAGGGTTCAGCCGCTGGAGGACGGCACCTTGCAGATCAGCGTGAAGGACGAGGGTGAAGGCATACCCGTAGAAAACATGACCCGAATCTTCACGCACGGCTTCACCACCCGCAAGGAAGGCCATGGCTTCGGCCTGCACAGCTGCGCCCTGGCCGCCGTGGAAATGCATGGCCAGCTCAGCGCCCATAGCGACGGGCCGGGCCAAGGCGCGGTGTTTACCTTGACGATCCCTCTTACCCTTGCCGGAAGCCCGACATGAACCAACCTCCCAACCGGCGCATCCTGTTGATCGACGACACGCCCTCGATCCATGATGATTTTCGCAAGATCCTGATGCCAACCGCTGAAGCGAACCAGCTCCTGGATGACATGGAATCGGCGCTGTTCGGTGACACGGCCAAGGCCCAGGCCCAGGTTTTCGAATTGCACTCGGCCTATGGCGGCGAAGAAGGCCTTGGCCTGCTGACCACCGCCATGACGCAAAAATGTCCCTACGCGCTGGCCTTTGTCGACATGCGCATGCCCCAGGGCTGGGACGGCGCCCGGACCATCGAAGAGCTGTGGAAAGTCGACCGCGACCTGCAAGTGGTGGTATGCACCGCGTACTCGGACTATGCCTGGGAAGACCTGCTGGAACGCCTGCACGGCCATGATCGCCTGCTGATCCTGAAAAAACCCTTCGACAACATTGAAGTCCAGCAGATGGCCAACACCCTGGCCAATAAATGGGACATGGCCCGCCGTGCTTCGCTGCAAACCGCCCACCTGGAGCATTTGGTGGAACAACGCACGCAAGCGCTGCAACTGGAAATCGACGAGCGCAAGCACCTGGAAAGCCAACTGGTGCAGTCGGAAAAACTCGCGTCGCTGGGGCAACTCGCGGCGGGTGTCGCCCATGAGATCAACAACCCGGTGGGCTTCATTTCTTCCAACCTCAGCACACTGGACGGCTACTTCACGCAGTTGCAACAGATACTGCAAGCCTATCAAGGCGCCGAGCCGCTGATCGCGGCACCGGAGCAGCGCGACCAACTCAAGGCGCTGCGTACCGAACTCGAACTGGATTTCCTCACGGAAGACATTCCGATCCTGATCAGGGAATCCAAGGAAGGCATCGGTCGGGTGGTGCAGATCGTCAAGGACCTGAAGAACTTTTCACGGGTGGACAACGACCAGACCTGGCAATTTGCGAACCTGCAGCAGGGCATCGACTCGACGCTGAACATCGTTGCCAGCGAGCTCAAATACAAGGCCGATGTAGTCAAGAACTACCAACCACTGCCGGAAATCGAATGCCTGGCCTCACAACTCAACCAGGTGGTGATGAACCTGGTGATCAACGCGGCGCAAGCCATGGGCCCGGAGCGCGGCATCATTACCATCAGCAATGGCGTGGAAGGCGAGAACATCTGGCTGGAAGTGGCGGACAACGGCTGCGGGATCGCCCCTGAAGCACTGCAGAAAATCTTCGACCCGTTCTTCACCACCAAACCGGTGGGCGAGGGCACGGGGCTGGGGCTGTCGCTGTCGTACGGCATCGTCAAGAAACACGGTGGCACGATCGCCGTCAGCAGCGAACCGGGCAAGGGCACCACGTTTCGGGTGGTGTTGCCGATCCGGCAGACGGCGGCGTAGGACACAAGAAACCCGGGGTTTAACGGGTCCAAACCGACTTACATAACCTCATGCGCAATGCGCAATTCGTTCGACTTCCTTGAAAATCTGCGCACCTTTGGCAATTTCGGCAGTACGCAGATCATAGGCAGTCTGCAAGTTCAACCAAAACTGCGCGGATGTTTCCAATGCAACGGCCAAACGTAGAGCGACGTCCGCGCTGATACTGCGACGCATCAATACGATGTCATTCACTGTCGGCGCGGAAACATGCAGCGCCCGCGCCAGGGCGGCGGCAGTGATGCCCAATGGCTCCAGGTACTCTTCCTTGAGAATTTCTCCGGGGTGCACAGGTCGCATTCCGTTCTTCAACATGATTCACCTCAGTGGTAATCCACAATTTCAACGTTTTCCGGACCGTTAGGCCCCCAAATGAAACAGATCCGGAATTGACCATTGATTCGGATACTGTATTGCCCCTCTCTGTCACCGCACAACTGCTCCAGCCTGTTGCCTGGCGGTGACCGCAGTCAGCAAGTTCAACGGCTGCGTCAAGCATGCTCAGCTTTCGCTCCACCACCAAAACAATGGCAGACCAGCGCCGGGTTCGACCGGTTTCAAAAAGGGTCTTGGTATGGCTGCATTTGAAGCTTCTTATCATCGCTTAATGCTTAACGTTATTCGTTAAGAAGACTGTACAGGGGTTTCTGAGATATTCAATAGGCAGTTGAAAAGACACAGGTATGTAATGACGAGTGGTTGGTACACATAAAAAAGCCGCTCTAGAAACCAGAGCGGCCTTCGACTGAGTCCTGCAAGCGTCACTCCTCGGCTTTTTTCGGACTCGACCCAAACGAAGCAAACCGCTTGTTGAACCCGGCGATGCGGCCTTCGGCCTGGGTTTTACGTTGCTGACCGGTGTAGACCGGATGCGAAGCGCTGGACACATCCAGGGGAATATAAGGGTAGGTGTTGCCGTCACTGTGGGTGTGGGTGCGATCGCTGTCGGCGGTGGAGCCGATCAGGAAGAACACGTCGGCAGCGGTGTCGTGGAACAGCACGGTACGGTAGTCGGGATGGATGCCAGGTTTCATAAAGCCTCCGGGGCGTCTGGGTGCACTTGATGCGTTATACAGTAACACAAATCATGCACCCAAACGAGAACCGATTGCAATAAGCATAGAGCGCGTGGGCCTATGCGGCTTCCTGGAAATCCATCTCCGGTGGCTGCTGCGAGAAGCCACGGGTGAGTACGCCCAGGTAAACCAGGCCGATCGCCAGCCAACCCAGGCCGAGATACATGGCCAGATGATCGAGGCTGATCATCAGCCACAGGTCCGCCAGCAGGCCGATGGCCGGGAATACCAGGAACAGGATCAACTCCCGCACGCCGCGCTGCTTGGCGCCGATCCAGTAGTGAAAGATCACCGACAGGTTGACCAGGCTGAACGCCAGGAACGCACCGAAGTTGATGAACGACGTGGACGTGGTCACATCCAGCTTCAACGCCAGCAGCGCCACGACCGCACACAACAGGATGCTGTTGACCGGCGTGCCGAAGCGCGCATGCAAGGTGCCGAAGAACGACTTGGGCAACACGCCGTCGCGGCCCATGGCGAACAACAGGCGCGAACCGCTGGCCTGGGCCGAGAGCCCCGATGCGAACTGGCCAACGATCAGGCCGATCAGGAAGACCGACACAAACAAGTCGCCACCAATATTGCGCGCGATTTCATACGCGGCCGAATCCACGTTAGTGAACTCGAACGACGGATGCGCGACCTGCACAAAGTAGGACACCGCCACGAAGATCAGCCCGCCGATGAGGGTAATCAACATGATCGCTCGGGGGATGGTGCGACGCGGGTCACGGGTTTCTTCGGTGAGGGTACTGACCGCGTCAAAGCCCAGGAACGAATAGCAGGCGATGGCCGCGCCGCTCATGATCAATGGCATGTGCATCTGGCCGTTGAAGAACGGCGTGATTGTCCACAGTGGCTTGCTCGGATCGCCGCCGATGTAGTGGATGCACAGCGCCACGAAGGCGATCAATACCAGGAACTGCACCAGCATCAGCAAGGCATTGATGCCATTGGCCAGCTTGAGGCCGACGATATTGATGGCGCTGGTGACGCCGATGAACGCCAATACCCAGACCCACTGCGGCACCGTCGGGAATGCGGAATTGAGGTACGCCGCGCCGATCAGCCAGATGGCCATGGGCAGGAACAGGTAATCGAGCAATACCGCCCAACCGGCAATAAACCCCAGCTTGGGGCTGATGGCCTTGCGCACGTAGGTGTAGGCGGAACCGGCCACTGGAAAGGCCGAGGCCATGCGCCCGTAGCTCATGGCGGTGAAAAACATCGCCACCAGCGCCGCCAGGTAAGCGGCGGGCACCATGCCCGCCGTGGATTGCGCCAGGATGCCGAAAGTGCCGAGCACTATGATCGGCGTCATATAAGCGATGCCGAACAGCACCACCGACCCTAATGACAGGGTGCGTTGCAAACGAGCCATGGGTAATTCTCCGCGCGATTATTAGATTTATGGCAGAACTGAAGTGGGTAAAGCGTCTGTCGTTGTTCTTATGGTCTGTAGTGAGCGGGCTTGCCCTCCAGCGCGGGGCAAGCCCGCTCACTACAGGGTCAGGGTCAGCATTCATTTGGGGATCAGCAGCTCGCGCGTCCCATCGCTGCGCTCGATCACCTCACCCGGCAATTTCAAGCGCTGGTCGTCCAGGTAGCGGTAGTCCTGGCGCGCCGCCGCCAGTTGGTCGAGATCCAGTTCAACCGTGAATTGCCCTTCCTCACGCCCGGCCTCGAACAGCAGCGTGCCGAACGGGTCGACCAAGGCACTGCCACCGGCGAACAACAACCCGCCATCGCCCTCTTCCACGCGGTTGACCATCAGCGCAAACGCCTGGTTTTCCTGGGCGCGGGCCATGATCGCGGTGCGGTGTGTGGGGCCGTACGGGTCCATGTTGCCATTGGTGACGATCAGCAGCTCGGCGCCCAACTGCGCATTGGCGCGGGCGCTTTCCGGGAACTCGATGTCGTAGCAGATCAACAGGCCGACGCGTACGCCATTCCAGAGGCAGGTGGCATAGCGATCGCCTGGGCTGAAGACCCCGCGATCAGAGGCCCACAGGTGGGTCTTGCGATAACGCAGGGCAATCCCTTCGGGCGTGATCAGCAAAGTGGTGTTGTAGAATTGCCCGCCATCGCGCTCGGCCGTGCCGATCACCACCGCGATATTGCGTGCGCGGGCGGCGTCGATCACGGCCTGCACGGTGGGGCCATCCAGCGGCTCGGCGACGTCGGCGACGGTCTCCGCCGACGGGAAGCCCATCAAGTGGGTTTCCGGGAAGACGATCAGTTGCGTATCGGCCGCCGCGGCAGCGATCGCCGCCAAGGCCCGCTCAAGGTTGTAAGCTGTACCGTTATCACGGCCCGCCAACTGGGCAAATTCGACCTTCATGGGTATTCCTTGTTCTGTGTACGTGCCGCAGTATGCGCAGGCGCAACCGGCCAGGGAATCACGCGGCGGGGGTAACCCGATAGGGGTAGATCAATGACCATGTCGCTGCAGGACATCGCCTGGCACCGTTCGGTGGGGCAAATGATAGACGCCCTGGACCAGCCCAATTTCTGGACCCAGCTTGTGCGTCTGCTGGACCAGTACGTGCCGTTCGACAGTTGGGTGGTGTTGCTGTTCGCAAGCCAACATCGCCCGCTGGTATTCGCAGAATGCCCAGGCGCCGACGGCGCGCCCGATCATTTGTTCCAGGACTATCTGAACGGCCTGTACCTGCTTGACCCCTTCTATATCGCCAGCCGCGAACACACGCGCACCGGGCTGTTTCGCCTGGCCGAAGTGGCGCCGGAGCACTTCGAACTCACCGAGTACTACCAGCGCTATTTCCGCCTGAACGTGGTGGCCGATGAAATCCAGTTCAATTGCCACCTGCCGGATGGGCGTACCCTGTGCCTGTCCCTGGGCTCCAGGCAGCATTTCGACCCGGCGCAAATTGCCCTGCTGTCGCTGATCCAGCCCTGGGTGCTGGGCCTGCTGCGCCAGCGCCTGCCCTATGAACTGAACCAGGTCAGCGCCCCGCAGCCGCCGATCCCGAATGATGGCTGGGGCGCGCAGCTCACTGCCCGCGAGCTGGATGTGGGGCGCTTGATGCTCAGCGGCTGCTCCAGCAAGGAAATCGCGCGCAAGCTGGAAATCTCCGTTGAAACCGTGAAAGTCCATAAGAAACACATGTACAGCAAGCTGGGGATCAAATCCCAGTCAGAGCTGTTCTCGATCTTTCTACAGGCGCAAACCGCCTAGCCGATGAGTCCGAACCCAGGAACCCCGTATGAGCCTGTCTTTACTGAGCCGTTACGCCTTCTTTGCCCTGTGCGTCGTCTTCACCCTCGCCAGCCTTCCCTTCATCGGGCATGAATGGCTGTGGCCCTTCACCCTGATCACCGGCGTACTGAGCCTGATCGGCATTTTCGACCTGCTGCAAAGCCCCCACGCGGTGCGCCGCAACTACCCGATCCTGGGCAATATCCGCTACCTGGTCGAAGCCATTCGCCCGGAAATCCGCCAATACCTGCTCGAATCCGACAGCGACGCCCTGCCCTTCTCCCGGGCCCAGCGCTCGCTGGTCTATTCGCGCGCCAAGAATGAAACCGCCGACAAACCCTTCGGCACCCTGATCGACGTGTACCAGTCCGGCTTCGAGTTCATCGGCCACTCCATGCGCCCCGCGCCGCTCAGCGACCCCAGCGCCTTTCGCGTGATGGTCGGCGGCCCACAGTGCACGCAGCCGTATTCGGCGTCGGTGTTCAATATCTCGGCGATGAGCTTCGGCTCACTGAGCGCCAACGCAATTCGCGCGTTGAACCAGGGCGCCAAGCTGGGCAATTTCGCCCACGACACCGGCGAAGGCAGCATCAGCCCCTACCACCGTGAACATGGCGGCGACCTGACCTGGGAACTGGGCAGCGGCTACTTCGGCTGCCGCACCAGCGACGGCCGTTTCGACCCGGAACGCTTCGCCGTGCAAGCGCAGGACCCGCAGGTGCGCATGATCGAAATCAAGATGAGCCAGGGCGCCAAACCCGGCCATGGCGGAATCCTGCCCAAGCACAAGGTCACCCGGGAAATCGCCGACACCCGCGGCATCCTGATGGGCGAAGACTGCATCTCGCCTTCGCGCCACAGTGCGTTTTCCACCCCGCTCGAGCTGATGCAATTCATCGCCCAACTGCGCGAACTGTCCGGCGGCAAACCGGTGGGTTTCAAGTTCTGCCTGGGCCACCCGTGGGAGTTCATGGGCATCGCCAAGGCCATGCTCGAAACCGGCATCCTCCCCGACTTTATCGTGGTCGACGGCAAGGAAGGCGGCACCGGCGCCGCGCCGGTGGAGTTCACCGACCATATCGGCGTGCCGCTGCGCGAGGGCCTGCTGTTCGTGCACAACACCCTGGTGGGCCTGAACCTGCGTGACAAGATCAAGCTCGGCGCCAGCGGCAAGATCGTCAGCGCGTTCGACATCGCCAGCGTCCTGGCCATCGGCGCCGACTGGGCCAACTCGGCGCGCGGCTTCATGTTTGCCATCGGCTGCATCCAGTCGCAAAGCTGCCACACCAATAAGTGCCCGACCGGCGTCGCCACCCAGGACCCGTTGCGCCAGCGCGCCCTGGTGGTGCCGGACAAGGCCCAGCGCGTGTTCAATTTCCACCGCAACACCCTCAAGGCGTTGGCGGAAATGCTTGCCGCTGCCGGTCTCGATCATCCGTCGCAGCTATCGGCCAAGCATTTGGTGCGGCGTATGTCGGCGAGCGAGATCAAGTTGTTTTCGCAGTTGCACGTGTTCCTCAAGCCTGGGGAGTTGCTGACCGGGGAAGTGAACGGCGCGTTTTATTCGCGCATGTGGCAAATGGCGCGGGCAGATAGTTTTGAGCCGCTGGAAGTCGTGGCGGCCTGATCCAGGCCCTACTCAGCCTGCCCGCCTTGGGCAGGCAATCGAGACATTCAGAAATACCCAGCCTTTTGCAATTGTTTAAAAATACCGCCAACCTGCGCCCGCCCAAGCGTGGCGTTTAAATCAGCCACGCCCCGTTGTCATCAATAAACCTTTTGTTCAAGAGCCCGCTGCCATGCTGAACGGACGCGACCCGCGCATCGATTTTTTTCGGGGCCTGGCGTTGATCTTCATTTTCTGGGATCACGTGCCCCACAACCCCCTCGGCCAGATCACCTTGCGTAACCTCGGTTTCAGCGATGCGGCGGAGGTGTTTGTGTTCCTTGCCGGTTTTGCCTCGGTGATGGCCTACGGCAAAGTGCTGCAACGCGAAGGCTACTGGATGGCCTGCCTGAAGATCCTGCGGCGCACCTGGGTGCTCTACGTGGTGCACATCTTTTTGCTGGCGATGCTGATGGGCATCGTATTTTTCGCCAACAGCCATGTAGAAACGCGCGACCTGGTGCAAGAGATGGGCATGACCCATTTCATCACGCATCCGCAGCAAGCCCTGCTCGATGAACTACTGCTGCGCTTCAAGCCCAACCTGATGGACCCGTTGCCGCTGTACATCGTGTTGCTGGCCAGCCTGGCGCTGGTGTTGCCGTTGATGCTGCGCAACGCCTGGGCGGTAGTGGCGGTGTCATTGACGGTGTACCTGCTGGCGCCCTGGATGGGCTGGAACCTGCGGGCCATCGAAGATGGCGTGTGGTATTTCAACCCGGTGACCTGGCAATTGCTGTTTGTGCTGGGCGGCGCGGCGGCGATTCGCAGCGGGCAACCCAGGCCGCTCGACACCCGCCCCTTGCCGCGCCAGCCGCTGTTCATGGCCGCGCTGCTGTACGTGCTGGTGACCGGCATCATCACCCTGTCGTGGCGCTGGCCGCACTTGCATGACGCGGTGATGCCAAGCCTGATAAGCGACCTGATCTACCCGATCAGCAAGACCGACCTGTCGCCCGTGCGCCTGGTGCACTTCCTCGCCCTGGCCTACGTCACCGCCAAGCTGCTGCCCGGCACCGGCTGGACGCACAACCCGGTGGCCGCGCAAGTGTGCCGCATGGGCCGTTATTCCCTGGAGATTTTCTGCCTGGGCGTGCTGCTTGCGCCGCTGGCCGACATGCTCAATGCCATGGCCGGGGATGCGCTGGCGATGCAACTGCTCACTGCCTGGGTGGGGGTGATGCTGATGGCGGCACTGGGCGCCTGGCTGGAATTCAATAAACGTCTGAGCCTGCCCCGCGCTACATAGCTAGCGCCCGCCGCACACGGGCAGGTGCTTCCATTTCCTTCCACATTTCCCAGTGAAAGGAAGCGGCACATGCCCGACCCATCTCCCGTCAACGGCCTGACCGGCCACTTGCAGTCCAGCGAATCCTGGGGCCGCCAACAGGCCCTGGAACTGCTGCGCCAGAACCTCACGCAGAACCTCAGTACCCTGACGCTCACGCAACAGCGAGAGTATGTGCGACTGCAACGCGAAGCCCTCACCGCACACCATGCGGTGCAAGCCGAAAACGCCGCCTTGGTTGAAGGGTTCACGACCAAGGGCCTGGCTCAATTGCGCAACAAGCTCGGCGGCCTCGACCCCCAGGCGGTCTTCCTCAACACCCGCTACCTGGAAAAGCTCGAGACACCCTTACCCTGGGAGCGCAGCAGCGTCGCAAACGGTTTGGGGCGCTCGCCGCGCTTTCGCCGCGCTGTCGACGAATGGCAATATCGCACCCATGTATCCAGGCTTTCGTTGTGGGACGCCGCGTGCCTGAATTTCGATTTCAACACCGGCACTCCCCAAGCCTCGGGACACAGCTTTGTGAACGCGTCCTACCTCACCGGGGCGGATGAAAAACAGCTGAGCGTCAGCCAGTTTATCGCCATCAGCCGCGAACTTGACCTCGGCGGCCAGTTGCACACCACCCTCATCCAGGCCCTGGGCGAAGGCGGCAAAATGGCCGGCCTGATTGAAACCAGCGCACGCCAGCACCTGCTGTTCGAAGCGCTGGAAGCCTATCGCAACCGCGCCAGCACAGGCGTGGACCAACACCTGTACGAATCTCTGGTGGGCGCCATCGACGGCAGCGGCGCCGCCTTGGCGTTCGACACCCTGAGCATGGACCTGGACTTGACGATCCTGCCCGCCGTGCCGTTCACGCCCTCGGGCAACCGGGTCGCTGTGCCGCTGTTGCTGATCCAGGTGGGCAGCCTGGGCGTGGTGTCGTATTTCCCATTTCGTCCTACTGGCGCCTTGCGTTATCACAACGACGCCAAAACAGCCGGTGCGCACTTCGTTGCCGACCTCAAGGCCAGCTATAGCGATGGCGACCTGGGCTGGTTTTCGCGGCAATTGCCGGTCACCGAAATCAACCAGTTCAAGCGCCTGCTGCACCAGGAGCCTCGTCCGAAAGGCCTGAGCCTCGTCGCCGGTTACCTCTACGATGCTTTCCATGCGCTGTTCCCCGCCAAGACCCTGGACCACCTGCACTTTGTCAAAGACCCGAAGCCCGCCCGCACGCCAACCCTGGTGCAAGCCCTCGCTCTTCGCCATATCCAGCAATACCAGGCCAACCTGAGCATGCTCGCGACCCAGCGCTCGGAACGCGACCTGCAAGGCGTGATCGACGGTACCGCGTCGATCGCCAACGAGATCATGGAACTGCTGATGACGCCAATGCCCAGTGGCGTCAGCGGCTTGAACCGCGTGATGCAGGCGGTGGTGTTCGGCAATCTTGCCTACAGCCTGATCATAGGCACTAACGAAGCCGCCAAGGGCCAGGCCAGTGATTTCGCCGCCGCCATGGCCGATGTCGCGGACCTTGCGATCAATGGCCTGCTGATCTCCACCGCCGGGCGCGTGCACCGCCAGCGGATCGAACGCCTGATGCAGCGCCTGGGCGACCCGCGCAAAGTGCTGCACGCCGACGGCACCGAGAAGCTCTGGAAGCCCGATATTCACCCCTATGCCATTGCCGACCAGCGCCTGCTCGATGGCCGCATGCCCAATGCCCAGGGCCTGTACCTGGTCGACGCAGAACACTACGCACGTATCCAGCAAGGCGAGCAACAGATTGTCGCCAGCGTGCGCCCCGACCCCAAGACCATGGGCTTTGTGCTCAAGACCAAAGATGGCAACGGCTTCGCGGCACCGATTGTATTCGAGCCCAAACGCCAGGCATGGGTATTGGACCTGCATGGCGCCGGCCAACTCTCCGACACCCGGTTGCTCGCGCAGCTATTACCCGAGGGTGACGCCCCTGTGCCGGACACACATTTGCACAGCCTGTTGCGCAGCACCGGCGTATCGCGCGACACCCTTGAGCGCATTTGGGCGGGCGAGCCTGCGCCGGTCAACCTGATCGAAGCGAGCCGGCGCGTTCAGGTCGATCGATTGATCGAGCAACTGGGCCGTGATTTCCATCGTAGCGGCGCGATGCCTGCCCATGCCGACAGCGTCGTCTTGAGCCTGCTGACCCAGCTCCCTACATGGCCGGCCAAGGCGGTCATCCATGTGTATGACACCAGCGCCAACCTGCTGCAAAGCCATGCCGCGAACGACAGCGCCCAGCAGCCAATCAACCTCAAGCGCAAGGCCGACGGCAGCTACATCGCCCTGGATGCACCGGACACCAGCGTGGCCACCCAGGAGTCGCTGTTCGAATTGATCCTGCGCCAGCAGCCAGCCACCTCAACCCTCGGCAAAGAGGGCAGCCCGCAACTGAGCGAGGCCCAGCGCATATCGCGGCTGCGCGTGCAGATCAGCGCGCTGGCCAACCGTGAGCGCATCGCGCTGTTCACGGCCCTGACACGTTACGCAGGGGTTGCGCGGCACCAAGTACCGACCGACGACGCAGCGCGGGTATTCGTGCCGGTCAAGGCAGCATCCAGCAACGTCGACGTCACCCCGTTACTGAGCAAACTGCACATAGAATTCGCGCCCTTGACCCCCTCCAATCTCAAGCGGTTACTGGAGCAAAAGCCGCTGAGCGAGGCGCAGCAAACGGCCTACCTCAAGCACGCGCAGTTACCCCGCGCAGTGCGCGAACACTTCGAACAGCATCGCACGGCACTGCGCATCGATGCCGTGATCGATGGCCTCTACCACGCCCGAGCGTACAACCCTGACACCGATCTGTGGGCACGGGAATTCACCCGCAGCCTGTTGCTTGAACGCCTGGATCGCCACTTAGTGGTCACCGAAATGGCGAATGGGTCGCCCAAGGATCGCTACCAGAGCAGCGGGCCCGACGACACCACTGTGGAACTGCTGCACTACGGCAACGGCCGCTATGAAGCCTACGACATGCGCAACGCCGGGCCGATTCCGGTGGCGCCGCCGGTGGACAGTTTCTACCTGGCCATCGCTTCGGTGCTGCAACCCCATGAACGCACCCTGCTGGGCATGACCAGCGCCACGAATGCGCAAGGTCTGCGCACGACCCTTGGCGACGTGATGAGCGAACGCCGCAGCCCCGCCGGCCTGGTCAGCCTGCTCGACGCATCGCTGGGTCAATACCAGCAGAACCCGCTGCTGCCCGGCGATCTGCACGCCAACCCCGAAGGTCTGTACGAATGGCAAGGCAACCTGCTACTGCCCTTGTACGGCGCGTTCTACCCGGTGATCCACGACCCGGCGGTGGGCAAGTGGCGCCTCAAACACCCGCGCAAAGTCGGCGTCGACACCCCGCGGCTGACCCACAACCGCCACGGTGCCTGGCGCCTGGAGAGCGAAAACCCGCTGGCCTGGGACGATCACCACCTGTTCTCGCGCCTGGGCAGCGGCGACTTCAACGTCGACCAGACAACAGCCGAGCGCATCCTCAAGCTCACCGACACCCCGGCCCGCGCCTTGCGAGAAGTGCATTGCGCCAACCTGGCGCCGCCCCCGCTGCTCAAAGACAGCAGCAAGCGCTTTGCGATCGAGCGGCAGATCCTGCATTTTATCCAGACCATGAGCGCTTACTCGGCCGGTCGCACGGCACGGCCTTCGCTGCAATTGCTGCTGGTTTGCGCCTTGCCGCAATGGCCGCAAAGCCACGTGCTGCAAATCCACGACGACAGTGGCCGTACGGTGTCGCATTACCCGGCAGCCAATGCCGACGCAGTGCACAAGGTGCGGCTGTCGCAAGCGCAAAGCCGCAGCCTCGAACCGCTGCTCACCCTGGTGCGCGACGATGCCCTGACCCGCGCCTTGCTCGGCGAACTGCCCGAAGGCCAGGCCGAGCGCCTGTTCAAGCTCGCGCAAAAAATCGCCGAACACGCCGACCGTGAGCGCACCCAGCTATTCGACACGCTCTACACCCAGAGCGAACGCAGCGCCAACGACCTGCACAACCGCTTGCGCCACCACCATCCGCAGTTGCCCGCCAGCGCGATCCAGGCCCTGCTCGACCAAGCCAGCCCCGTCGAACTCAAGGAGTTGCAGGACAAGGACCGCGTACCACTACGCCTGAAAGAACAAGCACGGCTGACCGGCAATGATGCGCGCCTGAACCGGGCCTTCGAAGGCCTGTACCTGACGACTCTGTACAACCCCGACAGCGAAAAAATCATGCTGCATGCACTCAAGCATCTTGCCGCCTGGCCAGCCGAGGTGCGCCTGGACGTTCACCAGGGCAGCGCCGCCGGGCCACTGCTGGAAAGCGCCGGGGTGTTGGCGGGCAGCGAGCGCAAACGGCTTGCACGGGTGGATGGGCGCTATCGGGCCTACGACGCAGAAGGCGCACTGATCAATGACCTGGGAGCGCCCGCCACTGACCTGCTCACCGCCCTCTGGCGCGTATTGAGTGACCCTCAACGCGAAGCCCTGGGCCTGGACGACAGCGGCGACGTGACAGCCCTGCGTGAGTCAATTGCCGATTGGGCGCTGAATCAGCGTATCGCGATCAAAAGCCTGCTCGGCTTGCCGCACATCCCTTATTGGCTGCAACCGCCGATGCAGGTTCACAGCTCATTTGTCGCCTACCCCTTCAGCCTGAGCAACCTGTGGCCGTTCGGCGGCGGCCAGGCGATCGACCTGGTGAACAAGACGCGCGAGCTGTTCCCGCAAATGGATCGCTTTACCGCCCAGCAATTCATCGATTCCCTGGGGATGAGCGAACCGGCGGCGCTGCTGGAACTGGATCGGCGCAAGGCGCAATACCAGGCGCTTGAATTCGGCCTGGAACGCTGGGCAACCGCCGAGCATGCCAACGACCCCGAAGGCCTGTACCTCGGGCATCGACGCTTGGCCGCGCAGAACATTTTGCGCGCCTGGCGCAGGGAGACGCGCCGGGTCATTGCCAACGGCCTGTTCGATGCTCACACCCTGGAGTTGCAATTCAACGGCAACCCGTGGCCGGATGCAGACTTCATCCTGAGCACCCGTGGTTTCGAACACATTGAGTACCTGAAAATTTCCGGCAACGGCTTTCCGGCCAACGCAGACGCCTTCCTCGGTAAATTCTCCCATCTCAAGGCACTGACCCTGGACTGCATGCTCACTCACCTGCCTGACAGCATCACCGCCATGACCCAACTGGAACACCTGGAACTGAGCGACAACCTGATCGTCCTCACCGAAGACTCACGGCGGCGCCTCAACGGGCTGACGCACCTGGAAGTGCTGAACCTGGACGGCAATCCCCTGGGATTGACGCCGGACGTCTCTGGCATGCAGCAACTGCGCAACCTGGAACTGCAACGAACCGGCATCAGCCAATGGCCCATCGGTGCCGAGCGAATGACGCACCTGCACAGCCTGCTGCTACAGGAAAACGAGATCAGCCATGTGCCCGAAGCGCTGTTCACCGACCCCGGCATGCGCCAGGCCAACCGTGGCACCGTGCTGCATGGCAACCCCTTGAACGCCGCCAGCCTGAACCGGTTGACCGAATACAACCTGCGAACCCGCATGTCGCTCGGCGGCCTGTTACCTGGCACCCTGCATACGCCCGCTTCCCCTGACGACGTCGACAAGTGGCTGCTGGGCGTGCCCACGGTCGACCATGCACAACGCAGAACCGTCTGGGAGCAACTGCGCAACCATGAAGGCGCCAGCCCCAACGATGCGTTCCAGGTATTGCGGGATTTGGTGAAGGCCTACGATTACCAGCACAACACCCACGCCTTTGTCGCCCGCGTGTGGCGCCTGCTTCAGGGCATGGCCGAATCCCATGAGCTTCGCGAAGATATCTTCCTCAACACCTATGTCTCCGGCACCTGCGGCGATGGGGCGATCCTGGTGTTTATCGATATGGAACTGCGGCACAAGCAGTTCCAGGCCATGGCACAACCCAGCTCCCACCAGGCCGACCGCGAACTGCTCGCCCTGGCCCACGGCCTGTTTTACCTGCGCCGGCTCGATCAGTTGGCCGAAGACCACTTGCGTCGGCTGCGCTTCGCCGGCGGCAGGCCCGATGACGCAGAGGTCAAGCTGTACCTGCGACTGCACTTCGCTGAGGACTTCAACCTGCCGATACTCAAGGAAAATCGCCTGTACAGCCCGGGCAGCGCGCTGACCGAGCAGGACCTGGCGGATATCCGAGGCACCATGGAGCAAGTGAAAGCCTCCAACGAAGTGGAGGATTCAGTGCGCAAGGAGCCGTTCTGGATCAAGTACCTGGCGCGCAATGTCCCGCAACCCTTCGCCACTCTCGAGGATACGGCGCGCGCCAAACTTGACGCGTTGAAGCTGGAAATCCCCGATACCCTGTCGCTGGAGTATCAGGAACGTCGCCAGTCCATCAAGGAGGTCACGGCCGCCGAACATGAGCGCCTGGTCGACCAACTGACCCGTGCGGCCCAAAGCGGGACGCAACGGGCCGATAACCCTCAGGCCGATTGACGGGCAGTCGCAACGGTATCGGTCGGTTGCAGCTTGAACACGTAGAACAGCACGGTCAGCAGCACCAGGAACGCCGGCCCCACATACAGCGCCACGCGGGTGTCCGGGAAGTAAGCCATCAGCCCGACCACCAGTACCAGGAACGCCAGCGCCAGGTACGAGCTGACCGGGAACAGCCACATGCGGTACTTGAGCCCGGCCCGCTCGGCGGGGCTCAGGCCATTGCGGAACTTGAGCTGGGCCAGCAGGATCATGGCCCAGGTCCAGATCGCGCCGAAGGTGGCAATCGACGTCACCCAGACGAAGACTTTTTCCGGTACCAGGTAGTTGAGCAACACGCCCAGCAGCAAGGCAAAAATCGACAGCAACAGCGCCTTGCGCGGCACGCCATTGCTTGAAGTGGTGCCGAAAGCGGCCGGCGCCTGGCCGTTCTGCGCCAGGCTGTAGAGCATGCGCCCGGTGCTGAAGATGCCGCCGTTGCATGACGACAGCGCGGCGGTGATCACTACGAAATTGATAATGCCTGCGGCGGTCTTGATGCCCAGGCGCTCGAAGGTCATCACGAACGGGCTGCCCTGGGTGCCGATTTCGTTCCACGGGTAGATCGACAGGATCACGAACAGCGCGCCGACGTAGAACAACAGGATGCGCCAGAACACCGAGCCGATGGCGCTGGGGATGGTCTTCTGCGGGTTGCGCGCTTCACCGGCGGTGAGCCCGATCATCTCCACGCCCAGGTAGGCGAACATCACCATCTGCAACGACATCAGCACACCGGTCACGCCATTGGGCATGAAGCCGCCGTGGGTCCACAGGTTGGAAATGCCCAGGGCCACGCCGTCATTGCCAAAGCCGAACGCGATAATGCCGACGCCGCCGACGACCATCGCAATGATCGTGACGATCTTGATCAGCGCGAACCAGAATTCGAATTCACCAAAGGCCTTCACGGCGATCAGGTTGATCGTACCCATGCTGATCAAGGCCGCCAAGGCCCAGATCCAGCGCGGCGTGTCCGGGAACCACACGCCCATGTACACCGCCACGGCGGTGATTTCCGCGACGCAGGTCACCAGCCACAGGAACCAGTAGTTCCAGCCGGTGAGAAAGCCCGCCAAGGGGCCGAGGTAGTCCTGGGCGTAACGGCTGAACGAACCGGCAACCGGGTTGTGCACGGCCATCTCGCCAAGGGCGCGCATGATCACCAGGATCGCCAGGCCGCCAATGATGTACGACAGCATGATCGCCGGGCCGGCCATTTCGATGGCCTTGGCCGAGCCGAGAAACAGGCCGACGCCAATACAGGCGCCAAGGGCCATGAGGCGAATATGGCGTTCACCGAGTTCGCGCTTGAGCGGGCCGCCTTGAGCGGTGTCGTCATGGGGCAGGGGTTTGCCAACGGGCATAGGGGTACAACCTCATCTTGTTATTGGAATGTCCCTTGAGTTTCCAATGCCCGGGCGGGTAAGCCTGGCGCACAGTCGAAACCGGGCCGTCTCATGGACGGGGCCGTCTTGCCAGGCAAGATCAACGGGACGTGCAGTATAAAAAGGCTCACAGAGGGTCTTTCACCATATAAACCGGACAATTCAGTGAAAAGATCCAAAATCATGCGATAAAACAGGTGTGTATCACCTGTTTTGGCGGGCGCCGAGTATTACACAGCGCAATGCGTGCGGACAAAAACCAGCGCGCGCAACGCTGCACAATTTCCTCGCGACCGACGCCCACCGTCTAAGCTTCAACCAAGTCCGATCAATCTGCGTGAATGGATCAATCGACGATGGGCGCACTGTGGCAAACCGCTTCGACCCAGCCTGTGGAACCCGACCACAGCGAGACCCCGGCGCCGTTGCCCGTGAAAAAACCGATAGCCCGTCTGGCCCGGCGCCTGTTCTGGCTGACGCTGCTGATCGGCTTGATCACCCTGGGCCTGGTCGTGGCCGACGAGACACGTACGTCCAACTGGCAGGCGCGCCAATTGAGCGACCTGGCGCGTGACTTGACGTACCACGTCGAACCCGGCCCCAGCAACGCCATCCTTTATCCCGGCCAGGGGCCGTTTGATCGGCGCCTGGGCTACAGCGACCTGGGCGCTTTCACCGAACGGCTGGTCAAGCGCGGCTATGTGATCCAGGCCCAGGCGCGTTTTTCCGGAGCGTTGATGGATTTCGTCGACGCCGGTTTTTTTGTGCCCTATGCCGAGAAAATCCAGGCGGGCCTGTCCATCACTGACTGCCGCGCCGTGCCGCTGTATCAGTACCGCTACCCTCAGCAGTTGTACGACACCTTTGCCGCGATCCCGCCGGTGGTGGTCGACAGCCTGCTGTTCATCGAAAACCGCGACTTGCTCGACCCCGCACACCCGCACATAAACCCGGCCGTGGACTGGCCGCGCTTTGCCATGGCTGCGTGGTCGCAAGCCGCCAAGCTGCTGCATTTGCCGGGCCAGAGCGCGGGCGGCAGTACCCTGGCGACCCAGCTGGAAAAATACCGGCACTCGCCCGATGGACTCACGTTGTCTGGCGCTGAAAAAATCCGCCAGATGATGTCCGCCAGCGTACGCGCCTACCGCGACGGCCCCCAGACCCTGGCGGCGCGCCAGGCCATCGTGCGTGATTACCTCAATAGCGTGCCGCTGTCCGCCGTGCCCGGCCACGGTGAAGTGCATGGGCTGGCCGAAGGCCTGCGCGTGTGGTTCGGCGCGGACTTCAACCAGGTCAACGGCGCCCTCGCAGCCACGCAGAGCGACGTCGCAGAACGCGGCCTGGCCCTGCGCCAGGTGCTGGCGCTGATCATCGCCCAGCGCCGCCCCTCCTATTACCTGCTCAAGGGACGCGCGGAACTTGGGCAACTGACCGACAGCCATCTACGCTTGCTGGCAGGCAATGGCGTGATCGACGCCGCACTGCTGCAAGCCGCGTTCAAGGCGCCCCTGATCTATCGCGACTGGTTGCAACAACCCACCGTGCAACCGATTGAAACCAACAAGGGCATCAGTGTCGCCCGCAGCCGCTTGGCCAGCCTGCTCAACCGTCCGTTGTACGACCTGGACCGTCTTGATCTGTCGGCCACGTCCACCCTGCAAGCGCAGTTGCAAGGCCAGGCCAGCGCGTACCTCAGGCAATTGGCCGACCCCGACTTTGCCCGCCAGACCGGCCTGCTCGGCGAACGCCTGCTCACCCCGGCCACCACACCGCAAGTGCGTTACAGCTTCACCCTGTTCGAGCTGACCGCGGATGGCGCGCGGGTACGCGTGCAAACCGACAACACCGACCAACCCTTCGACATCAACGAGGGCAGCAAGCTGGAACTGGGCTCCACCGCCAAATTGCGCGTGCTCACGACTTACCTGCAAATCATCGCCGAGTTGCATGAGCGCCTCGGCAGTCTCAGCGCCAGCGCCTTGACCAAAGTCGCGGTCGACGATCAGGACCGGCTCAGCCGCTGGGCCGTTGATTACCTGCGGCAGAACACCGACCGGTCCCTGGAAAAAATGCTCGACGCCGCCCTCGACCGCACGTATTCGGCCAGCCCCGGCGAGGCCTTTTTCACCGGCGGTGGCGTGCATCGCTTCCATAACTTTCGCCGCCAGGACGACGGGCGCAACCCGACCCTGCGCGATGCCTTGCGCGAGTCGATCAACCTGCCGTTCATTCGCCTGATGCGCGATCTGGTGCGCTACAGCACCTACGGCGGCGCCAGCAACAGCGCGCAGCTGCTCAAGGACGACAATGACCCACGGCGCCAGGAATACCTGGCCAGGTTCGCCGACCGTGAAGGCACGGCGTTCCTGCAGAAGTTCTGGAAAAAGTACCGCAAAAAAGACACCCAGGCGCGCCTCGACACTTTTCTCGACAGCCTGCGCCCGACGCCGATTCGCCTGGCGGCGGTGCACCGTTACTTGTTGCCTGACGCCAGCCAGGACAGCTTCAACCGTTTTGTGCGCTCGCACCTGGCCACGGAAAAACTCAGCGACGCGCGCCTGCAGAAACTCTATGCCGCTTACGGGCCAGGCGCGTATGACCTGCCCGATCAAGGCTACATCGCCAAGGTGCACCCGCTGGACCTGTGGCTGCTGGGCTACCTGCTCAACCACCCCGAAGCGACCTGGAGCGAGATCGTCAAGGCCAGCGAATTCGAGCGTCAGGAGGTGTACAGCTGGCTATTCAAGAGCCGCCACCAGAGCGCCCGCGACAGTCGCATCCGCACCATGCTGGAGGTCGAAGCGTTCCTGGATATTCACCAGCGCTGGCAGGCGGTGGGCTACCCCTTCGATCACCTCGTGCCGTCCCTGGCCACCGCGATCGGCAGCTCCGGTGATCGCCCGGCGGCACTGGCGGAACTGATGGGCATCCTCCTCAACGACGGCGTGCGCGGCAAAGTGCTGCGCATCGACAGCCTGCGCTTTGCCGCCGATACCCCTTATGAAACCCACCTGGTCAGCGACCCCGCCGCCGGCAAACGGGTAATGCCGGCCGAAGTTGCCCGGGCCTTGCGCGGTGCCCTGTCGCAAGTGGTGGACGCCGGCACGGCGAAACGCGTGGCCGGCAGTTTCAAGCTGGCCGACGGCACGCCGCTGGCCATGGGCGGCAAGACCGGTACCGGCGACAACCGCATCGAGGCCATCGGCGCGGGCGGACGCGTGCTGAGTTCCAAATCGCTGAACCGCACGGCGACCTTTGTGTTTTACCTGGGCGAACATCATTTCGGCACGCTCACGGCCTACGTGCCGGGCCGCTCGGCGGAGCACTTCACCTTCACCTCGGCCCTGCCGGTGCAAGTGCTCAAGGGCATGGCGCCGATCCTGATGCCCTACCTCCAACCGGGTAGCCACACGTTGTGCTTTTAACCAATGACACAAGCCCTGTAGTGAGCGGGCTCGCCCCGCGCTGGGCTGCGAAGCCGCCCAAATCCGGCCAACTCATTCTGCCAGACAGAACCCAGGCGCCTGGTTTTGGGGCGGCTTCGCCCCCCAGCGCGGGCGGTGCGACGATTCGACGAGCCCGCTCACTACGGGGATTTTCAGGTTTCTGATGGTTCAGTCGGCACTGAAAAACAACCGCCGGGCCAGGGGTAGCTGGATTTGCGAGCGGTGAATCTCGAGGGACGGCACCCGCCCGGTCTGGCCCTGGCGTATGCGCGCAAAGGCCTGGGCCTCGACTTCGGCCTGGGCCTGGCGTCCCAGGCGTTCCTGCTCGGGCGTTTTCAGGTGCGCGGCGCTGAAGTGGTCGTCCGGGCCGTTACGGCGTGCATAGTGAAAGTGTGCAAAACACAGTGGCTGGCCCGTGCTTACTTGCGTCACTGCATACACTTGCAGATAGTCATCGCGGCGCCCCCTGAGCGCCACTCGCTCGCCTTGGCGATGGATGCTCACTGCGTGGTTGGCAAACAGAAACTCGACGTCGTCCTGGGTCAGCACCTTGCCGCGCGAGGCGCGTATACGCGCATTCAAGCCCGCCGCGTCCAGACGCAGCGCCGCTGTGCGCAACTCGCTTTCCTTGAGCCGTGCCTTGACCATTTGCGCCGCCGCCAATCGCGCGTTGTCCAGGCCGCGCAATTTCCCCGCGATAGCGTCGGCAGCCATTGTTCGGCGACGGGCCTCATATTGCAGCGACCCTTGAAGCGACGCCGGATCATTCGCGCGCGCAACCATCGCCTCGACACTGGCGATGGCCTTGTCGACATCGCGCAGCAAGCCATCGGCCTTTTTCAACAGGGCGCCCAGCTCAGGGTCGGGCCGTACCGGCTCAGGCGCGGTCTTGAGGTCCCACACGCCATCGTCGGCCTCGGTGAACGCGCCAATCACTTGGCCGCCTGAATCACGCAATTCGGCGTCGGTGTCGCCCATTTGCGCCACATAAATGTCGCGATTGCGGGTACGAATGATTTTTTTGCGGCGTCCCGTCGACGCTGGCTTGGGTGCGGTTTCGGGCGCCGGTTGCAATAACGCGCTCAAGTCCTGCTCGACCCGGCGATGCAAGGTCGCCAGCAATTCCTGTAACCGTTGCAAGTAAGGCAGGTTGAACTGATCCGGTGCCATGGCGCGCCAATACTCGATGCGGTCATCGGTTTGCGCGTACACATGGTCAATGCTGTCGAGCAATTCAATGCGTTCGGCGTCGCTGCTCTGCAACTGCTGCATGTCGGCCAGGGAGCAACTGGCCCAGCGCGCCCGGTTAACGGTGGCGCTCATACCCGCAAAAAAGTCATCGTCCAGCACCTCCCCCGGTACGTCGATGGCAATGCTCCACAACGTGGTGACCTGCAACGCCTGCAGATCGAGAATCGAAGGGCGCGCCGGGATGCCTTCGGTCAATGCACGGGCTTTGTCACGGCCGAGCCGGGGCACGGCCTGGAGTTCTTCCACATAGCGTTGCTCCAGCGAGCGCCAGTAAATGCTGCTGTCGTGGTTATCCGCCACCTCGCGCATGCCCTTGCCCAACTCGGCGTGCGCCTGCGCGTCGATGTCATCGCTATCGGCTTGTAGCAGTGGCCGCAAACGCTCATTGAGTTCGCGCAGTTGCGTGCGGTTATGGGCATCCATCAACTGTGCCGAGAGGATGATGGTCTCCAGCCCCTGGCACAGCTCTTCTTCATAGCGCGGGCGCGGCGCCAGCTCGCGCAGGCGCTTGAGCAAGCGAACCTCTTCCTGGGCCGCGCGCACTTTGTCCTTGATCGCGTTGAGGTAGCTGAACCAGGCGCGGCTGCGTTGTTGCGCGTCAAGCGCACCCTCGGGCTTGTCCACCAATTTGCGCGCTATTTCCATGGCGAGCTGGGCCTTGGTGCGATCCTGACCGGCTTTTTTATAGTCAAGCTCCAGCGTCTGGCGATACGACGGCGGTGGCTCATTGCCGTCGGCGCCACCGCGCAGGCGCAGTTGCAAATCGAAGTCCCACGCGCCCTGCCCCAACGACTTGAGCCACGGCCCTGCGCGGCTGCCGTCGGCGCTGATCACGCGTACTCGGCCTTGCTCGATACGCACGCGAAATAGCTGGCCGCGCACCAGTGCCTGCCACTGCGGCGGCGTGTGTACAGTGTCGCGGCGCAGCCCGTGCCAAGGGCCGCTGCGCTCGGCATCGGGCAGTGCCTTGGGCCAGGGTTTGGCCAGGGTTTTGAGGCTCAGGGCATCCAGCCGCGTTTGCATGGATGCGGTCAGGGTATCGCGGGCGTTAGCCCAACTGGCCGGAGCCTCGAAGTATACCGGCGCGGTGATGCGCGTCGATTCAGCAGGCACAGGTTCGGGCAGCGCCAGGGGCGCGAATACCGGGTGCTCCAGCTCCAGCGACGCATGGGCATCATGGGGCGCGGCCTGGTGCGCCAGGATCGCCATCAGGTTCACCAGCAGATCGAGCACGGCGGCACTGCGAGCCTGCTCATCGGTACTGACCAGCGCGGGCAGGTCGTTGCGTGCGCTGTCCATCACTTGCAGCAGCCAACCGCCCAGCATCAACGGGCCACTGATCAACGGCATCAGGCTGTTGAACAGCAGCCACCCGGCCTGCTTGAGGCTGGCCCAGCGCTGCTCGGCATTGGAAACGGTTTGCCGGTCGGCCAGGGTCACCAGCGCCCTGGCCGTGGCGGCAAACACTTGCTGCGCCGGGTCGACGTCGCTGATCTCTTGGCTCAGTTGCACCGGCTGCGGCGTGGCGTAGGTGGTGAATTCGTCGCCCTGCAAGAAGTAGCGAACATGTGGCTGACGCAAACCATCGTTGGCATACACCGACTGGCGCCGTGAGGGGAGCCAGGCCAATACCCTGTCCTGCAAGTCGCCCTTGGCCTGGATCGCGGCGAACAAGGCCGGCTGCGACGGGTACTCGAGCAAGGCCGGGGTGAACAAAGGTCGATACAGCAAGTGCGGCCCTTCTTCGCCCTGGCGCGGGCCAATCACGAAGTGCCCTTCGACAACGTCCGCCGAATCGCTGGGGCGAGCCTTGAATGCCAGTGGCCACAGCGCCACGGCCTGCCCCTGCACCACACGCCGCGTTTTGTCCGCCTGCACGGCGGCATTGAGCCGACGAAAGCCCATGCGCGTCAGCCCATGCAGGCCCTGGATTTTCCATTGCAATGCCTGCAACGGCAGCTGCGCGCGCCATTGGCGGCTGAACAGGCCCTGGCGGCGGGCGGCATCGACGGCGTCGTCGATCAGGTGTTTCTTTAACAGCGCCGGGTAAGCCTGGCCGATATCCACGCGGGTTACGCAGGTTTTGAGTAGGTCGTAGGTCAGCCAGTCGGGCGCGGCGGCGCCTTTGAGGTGAATCGACTTGGGCGCATGGGGCAAACCACCGAGGTTTTCCAGCGCCAGTTCCGTCAGGGCGAGGGTAATTGTTTGCACTTCACCGGCGATAAAACCACCGGGCACCGGCAGGGGCGCGGCGATCACCCGCGTAAAGCTCAGGCTGATCTCGTCGGGCTCAAGGTTTTCCGCACGCGGTTCCTCTTGTTTCAAACATTCGCGCAAACGGCTCGCGGCGTAGACTTGCAGGGGCTCGATACCCTCAAGAAAGTCCTGGCTGCCGTCTTGTTGCGCGGCCAGCACCAGCCCGTGGAGTAACGTCGCGCCGGCGAAACTGTCATCGCTGTCGGCGGCGGCCAGCCACAACGGCAGCGCGGGGCGCAGGGCTTTTTGTGCGGCACTCAAGGCCGGCACGAACCAGCGCCTGGTGTCGAGAATGTAACCGAGCAACTGCTGGTATTCCTGCACCGGGCGCGGCACACGGGTATCGAGGCTGGCGAGTTCCTGCAACTGGCGCGCCAGGTACGCCGCCGCCAGGGCATCGAACGGGTCGCCTTGGACCCGCTGGGTAAACCACTGGCCGACCGGGCTCGCCAGCAGAGGGCTGGCATAGTCCGACAGCAGTGGCTGCACGGCATCGAGATTGTCCAACAGGTGCACGCCGCTGGCGGGGCTAAACAGCAGGGTGTACGGCGCATGGCTGATCAGCAGCAGCGGCAGTGTCTGCGTATCGGCCGCGTTGCGCAGATGCACGCTGTACACCGGCAACCCGAGGCGCCACAGCCGGTCCGGCCGTGTCGCGTGCAGGCTCGACCGGGGAAATACCTCGCCAAAGCGCTGTGCGGTCATGCCCGGCGGCGCGGGCGCATCGTAGAGCAGCGCCAGCAATTGGTCGGCCAGGTAGCCCCAGCGCGTCATGTTCACCGGCAACGCCTCGCGCCACCAGGCCTGCAGGCGTTGGCTGAACAGCTGGAGCAAGCGTGTACCACAGCTGTTGATCAAGCGTTCGGCGTCCTCGAGGCTCGGGCCACCTTGTGTATAAGTCTCGCGGCTGCGCTGCACGACCACGTGATAGCCCACGACCAGCAAAGTCGGCTTGGCCGCTGCCATGCGCTGTACTACCCGTTCGGCCAGCGACTGATAGCGTTCGTTGGCGACCAACAGCGTAAGCGCGGCGTTGAAGCGATAGGCCGGCAGGTACTGATCCAGCCAGGCCTGGGCGCTGTCCTGCGCCACCGTCTCCAAGGTCGGCGGCTCGCGGAACACGGTATGAATCTGTCGGATAGGGGTCTGGCGCGGTGAAGCAGGCATAGACAGGCTCTCGCTCATTAAACCGAAAACGCTACGCCCCACGCTCCGGTCACCTGCACTAGACAGTTACCTCTCGTTCATCTGCGACGCTGCCTAGGCTGGTGCCCTTGTCTACCTCGCAAGGTCATTACCATGTCCAAAGGCCCTCATTACCCCTTGATCCAACGCAGCCTGCCCGACTGGCTGCGTGCCGCACACTGCCCCAGGGCGCGGGCGCTGAGCCGCACGCCGCTGAACCGGCTGCCCGAGTTCATCGGCGCGGGTCCCCAGGCCCCGCTCAAACTTGCCAATGCGCGGGCCTGGGCCACGCAAAACAGCGTCGACCTGCGCCTCAAGGACCTGCAAGACCTGCGCGCCTTTGCCCGGCCTCTGCTCACCCAGGCCATCAAAGAGCGCCATGGTCTGGACCTCGACGTCGATGCCGTGCACCTGTTCCTGCACACCGAGCGGGGCCTGATCCTCAAAGGCACCAGCAGCCACACGGTGTCACTGCTGGGTGCCGCGCTGCACAACTTTGGCCGCCATCAGAAGCACACCGACAGCTCCAGCTACATCAGCACACCCGATGCACGCGGGCATTTCATGATCGAGCCGCTCAAGGGCCGCATGAGCATCGAGCAATTCGCGCAGTTGTGTCGCGAACTGGACCTGGGCGGCCGTTACCAGACACTGCTCAAACAACACCTGCTGCCCACTGACGCACTCGCCCGGCAAGCGCTGCAGGCCGAGGTGATCGCCAGCCAGCAAGCCGCCCTGGACCGCGCCGCACACCTGGCGCTGCTCAAGCGCGACATTGACGCGTCGACCTTCGCCCTGGTGCAACTGATCCTGCAGGGCAAACCCGTGGTCATGCACTGTTATCGACTCAGTCTGCGCGGCGCCATGCTGACCGGGATCCTGCTGATCGCGGCGAACCTGGAAACCGCCAGCACGCCGGTGCCGATCCTGGCGTATATCCCCAACGACCCGCAGCGTGCGCTCAAGCACTATGCCGACAGTCACGCCTTCATGAACGCGCTGAATGAGAAACTGCGCGATGCCGACTACCAAAGGTTTTTCAGCCAATTTGTCGATCAATCCCAGCGCGGGCATTTCTTCAGCGCCCGGTCGGTGCCCACATCCTTTGCGGCGGAACGTATCGATGCCGACCTCTGGCCGTACCTGTACCAACGCAGCCTGGATAAAATCCTCAACGACGCCCAGGAACTGGCGGTACCCACGCAGTTGGCCGACAAGCGCGAATTCTGGGCCTGGTGGGACAACTTCAGCCGCATAGTGACCGACATATTCGAGGCCGCGCTGTTCGTGGCCACGCCGTTCGTGCCGTTTCTGGGTGAACTGACCCTGGCCTACACCGCTTACCAATTGCTCGATGAGGTGGTCGAGGGTGTGGTGGACCTGGCGCAGGGCCACGCGCTGGAGGCGGCGCGGCACTTGGTGGAGGTGGTCGAAGACGTGGTGCAGTTGGGCGCGTTCGGTTTGGGCGGGCAGCTGGCTCGCTCTGCATTTGTAGATCAACTCAAGGCGGTCGACATGCAAGATCGCACGCGCCTGTGGAACCCGGACCCTCGGCCCTACCGCCAGCCGGAGGTAAACCTGGCGCCCGGATCGACCCCGAACGAGCGCGGCCTGCACACCCACCAAGGGCAAACCCTGCTGCCTGTCGACGAACATTACTATGCCGTGGAGCACGACCCGGCAGCCGACAGCTACCGCGTCCGCCACCCGCTGCGCGCCGACGCGTACGCACCGCCGCTGGTCTACAACGACAGTCCGCGCGCCTGGAGCGACCGCCAGCTGTCGCGCAGCCTGGGGGACTTCAGCCAAGCTCAGTCCGAGCAAATCCTCGCCACCAGCGGCACCGACTACGGCGTGCTGCGCGCCGCCCGCGCCGACGACACCATACCGGCGCTGCTGGCGCACAGCGTCAAGCGCTTTAATCTCAACCAACAGGCGCGTCAGTTGCCCGAGCGCCTGCGCGGCGGTCAGGCAGTCGACGAGGACACCTATTGGAGCCCGCACATGGCCCGCGAGCTGCCGGGTTGGCCGGCCGACCGCGCGATTGATGTGTATGAAACACCTGAATTGAGCGGTGACTGTCTACGTTATGGCGAAGTCGACGCCGAGCATGTGTTGAAGATCAGTCGCCAGGACTTGACCCTGGGCCAACTGCCGGAACGCCTGGCGGGCTTTCTCGATGACACGCAGTTGCAGGAAGTGCTGGGTGAAATCGGCGAAGACGACCCGGTCGACGCCCTGCGCAATCGCCTGGCCGACAACCTCGCCGGACACCATCCGGCCGTATTCGACTACCTTTACCGGCATAGCGAAGAAGGCCTGGACGCGGCCGCCTTGCGCGTGCGCCAGGCCGTGGGTGAGCTGCCCAAAACCCTGGCACGGCAAGTGATCGCACAGGCCCGCCCCGCTGAGCTTGCGAACATCGCGCAACATGTCCCCCTGCGTCTGCGCAACCTGGCCCGCGAGCTGCAAGCGCAGGCCCGTGTCGCCCATGGCGTCGAGGGTTTTTTCGAACCCCGGTTGCTGAACGCCGACAGCGAACAGATCGCCCTCAATACCCTGCGCCGGTACAGTGATGCCTTGCTCGACACGCGCCTGGAAGTTCGCCTGCAAAGCCCCACCGGCCCATTACGCGCCTCGGCAGGTGCGGCAGACGCGCGCAGGGTGCGCGTGCTGGTCAGGCACAATGACGCCGAGCACGTGATTCACGATGGTCAACATCGCTTATTGCTGCGCGACGGCGCATTCTTCGAAGCCATCCTGCACGCCCTGCCCCTCGACCGCCAGGCCGCGCTGGGCTTTACCCCTGCAGACAGCGAGGGTTTCAGGGCCTGGATGATCAACACAGTCACAGCCCCCGAGCAACGTCGCGTGCTGCTCGACAACCCCGGCATCGGCCCCGAGCCGACACGGGACGCGCAGGTCCTCACGCAAAAGCCCATGCATCGCGTACAACAATGGTGTTCGGCGCTGTTTGCGCCGACCCTCGAAGAGCGGGTCAAGGCGGTCTACCCCTATGCCGAGCAAGCCGACATCGATGCGTTTTTAGCCCGCCTCGACGCCCCTGCAAACCTGCTCGATTTTGAAGCCCGCGAAGCGGAAAAACTTGAGTTGCACACCGAGCTGAACGATTGGATCAACCTCGCCCCCGCCGGTGAGGAACCGAGCCGGCGCCAGGTGCGCCGGAATCTATCGCGGTCACTGATCCACGCGTGGGAGCTCAACTTCAAACCCGACCCGCATGGCATTTCCTTGACCCATAACGGCCCGCCCCTGGGGGGCTTGCTGGGTAACCTTCGGCTCAAGGCCAGCTTCAAGCATGTGCAGCACCTTGAACTCATCGAAGCCGACTTGCTGGATAGCGATATGCCGTTCCTGGAAAATTTCCCGCGACTGGTCAGCCTCAACTTGCAAGGCAATGGGTTGACGCGCCTGCCGCAACCGGTCACCCGAATGATCGGCCTGCGCGAGCTGGCGCTGGATAACAACCCGGTGCAATGGGACGCGGCGAGTCTGGCGCAGTTCAGGCACCTGCCCTGGCTGTGGCGTTTGTCGCTGGGCGGTAACCGCCTGCTGACGGTCGCGCCGGACATCAGCGGCATGCCGTCGCTGGGTGCCCTGTCGCTGCGCGGCTCCGGCATAAGCGACTGGCCCGAAGGCCTCTTTGCGCGGCAACGGCCGGCGCACTTCGAACTCGATCTGCAAAACACGCTGATCGATCACGTGCCGCAGTTTTTGCCCTGGCAACCGCAAGCCGAGCTGGTGGCGCGTACCCGCCTCGACCGCAACCGCTTGAGCGCGCAGGCGCAGCGCACACTGGTCAGCTATCGCATGGCCGCCGGCCTTGACCCGTACCGCACGTACCCACCCCGCGGTGACGCGGGTTTCTGGCTGGCGCCGGGACGGGCCGAGCATAGCCCCTGGCTCCAGCAGCTGTGGGACGAGGTTGAAGCGGAGCACGGCTCACAGGGTTTTTTTGAAGTGCTCAAAAGCCTCGAGCCGCAAGTGTTCGAAGACCCGCGCGACCGACTGCGCTACGAAATCGGCTATCGCGACCTGGCAGGCAAGGTATGGCAAATGCTGATTGCGATGCAGGGCGACGAAGCGCTGCGCACCCGGTTGTTTCTGATGGCCAGCAATCCGGTGACCTGCGCCGATGCCGGCCTGCATGTGTTCAATGCGCTGGGCGTGGAATTGCAGCTCAATGAAATAGCCCTTCACCTCAGCGGCGCCGAGCAGGAACGCCAGCTGGCGTGGTTGGCCAAGGGCAAGGCGCGGCTGGAACGGCTCAACCAGGTGGCGCAGGCCGACATCCGCCAGCGCATCGCCCCCGTGGACGAAGGCGGACAAGGTTTGCGCTTCAGCACGCAAGTGGTCGATGGCGAGCCTGGCACGGTGGATGAAGTCGAGGTGTACCTGGCGTATCAAAGCGCGCTCAAGCAGCGGTTGTCGTTGCCCTGGATTTCGGAGCATATGGCTTACCGCGCCACGGCCCAAGTGAGCCCGGCCATGATCGACGCAGCCCACGAAAGCGTCCTGGCCCTGGAAGCCGGTGATGGCCTGGCGGACGGCATGCTCGCCCAGGGGTTCTGGGACAGTTATTTGCGCACTGCCCATGCCGAGGTATTCCAGGCCAGTACCGAGCGGGCCAACCAGATACTTGACCCGTTGGACGACCTGATGTTTGCGCAAAAAGCCTGGGCGGCCGCCACCGAACGCAGCGAGGAAGCCAAACAGGCGCTGCTGCAACTAGCCGACACGCTGAATGTCCCCCACGAAGACGTGCTGACCGGCGCGCCGATGACACCGCAAACCTACGAACGGATCCTGACCGGTTCATACGCCAGCGATCAGGACCTGGCCCGACGCCTGACGCGTGAGGCTTTAGATCGGCTGGAGGAACAAGACACGGCGCACGCGGTTTGAAGCTGTGGCAGTGATCCAGCCAACCTATTCGGTGGCTGATACTCCGCCTTCGCGAGCAAGCCCGCTCCCACAGGTTTCGGTGTCAGGCACAACAATGGTGAACACCCGCAATCTCCTGTGGGAGCTGGCTTGCTCGCGAAGGCGGTGTATCTGCCACCGCATCTGTGACTGGCCCACCGCTTTCGCGGGCAAGCCCACACAGGGGGCTTGTGTCGGATGCTAATAAGGGTGAGCACCCGCAATCCCTGTGGGGATCGATCACGGCGCGATGGCGTCGAACACCATGTGCACGGTGCCGTAGTAACGCCCCGGCTTGTAATCGTCATCGGGCTTGATCGCGGCGATTTCCAGCATCACGCGCTTGCCGGGGCGGGCGTCGGTACTGGACACCACTTGGCTCTGCGCCAGGCCCAGTTCCACCTGGTTGAAGGTCACGCGCAGGTCTACGCGGTCGGTGCCGTTGTAGATATAGGGCTGCTGATCCAGCCGTGCACCAATCGCGCCGCCGACGTTTTTCACCTCGAACGGTGCGCGCAACGTTGCAAGTTGCGACGACACCGGGTTGTAGGCCAGTACTTGCTCGGTCTGGACCAGTTGCGGGTCGACCGGCAACACATAGAAATCGGCGGTGGGAATGGTCACCGAGACTTCAAAGGTTTCGCGCTCGACGGCGGCCTGGGCCGCAGGCCAGACCAGACCAAGGCCAAGCACCATGCACCCTGCTTTCTTGAACATGTTTTTCACCAGTTGCGAAAGGCCAGGGCTCAGCCCTTGACCTCAATGGGTTTGCTGTCGTCGCCTTCGATCAGGCTGAAGCGGTACTCGCGCCCCGGCTCCTTGTCGAACCCGTAGGCACGCCCGGCGCGGATGTGGTGGCGCAGGGTCGGCCGGCAATCACGCGGCGAGCCGGCGACGCAGTCCTTGAACTCATCGATCACCACCACGCTGTTGCCGTTGTTGCGCAAGGTATAGCGCTTGCCGTCGTCCTGAATTGCCGTATCGAAACGGGTGGCTTTGGGCCGCACGAAAAACACCGTGCCGTAGCCGGCCAGCACCTTGACCCCGGCGGCGAGGCTGTCCTTGTATTCGGCGCGCTCTTCGTCGGTGACGGCGAATTCATCGTCGCTCTGCGGCACCACCGGCACGAAGCGCACGCGGAAATAACGTTCCTTGTCGCGGTTGCCCATGAACAACAGGCGGGTGCCCTGGGTGCCGTTGGCCGGCACGATCAGCCGCGCGGGGCTGGCCATCAGGCCGTCGCGGGCGGTGCTGTCGTGCTGATCCTTGAGCGGCACTTCGCGATAATTACCCTCGTCGTCGTAGATCATTTCAAGGATGTTGACCTTGACGAACGCGGTGGAAGTGCCGCCGTTGAACACCCGTTTCATGTAAGTGCTTTTATCGCCGTTGAGGTAGTCGTAGACCACCCCCACGTTGATCTGAGGCCCAGCAGTGGCCACCAGGGAAAACAGACAGACGCTGCACGCCATTAACAAACGTTTCATCACATAACCTCATCGGAAAAATACGGCCAACCGCGTTTCAAACCTGCGAATCCCACACCACCGTGACGGTGCCCGAGTACGTGCTACCAGCCTGCTCCAGCATCTGTTCGACGGCATCGGACTTGATCTCGAAATGCAGGGTGCTGGGCTTGCGGTCGATGTAGAGCGACGGTTTGAACAGCTCGGTGCCGCTGCCGTCCAGGCGCAACGGTCGGCGGTTGACCGCGTTGCCGCTACCATCGGTCAGGCCAAACGGCAGACTCACGGCCACATCGAGCGGCACCTGATGACCGGCGCCGTTGCGCACGCTGCAGGTGTTGCCCAATGGCTCGCCGCATTCGAGGGTCATCTTGAAGGGCGAGCTGGTCCACAGGTTGACGGTCTGGTCGCGGAACAGCCGACGCGGTTTGCGCCCGTCGTTCAGCCAGGCTTGCCAGCCGCCCTGGGGTTCGAGCTGGATGCGGTGGCCGCCTGGGGGCACCTGGACCTTCAGGTTATGGTCTACGTCCAGGTTGAAGTTGAAGGTCAGTTGGCTGTCTTCGGGGATCATTACGTCACCGAAGTCGAAGTCTGCCCCTGGCCCCAGCAGGTAGGTAAACGAGCCGGTGTAAATACCGGCGCTCATGGCCAGCGGGTTGGGGGTGCGAAGTTCGTAAGCGAAGTCCAGGTATTGGTAATACATGCTCGGAATAGTGAAGCGAGCGGTTTTGACACACGCCGATTCAGCCGGAGTGCGCCAGAAAAAGCCGAAATACGCGGCGCCATAGTACCCAAGCGGAGAGTTCAGGCACGGGGCTGGAGCATTAACCCAGGTAGAACCCCATAGCGCCGAGTGTCCGTTAAGAGCGTTGGATGCTCCCGTCAGGTTCTGTGCCGTATCGCTCAACCGATAAACGGTACCGATACCTGCAATACGCACCTCGACCCGCGCTGTTTCTCCCGTTTCTGTATGGGTTACATTCAGGGAGCGCCAGTTGGCGGGTGCCTGGAACATCGCGTTGTCGCGGGGCCCCATGCCTGGCTGCAGCGGCTTGTTCGAATTGACCCGCAACGGCAGGCGAATACTGAATATATTCAAGGGCGAGCAATACGGTTTATAGGTTGCGCAAAAACCACTTTCCGGCGTGATGTTGACGAACTGGTTTTTCTGCGGCGCAGACCCGTCCGGTCTGAATACGGCCGTGATGTCCACCGATTCGGCGCCAGCAGGCAGTGTCCCGACGGCACCGAGCAGACCCAGCAAAGCGCTGGCAATGTATTTCATAGGTAGAGTTCTCATGGGTTAGCCCGCCGCCCGATCATTGATCGCCACGTCCGCCAGGGTGTCCGGCGTGCAGCGCAGATCGCCGATCAACAGCACATCGCTTTCCTGGCGCGCCTTGCTCGGGTCGAGGCGGAACTGGCACAGCAGGTTGTTGGCGTAGCGCACTTCAAGCGTCGGCGAGCCGGCATTCATCTCCATCGAGAAGAACCCATCGACTTCGCTGACCGCGCGGCTGGCGTGGTTGATTACGTGATGGCCCTTGAGCGGCTTGCCGCGTTCGTCCACCAGGCGCCCGAGCACGGTGACGGTTTTCATCACGCTGATCTTGCGGTAGTCCACCCCGCCCTTGTTCAGGTGGTAGCGGGTGCGGTTCGGGACGATGCTCGCGGCCGGCGGATGGTTGCCTTCGAAGTCGAAGCTCAAGGCGCTGTTCTTGTAGGCGGTGATCGGCACGAAATTGCGCCCGGGACGCAGGGCGACGCTGCCGCCGGTCAGGTCGTCGGCGCGCAGGGTGATGTCGTCGAGGTCGGTTTCTATATCGACGATCATGCCCGCGCCGCTGCCCTGGTGCTGGCTGCTGAGCACGGCTTTCTGTGCGCCCACGGCCACGGTGCTGCTGAGGTTGAGGCCACCGGTGAGGCGTTCGTTGTAGGAGGAACGCTGCACGAAGGTGTCACCGTAGACTGCGTCGTTCTGGAAGCTGGCGCGCCCGGACAGGCCGACGCCGTAGGTATCGGCGATGGCGGTGGCCGAGACGCTCTGCAGCAGGTGGTCGTCGAGGGTCTTCTGGTAGGTCAGCGAGCCATTGTTGTCGCGGGTGCCGTCGCGCGCGGTACGCGTGCCGATGCTCGCCGACCATTGCTCGCCGGGCGAGCCGAGGGCGAGGCTGACGCTGAGGTCGACGCCACGGTTGCGCCTGTCGCCGGTGCTGGAAGTGGCCGGGCGATCGAACACCGACAGGCGCCAGTTGGCGTCACTGCCGAATAAGGTGCTGCGCTGGTTCCAGCCCAGGTCCAGGCCAACGCCTTCGATATTGCCCTGGCTGTGGGACAGCCGCGAGCTGATCGAACTTTTGTTGCTCAGGCGATGGTTGATCGACAACGAAGAGTTGCTGGTGCGTCCGATAAAGGTGTTGCGATTTTGCAGACGGGTGCCGTCGGGCAACAGCTGATAGGTGCGCGTGGTGTCGAGCCAACTGCGGTTGTGGCTGAGCACGATGCTACCGTGGCCGTAACTGTACATGCCTTGCAGGTCCATGCCGGTGCCGTGGTCCTGGGTCTGGTAGACGTTGGCGTAAAGGCTCGTGCTGCTGGCCAGTGTCCAGTCGATGGAACTGCCGAACTGCATGGTTTCGCGGACCTTGCGGGTCGACAGACCGAGGATCACCCGAGGGTGTGCCAAGTAGTTGATCCCCGCGCCGTAGGTCATGAAGCCGCTGGATTGTTCTTCCCAGTTGCTTAACAGCTTGGTTTCGCGCCCGACAAAGGTGTTGTAGCGCCAGCGTTCGTCGGGGTTGCGCCAGTTGTTGGGCTTGTACACCAGCTCTTGGGTGGTAGCGGTGGTGATGCCATCTTCGATCAGGCGCACTTCGACTTCGTAAATACCACCGGGCAAGGCGCGTGTGTCGAGGGTCTGCAACCCGGCGGCCACCGGTTGGGTGTTGATCAACAGGCCATTGCGGTAGATTTCCACGGCGGCTTGGCGGCTGGCGGTGACATAAATCGGGTAGACGCTCGGCTTGGGATTGTTGATCAGCAGGCTGTCGGAGCTGCCGTACATCACGCCCACCGCCGTGTCGGGGCTGGCGCCGAAAGAACGGATCTGCCGAGTGAGGCCATCGGAACCAGGGGTGAAATAGCCCAGGCGCACGAAGTTGCCTTCCAGTTCGCGCTGGGTGTAAAGCTCGTGCACTGCGTGGTAAAGCGTGGTGTCCGTGCCGCCGAAGCGTGACACTTGCAAGTTGAACGCCTGGGTCCAGTTACCGATGCTGGAACTGGCCTCCAGGCCATAACGGCCGCCCACTTCTTCGTTCTCGCCGCCCGTGAGGTTCAACTGGTTATTTATGATCAACCCGTGACTACCGCTTTCGGGCTGGTCGTAGAAGCGTTTTATATCGGCATTGCGTTCGATGTTCTCGGTCAGGATCGAGACCAATGAGTTTTCCAGGCTGTAATGAATGGCCAACAGCTGCGCCGGGCAACTGCTTTCACACCCGCCCAGAGGCGCGCCCTGTTGCAGCAGTTGCTGCCAGGTGTCGCGTTCGGAAGCGGTGAAGTTGCTGTCACCGATGTCGGTGAATTCCAATAAGGTAATGCGGTCGTCTCGCCCCAGCACAATCATGGCTTCGCCGAGAAACTGCTGGTCGAGTTCAACACGTACCGCCAGCGGTACATCAAAAAAGTGCGCTTCGAAATCCTTGGGCAAGCCCTCGGATTGAGACAGCAGGCTGCCCGGCGTAGTGCCAGGCGCGGTCGGCGCGGCAAAAGCGTTGCCCCACAGCAACAGCGCAAGCGCGGCCGCAATCGGCGTCTTCGCAAACATCAACGGAATACTCGTCAGTACGGACAGTCAGGAAGGTCGGCGGCCAGAACGGCCACCGACCCTTTGCACACACACTGGGGCTCATCCTGATCCCCACAGGTTTTCTATCAGCGCGGTACGGCGTCGAAGATCACGGTGTAGCTGGCGGTATAGAGGCCGTTCTGGGTATCGGCCGGCTTGGCGGCGCTGATCACCAGGTCAGCCTGGGTACCAGGGGTGGACTGGGGGTCATCGACCACTTCCTGCGGGGTGGCGGTGAGTACGACGCCGTTGAAGGTATTGGTCAGCGGGATGCTGTCGGAGCCGTTGTACAACGAAGCGGCGGTCGGGCCACCTTCAATGTAGGCATGCACCGAACCGTCGGTGTTTTTCACATCGAAGGTGGCGCGCAGGGAACTCAACTCACCGCTGACGGTGTTGTAGTTCATGGTTTCATCTTTACCGAAGTTCGGATCCCGTGGCTGAGCATGGAACTGCTTGGTAGGGATGTCGGCCTTGATATTGATGGCTGAACGCGCGTCGTCAACGGCATAGGCTACCGAGGAACTCAGGGCGGCAGCAACGAACGGCACGGCGAAAGCAAGCTTCTTGAACATGGTTATTACCTGTTATCTAAAAATCAGGGGGTTCTTAGAACAGCTGGAAAAAACTGTTTTTTCTCCAACTAATTGCATTGAAAGTCGTAGGACCCTCAACGCCAGGCAAGTATCAAGACCGATCCAAAAGACGTATGCCGTCCGATTCGCTTAGTTGCGTAGTTAAAGCGCGATGCAACTTATAAGAAAATTATGGCTTTTTGCCAAAACTTTAAAGTTATCCGTAAGAATCGGACTACGTGACTTCAAACAAGAATAATTTAGCATGAATAAGATCTGTACGAAGCGGATTACATATTCAGCAATAGCCCGGCAATTACGCCATTCGAGCAAATTGAGCATTTACTCTAGTTGCTATATCGGCAACTTCCACCTCGACATTAAATAACCTGACACGGCGCACGACCGTTGGTCGGGGAAAATTGCGCGCCGAATAAGATATATCTTACGTTGTATCTAACCAAGACGGAGCGCAGAGAAATGAGAGAGCACCACCCCCATCACGACGGCCGCGACGGCTTCGAAAAACGCCCGGGCCGCGAACGCGGCGGCCGTGGCCCCCGTGTGTTCGCACCGGGCGATTTGAAATTGCTGCTGCCGGCACTGATCGCCGAACAGCCGTGCCATGGCTACGACCTGATCCGCCGCATCGAAAGCCTGTTCGACGGCGCCTACAGCCCCAGCCCCGGTGTGATCTACCCGACGCTGACGTTTCTTGAAGAGAGCGAACTGATCACCGGCGACACCGACGGCGGAAAAAAACGCTACACAATCACCGACGCCGGTCGTCTCTTCTTGAGCGAACAGGCGGTTGCCGTGGACGGCGTGCGCATGCGCATCGACGTGAGCAAACGCTCGCTGCGCGGCCAGGACCGCCCCCCCGAAATTCACGAGGCGGTGCACAACCTGCGTCACGCCCTGCACGCGCACCACGGGCGCTGGAGCCCGGAAGAAATCGTGCGTGTCGCCACGCTGCTCAATCGCACCGCTCAAGCCATTGCCGACGGGAGAGACCAATGAATACGCAAACCATCCACCGCGTCACCCACGAAATCAAACGTCGTCGCCTGCAAGTGCTGCGGGTGATGGATGTCACCCCGCGCATGCGCCGCATCACCCTGGGCGGGCCGGAGCTGGCGGGGTTTATCAGCCTGGGCAGCGACGATCACGTCAAGCTGCTGTTCCCGCAGAACGCCGCCGAACAGGCCGCGCTGGAAAGCCCGACCTTCAGCATCAAAGGCGATGGCCCACAGCCGGCCATGCGTGACTACACGCCACGCCGCTACGACCCAAGCAGCGGCGAGTTGGACATCGACTTCGTGCTGCACGGCGATGGCCCCGCGTCCACCTGGGCCGAGCAGGCACAGGTCGGCCAGCACCTGTACATCGGCGGGCCACGCGGTTCGATGATCGTGCCGGATATGTTCGACAGCTATTGGCTGATCGGCGATGAAACCGCCCTGCCGGCCATCGGTCGCCGCCTGGAAGAACTGCCGGCTGGGCGCAAGGTGCTGGCGGTGATTGAAATCGCTAATGCGGCGGAGCAGCAAACGCTGCACAGTGCCGCCGATGTGCAAGTGATCTGGGTGATACGCGGCCAGGACGACCTGCTCGAAACGGTGCGCAACCTGACGCCGCCAGGCGGCATGTTGTACAGCTTCGTGGCGACCGAAACCAAACTGTCGCGCCAGGTCCGCCGCGTGCTGCTGGACACGCATAAGGTCAATGAGCAATACCTCAAGGCGGTGGGTTACTGGCGGGCCGAGGGCAGCGAAGAAGAGTAAGAACCTGACGCGGTTAACCCTGTGGGAGCGGGCTTGCTCGCGAAAGCGGTGGGTCAGCCAACACATCTGGCGACTGACACTGCGCATTCGCGAGCAAGCCCGCTCCCACAGTTTTTACCGTGCTCGCTTCAGGAATGTGTCGAGGCCTACAACGGTCAATGCAATCACCACAAACCCCGCCAGAATCCCTCCGGCATTCACGAACACTTGTGGATAACCCAGCGTCAGGACATCGATGAACGGGTACTGATACTGCCCGAGCAAATCCCCACGCAACAGCGCATAACCGAAGTACACCAGCGGGTAAACCACCCAGCCGGCAATGTGCTTGAGCCGCAAGTGGCCCTTGGGTACGCACCGCCACCAATAGATAAAAAACAGCACAGGCATCACGTCGTGCAGCAACTCGTCGGCAATGAATTGGAAGCCTTCGGGTTGCCACAAATGACGCAGCAGCAGGTTGTAGGCCAGGCCGACCACCAGGATGCTCACGGTGATGCCACTGCTGATGACCGGCCCGCTGAAAAACCGTTTCGCCGCACTGTCGCGCGCCACCCACGCATAACTCAACACCACCACCGCCAGGGTGTTGGTGAGCACGGTGAAGAAACTGAAAAAGTTGATCAACCCGCCCAGCAGGCTGGCGCCGGACTCCCAGCGCGAATAGAAAATCAGGTACTGCTGAATCACCAACCCCGCCCAACCGGCCAGGGCGGCTGCCGCTGTAAACCGCTTCATGGGATCAGTCCAGCGGGCGTTTGGTGCGCATCAGCTTGACGTACAAGCCCTCGACTTTTTCCCGCGCCCAAGGGGTCTTGCGCAGGAAGGTCAGGCTTGACTTGATACTCGGGTCGCTCTTGAAACAGCGCACATCAATGCGCTCGGCCAGGCCCGCCCATTCGTAGTGTTCAACCAGGGTGGTGAGGACGTGCTGCAGGGTTACGCCGTGGAGCGGGTCGTTGCTTGTCGCGGTCATGCCGGGCCTTTTACCAAATGGAAAACACAGCTGCGCACTTTAGCACGATCGATAAAAGTTCCCGTTCCCAGCGAAAAAGAGATGTTATATTGTAACTATACATCTCAAATCTTTTCGTCGTTTTGCCAAGGAATGTCCGATGTCCCTCTCCTCCCTGTGGCGCTTGACCCCGCTTGCCGCCGCGCTGCTGATCTGCTCCGAAGCCCATGCCCTTGAGCTGCAACCCCAAGTCATCACCGGCAACCCGCTGGGCAACGAACAGCTCGCCTCGCCGACCACCGTACTGGAAGGCGATGACCTGACCCTGCAGCAAAAAGGCAGCCTGGGTGAGACCCTGAACAAGCAGCCTGGCGTGTCGTCTTCGTACTTCGGCCCAGGCGCGAGCCGGCCGATCATTCGTGGCCAGGATGGCGACCGCATTCGCATCCTGCGCAACGGCGTGGGCGCGCTGGATGCGTCGTCGCTGTCCTACGACCATGCGGTGCCGCTGGACCCGGTCAACGTCGATCGCATTGAAATCGTGCGGGGCCCGGCTGCCTTGTTGTACGGCGGCAGCGCCATCGGTGGCGTGGTCAACACCTTCGACAACCGCATCCCCACCGAAGCCATCGAAGGCATCCACGGTGCCGGTGAATTGCGCTACGGCGGCGCCGACACCACGCGAAGCAGCGCCGGCAGGCTGGAGGCCGGCAACGGCACCTTGGCCTTGCACCTGGATGCGAATGCACGGGAGTTCAACGACCTGAAAATTCCCGGCCAGGCACGCAGCCGCCACGCCCCGGCCACCGACGACGCCCCCGGCAAGAACGGCCGCCTGGGCAACAGCGACGGACGTCAGGACGGCGGTGCGCTGGGCGGTTCCTACACCTGGGATGACGGTTACGCCGGCGTGTCCTACAGCAGCTATGACGCGAACTATGGTTCCCCGGCCGAGCAGGATGTACGCATCCGCATGAAACAGGATCACTACGCCTTCGCGTCGGAAATCCGCAACCTGCAAGGCCCGTTTACCTCGGTGAAAATCGACGCCGGCTACACCGACTACGAACACCGCGAAATCGAAGGCGGCGAAACCGGCACGGTGTTCAAGAACAAGGGCTATGAAGCGCGTGTGGAGGCGCGTCACCAGCCCATCGGCCCGTTCGACGGCGTCGTCGGCGCCCAAGTGACCCGCAACGAGTTCTCGGCCCTGGGTGAAGAAGCCTTCGTGCCGCAGACCGACACTAATGCCGGCGCGCTGTTTATCCTCGAACAACTGCAAGCCACCGAGCGCCTGAAACTCAGCCTCGGCGGGCGCCTGGAGCACACCAGCGTCGACCCGGACGCCAAGGGCAACGCACGCTTTGCCGGGGCCGACAACAGCAATGAGTTCACCGCCGGCAGCCTGTCGTCGGGGGCGGTCTACACGCTTACACCGGTCTGGTCCCTGGCCGCGACCCTGGGCTACACCGAACGCGCGCCCACTTTTTATGAGCTGTATGCCAACGGCGCCCACGTCGCCACCGGCACCTATGAACTGGGCGACGCAAACCTGAAGAAAGAAAAAGCCGTGTCCAGCGATCTGGCCCTGCGCTTTGACAATGGCACGCACAAAGGCAGCTTCGGCGTGTTCTACAGCCGTTTCTCCAATTACATCGGCTTGTTGGGCAGCGGTCGTACGCTCAACGATGACGGCGAGGAAGAAGCAGGCGGCATTCCTGAATACAAATACTCCGGCGTGCGTGCACGTTTCGCCGGTTTTGAAGCCCAGGATCACTGGAAGCTTGGCGAAAGTGCCTACGGCAAGTTCGCACTGGAACTGTCGGGCGACTATACCCGCGCCACCAACCTGGACACCGGCGAAGCCCTGCCACGTATCGCTCCGCTGCGCTTGAACAGCGGCTTGCTGTGGGAACTGGACCGCTGGCAGGCACGCATCGACGTGGAACACGCGGCCGGCCAGGGCCGCGTGCCGGATAACGAAAGCGGCACCGATGGCTACACAACCCTGGGCGCGAGCGCGGGGTATCGCTTCAACATGGGCGGTAGCCAATGGCTGGCGTTCGTCAATGGTGAAAACCTGACCAACCAGACGGTGCGCTACGCCAGCTCGATCTTGCGGGACATTGCGCCGGCGCCGGGCAGAAGCGTGCAATTTGGCGTGCGCACAACCTTCTAAACCTCCCCAATCCATGTGGGAGCCGGGCTTGCCCGCGATACAGACACCTCGGTATTCCAGTTGCACCGAGGCGATGCAATCGCAGGCAAGCCAGCTCCCACACATACCATTTCCCGTCGCCTTTTGCAGCGACATTTAGTCACTGTTACCAATTCTGAAATGATGCATCTTGCGATTTGCGCTTTCTCTAGACGCCCACTCCCTTTATCCTTGCCCGCAACAAACTGAAACGTTTCACTTCCGCGGTCGACCCCATCTTGCCGAATTTCCCCCGTCCTCAAGACAGCGCTGTCTTTTACAGACCCGCGCCTGGGGATAAATCGCCCGCCTGTGGATAACCCTGCTAGTCCTCAGAAAACCCGAATTTGCACTGAACCATGCCCCTGTCGAATCGTCATCTACAGTGAAGAAACACGGGGACACAATTCCAACGTAACGGAGAAATACAACTATGAGCGCTGACGGTGCTTCGAGCCCAAGCCGCCTGCTGCCCAGGCTGCTAGGTGTCTTGCTGCTGATCATGGGCCTGGCCTTGCTGGCCGGGGGTATCAAGCTGACGATGCTCGGCGGGTCGCTGTACTACCTGCTGGCCGGTATCGGCATCACCCTGACCGGCGTCCTGCTGCTGGCCACCCGCCGCGCTGCGCTGGGCCTGTACGCATTGGTGCTGTTCGCCAGTACCCTGTGGGCCCTGTGGGAAGTGGGCCTGGACTGGTGGCAGTTGGTGCCGCGCCTTGCACTGCTGTTTGCCCTCGGCATCGTCATGCTGCTTCCGTGGTTTCGCCGTCCGTTGCTGCGCGGCCAACCTGCCCCGCTGGGCACTGGCGCACTGAGCGTGGCCGTGGTGCTGGCGGGCGCCGCTGCCATTGCCAGCCAATTCACCAACCCTGGCGAGATCAAAGGCCAACTGGACCGCGACGCGGTACCGGGCATGGCCAATGCAGCGCCAGCCCAGGCGGATGGCGACTGGAACTCCTACGGTCGCTCGGCCTACGGCGATCGCTACTCGCCACTGGCGCAGATCACCCCGGAAAACGCGCACAAGCTGGTGCCGGCGTGGACCTACCGTACCGGTGACATCCCTGGCCCGAACGATCCGGGCGAGACCACCGCGGAAAACACCCCGTTGAAAGTCAACGGCATGCTCTACGTGTGCACGCCGCACAGTCAGGTGATTGCCCTGGACCCGGACACCGGCAAGGAAATCTGGCGCTTCGACCCGAAGATCAGCAGCCAGGGCGCCGAGAACTTCAAGGGTTGGGCGCACATGACCTGCCGTGGCGTGTCGTATCACGATGACGCCGTCTATGCTTCCGAACAAAGCCCGACCGGCAGCGCCAGCCCGGCGGCCGCGCCGACCGCCTGCCCGAAACGCATTTTCGTACCGACCGCCGACACCCGTCTGATCGCCCTCAACGCCGACACCGGCAAGATGTGCGAAGACTTCGGTGACAAAGGCCAGGTCGACCTGCGTGCCAATATCGGCAGCTTCGCCCCAGGCGGTTACTACTCCACCTCGCCACCGGCCGTGACCAAGGACTTGGTAGTGATTGGCGGCCACGTGACCGACAACGTCTCCGTCGACGAACCCAGCGGTGTGATCCGCGCGTTCGACGTGCACACCGGCAAACTGGTGTGGAACTGGGACAGCGGCAACCCGGACGACACCACGCCGTTGGCCGAAGGCAAGACCTACACGCGTAACTCGCCGAACATGTGGTCCATGTTCGCCGTGGACGAAAAACTCGGCATGCTGTACCTGCCGATGGGCAACCAGATGCCTGACCAGTACGGCGGCGACCGTACCGACGATTCCGAAAAATACGCCGCCGGCCTGACCGCCCTGGACATCAACAGCGGCCACGTGAAGTGGACCTTCCAGTTCACCCACCACGACCTGTGGGACATGGACGTGGGCGGCCAGCCGTCGCTGATCGATATCAAGACTGAAGCCGGCGTGAAGCAAGCCGTGATGGCGTCAACCAAGCAAGGCAGCATCTACGTGCTGGACCGCGCAACCGGCCAGCCGGTGGTGCCGATCCACGAAGTGGCGGTGCCGCAGGGCGCAGTGGCGGGTGACCGTACCTCCCCTACCCAACCCAAGTCGGAGCTGAACTTCATGCCGCCGCCGCTCAAAGAGCGTGACATGTGGGGCGTGACGCCGTTCGACCAGATGCTGTGCCGTATCGACTTCAAATCCCTGCGCTACGACGGCCCGTTCACCCCGCCATCGCTGCAGGGTTCGATCGTTTACCCAGGTAACTTCGGCGTGTTCGACTGGGGTGGCATTTCCGTCGACCCGGTGCGTCAGATCGCCTTCGTGAACCCGAGCTACATGGCGTTCAAGTCCAAGCTGATCCCGGCTGCCGACATCGCCAAGCAAGGCCCGCGCGTCAGCGAAACCGAAGGCGTGCAGCCAAACAAAGGCGCGCCGTATGGCGTGATCCTCGAAGCCATGCTGTCGCCCATGGGCCTGCCGTGCCAGGCACCGGCCTGGGGCTACGTGGCAGCGGTCGACCTGACCACCCACAAGACCATCTGGATGCACAAGAACGGCACCGTGCGTGACAGCTCGCCGGTTCCGATCCCGTTGAGCATGGGCGTACCGAGCCTGGGCGGCACGTTCACCACAGCCGGCGGCGTGTCCTTCCTCAGCGGCACCCTCGACCAGTACCTGCGTGCCTATGACGTGAAAAACGGCAAGCAACTGTGGGAAGGCCGCCTGCCGGCAGGCGCGCAAACCACACCGATGACCTACACTGGCAAGGACGGCAAGCAATACGTGCTGGTCATGGCGGGCGGTCACGGTTCCCTGGGCACCAAGCAGGGTGACTATGTGATGGCGTTCAAACTACCGGATTGACTTCATCGGCGGTAAGACAAAGGCGGCTACCCTGCAAAGGTAGCCGCCTTTTTCATAAGCAAGAAAAATCTACCTGTGTGTGGCTTACCTGCGATAGCCATAGGTATCTACACAACTCTCAACGACTGAAAAGTATCCCTGTAGTGAGCGGGCTTGCCCCGCGCTGGGTGGCGAAGCCGCCCCAATAAAGGCATCGCCGAGCTTCAGGTAGAATCCGGTCGCCTGGTTTGGGGCTGCTTCGCAGCCCAGCGCGGGACAAGCCCGCTCACTACAGGGAGATTTTTCAGCCTTTAAAAATTGTGTAGATACCTTGGCTATCGCAGGCAAGCCAGCTCCCAGATTTGAATCGGCGGCGTCCATTAGAGGGACTCCCGCGCGCGGCGCATCCACATTTCGAAGGCCATCGCATTCAACGGCCGGCTGATCAGATAGCCCTGGGCGGTATCGCAGTTCCACTGTTTGAGCAACTTGAGGCTGGGGGCAAACTCGACGCCTTCGGCCACCACCTTGAGCCCCAGGTTGTGGCTCATTTCGATGGTGGAGCGCACGATCACCCCGTCGCCGCTGGTGCTGTTGAGGTTGCGCACGAACGACTGGTCGATCTTCAACTCCTGCACCGGCAGACGCTGCAATTGCGCCAGCGACGAGTAGCCGGTGCCGAAGTCATCCACCGAGAGGCTGATGCCGCAGCCGCGCAATTGTTCGAGCACGCTGAGGGCCTGTTGCGGGTTGTGCATGATCGCGCTTTCGGTGATTTCGAAAATCAATTGCGCGGCCTCGACCCGGTACTGCATCAGCAACGCGGTGACGCGAATCGCCAGGTCATCATCGGCCAGATCGTCCACCGAGATATTCACCGACAGCTCGACCAGCATGCCGCGCCGCGCCCATTCGCCGATCTGGCGGATGGCTTCTTCAATCACCCACAGGGTCAGGCTGTTCATGCTGCCGGTGCGTTCGGCCAGGGGGATGAATTCAGCCGGCGACACTTGCCCCAGGGTCGGGTGCTGCCAGCGCAACAGGGCTTCGGCCTGGCCTACATGGCCATGCTTGAGATCGAGCTTGGGCTGGTAGCACAGGAACAATTCGCCTTCGGGGGCGGCACGGCGCAGGTCACGGATCAGGGTGATCTGGCGTTGATGGGCCAGGTCGCGGTCCTGTTGGTAGACCTGCAAATGCCCCGGCAGGCTTGCGGCGTCATGCCGCGCGATGGCGGCGCGGCTGATCAATTCTTCGACCTGCTGGCCGTCGGCGGGGTAAGCGGCGATGCCGATGCTCACTTCGTGGCGCAGTTCATCATGGCCGATGCGCTGCGGTTCGGTGAGCAGCGCGTACAGGCGGTCGGCACGGGCCACGGCGCGATCGACCTGGGTGTTTTCCAGCAACAGCAAGAACTCACTGCCGGCGATGCGCGCCGCCGTGTCACTGGGCAGCAGGCTCATGGACAGGCAGCGGCTGGCCTCGCGCAGCATTTCTTCAACGCCTTCGGGGCCAAAACCTTCGTTGATGACCCGGTAGTTTTCGATCCCCAGGTACAGCAACACCACGGGCCGCCGCGCACTGATCGCACTGCCCAGGCGCTCCATGGCCAAGGCGCGATTGGGCAGGCCGGTCAGCGGGTCGTGCAGGGCGTTGTGCGCCAGTTGCCGCTCGCGCACCGCGATGCCGCTTTGCATGGCGTTGAAGGCGCGGGCCAACAAGCCGAACTCATCGTTGCTGCGCACCCGCACGGGGGTCTGGTAATTACCGTCACCAATACGCTCGGCCGCCTGCACCAAGGCATTGAGCGGGCGCAACACACGCCGTGCCAGGAACAACGCACCGGCCAGCGACACCAGCAGCACCGCCAGGGCAATCCCGAGGAACTGCCGGTCCAGTGGCGCAAAGGATTCCAGCGCGTGGTCCAGCGGGCTTTGCAACAACACCCGCACGTCGTCGCCATTACCGGTATTGGCCAGCGGCAGCACCTGGCTCAACACGCGCTGGCCGTGGAACACATGGATCATCGGCTCGGGGTCGACAGGCCCGTCGCGCAACAGGTCAAGGGTAGCGGCCTGGTAAGCCTGCGGCTGGGTACTGAGCAAGGGGCCCGGCTCGCCGTTGTGCATACAGAGGAACGACACGTCCAGCTTGCTCATGGAGCGCAGTTCATTGGCGAACTGTGCGTCCATGGGAAAGCCCATGACGATGCGCGCGATGGGCAGCGGGTCGAGCACTTCATCCTGCACCAGTAAATAGGGCCGACCGTCCATGGCCACGATCAGCCTCTGCAGGCCTTTGCGCCGCGCATGGCGCAGGGCCTGGTCATAGGGGAATAGCTGGCCACGGGTGAGCACCGGCAAGGTGCTGACCATGACCTTGCCGGCCAGGTCCAACACGAAGACTTCGCTGGCACGGATCCCCGTGCCGTGGCGACGCAGGGTGGCAAGTATCGGCGCGGTCTGCCCTGCGGCCACGGCGTGTTTGAAAGGGAGATCGGCGGTCAGCCAGTCGAGGCCGTATTGCAGGCGCTGCCCGCGCAGGTCGAGCAGGCGCTCGAACACCTGTCGGCCGGTACGCAGTTGGACTTGCGCCTGGTTTTCCACGGCGCGGGTGGTGGCGGCCTTGACGGCAAAGTAGGTGGCGGCGACCACCACCAGCAGCAACAGGGCCAGTACCGCGGCGATGCGGGTTTGGAACGTATGGCGCCACCTCGTTGCGGCGCCCCCCGGCCGCCTTCGCCTTTCCGTGCCGCTGCGTCCCGGTGTCATGTGCATTCCCTGCGAGGGCTGACCTGCCGTCAAAAAAATATCCATTTTTTTCATGGATATTGGATTTGAACAGAGTAGCTGGGACTCGGGGTAAGCGCACCCAATAAAACCTGGGCTTTTAGCGGCGGTTTATTGGCGACGCCAAGTTGACCTCATCAAACACTTCGGGCGCGCATGAAGTCCCCCCAGCGCCGCACCAGGTAGTTGTGTTCGTCCATGACCGAGTTCCACACCGCAATATGCCCCATGCGTTGTTCATAGGAGCCGCCGTCGCGCACTTCGCCGATGTCGATCAGCGGCAGGCCATCGCTGCCCGGCAGTTCCTCCCGCGCTGGTTTGCCCGCGTACCAGTAATCCCACTCCGCACGGCTCAAGTGATCGCGGCTACGGGCCGGGTTACCGATGTAGTAGCCCTGCCGCGCCATCACCGCCCCCGGCCAGCCCGACAGCCACCAATTCAAATACGCGTAGGCCGCATCCAGCACCGGCCCCTTGGCATGGCGCGATAAAGACAAGCCCCCAAACCAGGCCCGATAGCCTTCACGTGGCACTGCCAGGCGGTATTTCACCCCGGCGCGGTGCAGGCGCATCAAGGTCGGCGACCACAGACTCTGGATATCGATGCTCGGGCTGAGCATCAGTTGGGCGGCTTCTTCGTCATCGGACCAGAACGCCGCAAAGTGCCCTTCCTTCTGCTTACGCACCAGGATGTCGGCCAGCACATCGATCTCTTCGATGCTCATGTTGCCGATGTCCCTGAAGCTGGCCAGCCCCGCCCCCTGCACCGCCAGCGCGGCATCCAGGGCGCCGATGGCGGCGTCACTTTGCAAGGCCGTGCGCGCACGCCACGCCGGGTCGAGCAGCCAGCCCCAGCTTTCGTTGCCGTGGCAGAAACCCTCGGGCAGCCGTTCGGGACGGTAGGCAAAGCTGTCGGCGTTGTGGGTCAGGGGCAGCATGCTGATGCGCTCGGTGACCGTGCTGCCCAGGCTGCCATCGTGCTGCACGAACAACCGCTCGCTGGGCACGCTGCCGCTGCCCAGGCGATCATCGGGCGACAGGCGCCCGCGCTTGGGCAGGTCATTGATCTCATGCCACAACGCGATGCGCCGGGTGTCGATCGGTTGGATCGCCCGGGCCGGCCAAACGAAGTCGACGTTGTGAAACCACTGGTCGTACAGGTCGTAGCTGTCGGGCTGCATCACGGCGATGCGCTGCGCCTGTTCGACGTCATGCACCTGATACACGAGGCGAATGCCCAGTTCCTGCTCGGCCCGCACGCGCAGGCATTCAAGCAAGGTGACCGAAGTGCCGAGGACCCTTAAGGTGATCATGCGGCGAACCGTCGCGAGAACACATCAAAGGAGCGGCGCAACAGCGCAGGGTCGAGGCCGCGCAGGATAAACACCAGGCGCGATTGACGGTCGCTGCCCGGCCACGCAGGCAGATGCACTGGCGCATGCAGGCAGTGCTGCACGCCATGAATGACGATGGGGGCGTTGCTGGCGTTCACGTTGAGCAGTCCTTTGACACGCAGGATTCGTTCGCCGTGGCATCTTAACAGCATCGACAGCCACACCCCGAAACCGACCCAGTCCAAAGGCTGGTCGAAGGTCAGGCTGCACACTTGCGCGGCGCCGTGAGTGGCCGTGGTGGTTTGATGCAGCTGCCAGCGGCTGACTTCAACGGCGGGCTCGGCACTGCGCAGGCCTTCGCCCAGCAGCAATTGGTCGCCGCTGTGAATGGCATGGGTATCCAGGATCGGCGTGCCGGCATTCAGCGCGCGCAAGTGCGCACGCAGTGGTGCGCAGTCGCCCGCCAGGTCGGTCTTGCTCAACAGCAAGCGATCCGCCGCCGCCACCTGGGCCAGCCATTCCGGGTGCAGGCGCTCCTGCAGCGCGGCGTGGCTGGCGTCCACCAGGGTAATCACCAGGCCGATATGAAAACGCCCGCGCAGTTGCACGTCGTTATTCAACGTGGCCAGGATCGGCGCCGGGTCGGCCAGGCCGGTGGTTTCCAGGATCACCCGCTTGAATGCCGGGATTTCACCGCGCTCGCGACGTTGCAGCAAGGTCAGCAACGCCTCCTTCAGCTCGCCACGGATCGAGCAGCACACGCAGCCGCTGGGCAGCAGTACCGTGTCCGGCGCGACTTCCTCGACCAGCAGATGGTCGATGCCGACATCGCCGAATTCGTTGATCAGCAACGCCGTGTCGCCCAGGCTTTCACCCTGCAGCAGGCGCTTGAGCAAGGTGGTCTTGCCGCTGCCGAGAAAGCCGGTAATGACGTTGAGGGCGATGCTCATGGGGTGGACTCCAAGTAATCCAACAGGCGCGGGTCGAGGGGGTCCAACGGACGACCGAGCATGATTTCGGCCGCTCGCCAAAGTTGATCCAGGCCGCTCGCCAGCGCTTGCTTGCCGGTCGCGCCAAGCAGCAGATAAGAGGCGCCCTGAAAGTCTTCGACCTTGAGCCGGAATACCGCCAGTACCTGGTTGATCGCGGCGATGCGGCGCAGGCGTTCACGGCGCCTGGGCAGCTCATCGCCCAGAGGGTCGCTCCAATGCAGGTCTTCGCCGAGCAAACCGCAGAGTCCGCACATGGCTACACCTCACTCATGGCATGACATCGCCGGAGTTCGGGCCGAGGGTCTGGCCAACGAACAGGTTGCCACCCGGCTCGCTGGCCAGCAGCACCGCCGTCGGCGCCACTTCGTCGGCCAGGCCGAAGCGGCCCAGGGGCAGTTCCTTGGCCTTGGCGCGCTTCCAGTCATCGCTGATGCCACTGACCAATGGCGTCTCGATGGGGCCGGGGGCGATGGCGTTGACCAGCACATTGTCCTTGGCCACTTCCAGCGCCAGGGACTTGGTAAAGCCGATCACCCCGGCCTTGGCGGCGGCGTAATGCGTCAGTTCGGCGCCGCCCTTGATGCCCAGCTGCGAGGCGACGTTGATGATCCGCCCCCAACGCTGCGCGAGCATGTGCGGCAGGGCGCGCTGGCTGGCGACGAACACGCTGGTGAGGTCGACGCGCAGCATGTCGTTCCACATCTCGATGGACAGGTCGACGCAACGCGCCTGGGTGAGCATGCCCGCGTTGTTGACCAGGATATCGATACCGCCGAACTGCTCGACACAACGGTCGACGCTGGCCTGGGCGCCTTCGACCGTGCCGACGTCGGCCAGGCACTCGAACACCTCGGCGCCGAGGTTGCGGCAGGTGATCGCGGTTTCGGCGAGGCTGGCGGCGTTGCGGTCGGCCAGCACCAGGCGCGCGCCTTCAGCGGCGTAGGCATGGGCGATGGCGGCACCGATGCCGCTGCCGGCGCCGGTGATGACGGCACGGCGATTAGTCAGTTGGGGCATGTAACAATCTCCCGAAAAAACACAGTTCCAATGTGGGAGCGGGCTTGCTCGCGAATGCGGTGTATCAGTCGATACATGTATTGGCTGACCCACCGTATTCGCGAGCAAGCCCGCTCCCACATTTTTGATTCAGTACAGTCAGTCAGGCCAGCGCACAGTCAGGCCGCCGTCGATGACGATGCTCTGGCCAGTCAGATAGCTCGAGGCTTCACTGGTCAAGAACTGCACCAGCGACGCCACCTCATCCGCACGCCCTACCCGTCCCAGCGGGATCGCTTTCGCCGCTTTCGCCAAGCCCTCCGGCCCCAGCGAGTTCTTCGCATCCAGGGACTGCGGCGTTTCGATCAACCCCGGAATCACCGCATTGCAGCGGATGCCCTTGGCCGCCAACTCCACCGCCAGCGACCGGCACAACCCCGGCACGCCGGCCTTGGCGGCGGCATAGTGCGAATGTTCCTGCCAGCCGTACACGCCACCGGCAATCGAGGAAATCGCCACCAGCGCGCCGCCTTCGTGCATATGCCGGGTCGCCGCGCGGAAGGTGCGCATCACCCCCGTGAGATCGACATTGAGCATCTCATCCCACAGCGCATCGGTCATCTCCAGCAACGGCGCGCGGCGCAGCAACCCGGCGTTGGCCACGGCGTAATCCAGCCGACCAAAATGCTGCACGGCTTGCGCGGCCAGGGCATCCACCGAGGCGGTGTCGCCCACGTCCAATGGCAACATCAGGCACTCGCCGCCGGCGGCCTGCACCAGGTTGACGGTGGCCTGCGGGTCATGCGGGTCAGCCGGGTAGTACCCGCCGACCACCGCCACGCCATGGCGCGCATAAGCCACGGCGAGGGCTTGGCCGATGCCGCTGGCGGCGCCGGTAATCAAGGCAACTTTACGGCTCATCATTGACTCCTTACTGAACGGTTTCCGGACGCACATGGCGCGCGGCAAACATCAACATGCCGGACAAAAAGCACGGCACGGCGCCGAACCACAGCGCGGCGGTCTGCCAGTCACTGCCGGCGGACAACACCTGGGTCGCACCAAAGCCTGCGACCACCGCACCGATCGGGCCCATGGCATGGATGATCGCGCCACCGGTGGCGCGGATGCTGGTGGGGAAACTCTCGCTGATAAAAAACAGCGCCGCCGAATATGGGCCGATCAGGAAAAACAGGCCCAGGCTGTACAACCCGACCACCATCGCCATGTTGCTCGGGCCGAACAGCATCCCGGCGAACGACAACCCGCCGAGCATCCAGCCCAGGCCGATCACGTTGCGACGGCCGATCTTGTCGCCCATCCAGCCGTGGCTCAGGTAGCCGCAATAGCCCACCAGGTTCGACAGCACGAGGATGATCAGCGAGTTCTCGAACGAGATGTGGTGCACGCTGACGATCACCGACGTGCCCAGCACGCTGAACACTTGGATCGCCGCCCAGTTGAGCAACAGCGCGGCACCGATCACCAGCGTGGCACGCCGGGCCGGGCCACGGAAGGCGGCCTTGAGACCGGCCTTGCTGTGCTCGTCGTAGTCCACGCCGTAGGTTTGTGCGACGTTCTGCGCTTCGCTCACCGCGCCGCTTTTGCGCAGTTGGCTGATGCGTTCATGGATCTGGAACTGCGGGCTCTCCTTGAGCTTGCGCGCCATGATCGCGATGACCACAGCCGGGATCGCAGCAAAGATGAAGCAGCCCTGCCAGCCGATGATCGGCAGCAACAGCGCGGTCAACCCGGCGGCGATCAACGCGCCGACCGGCCAGCCGCCCTGCACCAGGCTGTAGATGAAACCGCGACGCTTGGTCAGCCGTGGGTCTTCGGAGGCGCCGTACAACTCGGTCAAATACGTGGCGTTGACGGTTTCCTCGGCATAACCCAGGCCACCCAGCGAACGGATCAGGATCAGCGGCGACTTGCCCCACGCTCCACCAATCGCCGTCAGCGCCGAGCACAGCGCGGAACCGGCCACGGTGAAAATAATCCCTTTGCGGCGCCCCAGCTTGTCCACGATCGGGCCGATGGCCAGGGCGACCACGGCGGTTCCCACCGCCACCCAGGTCGCGATTTCAGCTTGCTCCACTTCACCCCAGCCAAAATGCCGGCCGATCTCCGGCAGCAAGGTGCCGAACAGGATGAAGTCATACACCGCAAACACCCAGGCGAAAAACGCGATCCAGGTGGCGAAACGCACCTCCTGGGAGGTCAGTTGCCGGGGTTTCCAGCCAGTCAGGTCAAGCTTGTTGTAGATGGACATAAATCGCGCCTCAGGGGGTGGGAGCAAAGGTTCAGGTACGCGGTTGACGGCGGATGAAGTCATCGGCGATTTCGTCGAAGGTGACGAAGCGCACGCCGGCATGGCTCTGGATGTGTTCGATCAGGCGCTCGAGCATCAGCAGCACTTGCGGGCGGCCGGACACATCGGGGTGGATGGTCATGGTGAACACGGCGTGTTCGTGTTCGCGGTAGACCCAGTCGAACTGGTCGCGCCACATTTCTTCCAGGTGACGCGGGTTGACGAAGCCGTGGCTGTTGGGGGCTTTCTTGATGAACATCATTGGCGGCAGGTCGTCGAGGTACCAGTTGGCCGGGATCTCCACCAGGTCGGTTTCTTCGCCGCGCACCAGGGGCTTCATCCAGGTATCGGGGTGCTGGCTGTAGTCGATCTTGGTCCAGGTATCGCCCTTGCGCACGTAGTAGGGGTGGAAATCGTTGTGCATCAGACTGTGGTCGTACTTGATGCCTTTTTTCAGCAGCAGCTCATTGGTGACCTTGCTGAATTCCCACCATGGCGCCACGTAGCCGGTGGGGCGCTTGCCGGTGACCTGGGTGATCAGTTCGATGGACTTGTCGAGGACGATTTCTTCCTGCTCGGCGGTCATCGCGATCGGGTTTTCGTGGCTGTAGCCGTGCACGCCGATCTCGTGGCCGGCGTCGGCCACGGCCTTCATCTGCTCGGGGAAGGTTTCCATCGAGTGGCCGGGGATAAACCAAGTGGTGCGCAGGCCGTAGCGTTCGAACAGTTTGAGCAGGCGTGGCGCACCGATTTCACCGGCGAACAGACCGCGGGAGATGTCGTCCGGCGAGTCTTCGCCGCCGTAGGAACCGAGCCAGCCGGCGACGGCGTCAACGTCGACGCCGAATGCACAGAGGATGTCTTTAGCCATGGTGTGTCTCCTTAAATTGTCATTACGGATTCGACGGACAACGCCGCGCGCAGCAGGCGTGCGTCTTCTCCCGTCGGGGCGCTGAGCAGCAACCCGGTGGGCAGGCCCTGGGCATCGCGGCCGCTGGGCAGGGTCACGCCTGGCATGTCGAGCAAACTGCCGGGCATGGTCAGGCGCAGAGTGGCGAGGTTGGTTGTAACGAACAGGTCGTCGTCGGCTTCAAGCGCCGCCAACGCCGGGGCGACATGGGCGACGGTCGGGGTGATCAGGACGGCGCCGTCGAGGTCTTCGATCAGTTGCTGTTGCAGGCGACGGCGCGCGTCGGTCAGGTGGATCAGCTGGCTGGCCGGCAGCGAACGCGCGGCTTCCAGGCGGCGGCGCACGCGTGGGTCGAGCTGGTCGGCGTCGCGGCTGTCGAGCAACGCTTGGTGCAGGGCGAAGGCTTCGAAGGCGCCGAGCCAGCCGTGGTGTTTGATCAGCTCAAGTGTCGCCTGGAAGGCCGGGCATTCGCGCTCTTCCACCAGCGCGCCGTGGGCCTTGAGCTGCTCCACCGCGCGCAGCAGGTTGTTGCGCACGGCGGGTTCGACATCCTTCTGCGCCAGCACGAAGCGCTGGCCCTTGAGGCTGCGGGCGACGTGGGTGTGGGTGCGGCCATGCAGCAAGTCGTCGACGGCCAGGGCATCACGCACGCTGCGGCTTATCGGGCCGAGGCTGTCGAGGCTGTGCGCCAGTGGAAACACGCCGTCGCGGCTGTAGCGCCGACTGCTGCCGCGGTAACCCACCAGGCCGTTGAACGCCGAGGGGATGCGAATGGAACCGGCCGTGTCGGTGCCCATGGCGATGGGCACGATGCCAGCGGCCACGGCCACGGCCGAGCCCGAAGACGATCCGCCGGGGATGCGCGGTTGATCCGTGCCATGGGGATTGTGCGGCGTGCCGAAATGGGGGTTCAGGCCCAGGCCGGAATAGGCCAGTTCACTGAGATTGGTCTTGCCCACGCTGACCATCCCGGCGCGGCACAACAAGCCGACGGTGGGCGCATCGAGCAACGCGACGGGCGCATGGCGGCGGTAGGCGGCGCCCGCCGTGGTGACGCTGCCGGCCACGTCGAACAGGTCCTTCCAGGCCAGCGGCACGCCATCGAACACGCTCAACGGCTGGCCGGCGCGCCAACGCGCGGCGGCGGCTTCGGCTTCACGGCGGGCGCGCTCGGGCGTCAGGCTGATAAATACCGACGGAACCTGGCTCGCCTTATCGAGTGCCTGTTCGAGGGCTTGCACCGGGTCATTGCGACCGCTGGCGAAGTCCTCGGCCATTGAAGTGGCGTCTGACATCGGGTTGACCCTCATAAAACGTACATATTAATAAAATGTACATTTTACAAAGGCAGCTTTCGTGCCAGTCTGTGTTCAACGGGTTTTGCGCAAACCGGGATTAACGTTCAGAGCTACGGGGTAGATGGTTTTGTTTGAGGAAAAAAATCTCGGCAGAGCTTTGTACGGTGGCTTTAATGAAATAATGTATCTTTTATTAATAAGTACATTTTGGTGCAGAAAAGTAACAATTTTTCTGTCGAGGCCCCAAAAACGTGCCGCTGACGTGGCGCAGAGTGACAGGCACATCTATGAGAGAATCCCCGGCCAACCGTCCCTACCCCTCTGAGAACGCAATGAAAGCAGTGTCCGCCTCGGCCTCACGTTACGCGATGATTCACAAAGTGATGCGCGACGCGATCGTCAACGGCACCGCCCGCCATGGGCTGGTGTTGCTGGAAGCGCCGCTGGCGGAACTGTTCGGCACCAGCCGCGTGCCGGTGCGCAAGGCCTTGGACCTGCTGCATGACGAAGGCTTGATCTGCCGCTTCAACGGCCGGGGCTACCTGATCAACCCGCAAGGCCTGGCCATGGAGCCGCTTCGCCTGCCCTTGAGCCATGCGCACCTGGGGCTTAACGGTGAGGACGAGTTGGTGGACACGCGGCCGCTGGGCGAGCGCATTGTCGAGGAAATCGGCGCGGCGTTGTCCACCTGCATTGCCTTCGGCCATTACCGCCTGGACGAGCAAGCCGCCGCCGACCACTACGGCGTCAGCCGCGCGGTGGTGCGTGAAGCGCTGATGCGCCTGCGCGATCGTGGGCTGGTGGAAAAAGAGCCCTACTCCCAATGGCTGGCGGGGCCTTTGACCGCGCGGGAAGTCACCGAAGACTACGAACTGCGCGCGTGCCTGGAGCCCGAAGCCCTGCGCCAGAGCGCGCCCAACCTCGACCGCGAGCTGCTCGAAGCCATGCTGCAACGCGTGCTGGACGCCCAGGAGAGCCCGCAGTGCAGCCTGGAAGCCATCGAGCGGATCGAGGAAGACTTGCACCAACGCTGCCTGGCCGGCCTGCAGAATCGCAAGATCGCAGCGCTGATTCGTCAGGGGCAGAGCCCGATGATCATCAGCCGGATTTTTTATCGCTTGCTGGGGATCGGCGCCGATCCGGCGATGTTGGCCGAACATCGGTTGATTCTGGAGTTGTTGCTGCATGGGGCGTTTGATGCGGCGGCGTTGAACCTGCGTGAGCATTTGCAACGGGCTCGGCAGCGGATGTTGCAGCGATTGAAGGTGTTGTCGGTGTTGCCCGAACAGCCGCTTCCTGGCTATCTGCATAAAATCAGCTGACATCGCGCTTACGTGGCGGCCTTTGGGCCGACCAGGCTGTTGGGGTTGACCGTGTACATATCCGTTGTATGAGTAACGGCGGCTATTGGTTCCGCTCTTACAGCGGCTCACTTTTGAAGAGCGCAAAAGTAAGCAAAACGCTCTTGCCCCACCACTCGGTACCTCGCTTAGGCTCGGTATGCCCTCACTCCGGCTTGAATCCGTGGGCCGCCGCCACGCGCCATCCATGGCGCGGGGCGGCTAACCCGGCGTCCTGCCGGGTTACCCACGGATTCAAGCCTGCGTTCGGCCAGCGTGGTTGACGGGGCGCCTGAGATCAAAATCAAAAGCCAGATCAAGAGCAGATCAAGAGCAGATCAAGAGCAGGTTGGGGGCACTCTGCAGCTTTGCTCTTCTGTGGGGGCTTGCCTGCGATGCGGTCACTTCGGTACATCAGGCACACCGGGTTGCTGCCATCGCAGCATAGGTATCTACACAATTTTCAGAGGCTGACTTCATCCCCTGTGGGAGCTGTCGAGCTTTAGCGAGGATGCGAAAGCGGTGGGTCAGGCGAAGAAAATGCCAGCAGTGCCGCCGCCTTCGCAGCCTCGCTGGGGCTCGACAGCTCCCACATTTTGAACCGAGTTCGACATCAATACCGGTCGGTCCGAAGGCCGCCACGGGGTCTGTGTGACGACAAATACCATGCAATATGTTGCTATCTCACCCCCACTATTGAAACCACCACCACCCTGCCCCATCTAAGCACCATACTTACTGATGCAGGTGCCCCATGAGCGACCAGCAAGAATCCCCTGATTACGACATCAACGATTACGCAGACCCCGAAAACGCCGAACACGCCGCCTCGTCCAGCACCGGCCTGGCCCTGCCTGGGCAAAACCTGCCGGACAAGGTCTATATTATCCCGATCCACAACCGGCCTTTCTTCCCGGCGCAAGTGCTGCCGGTGATCGTCAATGAAGAGCCATGGGCCGAGACGCTGGAGCTGGTGAGCAAGTCCGACCACCATTCCCTGGCCCTGTTCTTCATGGACACACCGCCGGAAGACCCGCGCCACTTCGATACCTCCAGCCTGCCGCTGTACGGCACGCTGGTGAAGGTGCACCACGCCAGCCGCGAAAACGGCAAGCTGCAGTTCGTCGCCCAGGGCCTGACCCGCGTGCGGATCAAGACCTGGCTCAAGCACCACCGCCCACCGTACCTGGTGGAAGTCGAATATCCGCACCAGCCAAGCGAGCCGACCGATGAGGTCAAGGCCTACGGCATGGCCCTGATCAACGCGATCAAGGAACTGCTGCCGCTCAACCCGCTGTACAGCGAAGAGCTGAAGAACTACCTCAACCGCTTCAGCCCCAACGACCCGTCGCCGCTCACCGATTTCGCCGCCGCCCTCACCTCGGCCACCGGTAACGAGTTGCAGGAAGTGCTGGACTGCGTGCCCATGCTCAAGCGCATGGAAAAAGTCCTGCCGATGCTGCGCAAAGAAGTGGAAGTGGCGCGCCTGCAAAAAGAACTGTCCGCCGAGGTAAACCGCAAGATCGGCGAGCACCAACGTGAATTCTTCCTCAAGGAACAACTCAAGGTCATCCAGCAGGAGCTGGGCCTGACCAAGGACGACCGTAGTGCGGATGTCGAGCAGTTCGAGCAACGCCTTGAAGGCAAAACGCTGCCGGCCCAGGCGAAAAAACGCATTGATGAAGAACTGAACAAACTGTCGATCCTGGAAACCGGTTCGCCGGAATACGCGGTGACGCGCAATTACCTGGACTGGGCCACCTCAGTGCCGTGGGGCGTGTACGGCGCGGACAAGCTCGACCTGAAACATGCGCGCAAGGTCCTGGATAAACACCATGCGGGCCTGGATGACATCAAGAGTCGCATCCTCGAGTTCCTCGCGGTGGGCGCCTATAAAGGCGAAGTCGCCGGCTCCATCGTGCTGCTGGTGGGGCCGCCGGGCGTGGGCAAGACCAGCGTGGGCAAATCCATCGCCGAGTCCCTGGGCCGGCCGTTCTATCGCTTCAGCGTCGGCGGCATGCGCGACGAGGCCGAGATCAAGGGTCATCGCCGCACCTACATTGGCGCCATGCCGGGCAAGTTGGTGCAGGCGCTCAAGGATGTGGAAGTGATGAACCCGGTGATCATGCTCGACGAGATCGACAAGATGGGCCAGAGCTTCCAGGGCGACCCGGCGTCGGCGCTCCTGGAAACACTGGACCCGGAGCAGAACGTCGAATTCCTCGACCACTACCTGGACCTGCGCCTGGACCTGTCCAAAGTGCTGTTCGTGTGCACCGCCAACACCCTGGATTCCATCCCCGGCCCCCTGCTGGACCGCATGGAAGTGATTCGCCTGTCGGGCTATATCACCGAAGAAAAAGTCGCCATCGCCAAGCGCCACCTGTGGCCCAAGCAGTTGCAAAAAGCCGGCGTGGCAAAAAACACCCTGACCATCAGCGACGGCGCCCTGCGCGCCTTGATCGACGGTTATGCCCGCGAGGCCGGGGTGCGTCAGTTGGAAAAACAACTGGGCAAACTGGTGCGCAAGGCGGTGGTCAAGCTGCTGGATGCGCCGGACTCGGTGATCAAGATCGGCAACAAGGACCTGGAAAGCTCCCTGGGTATGCCGGTATTTCGTAATGAGCAGGTGCTGTCCGGCACCGGCGTGATCACCGGCCTGGCCTGGACCAGCATGGGCGGCGCGACCTTGCCGATCGAGGCGACGCGTATCCACACGCTCAACCGCGGCTTCAAGCTCACCGGGCAATTGGGTGAAGTGATGAAGGAGTCCGCCGAGATCGCCTACAGCTACATCAGCTCAAACCTGCAGTCGTTTGGCGGTGATCCGAAGTTCTTTGACGAAGCCTTTGTGCACTTGCATGTGCCGGAAGGTGCCACGCCGAAAGACGGGCCGAGCGCCGGGGTGACCATGGCCAGTGCGTTGCTGTCGCTGGCGCGCAACCAGCCGCCGAAAAAAGGCGTGGCCATGACCGGCGAACTGACGCTGACCGGGCATGTGCTGCCGATTGGCGGGGTGCGCGAGAAGGTGATTGCGGCGCGGCGTCAGAAGATTCATGAGCTGATCCTGCCGGAGCCGAATCGGGGCAGTTTCGAGGAATTGCCGGAGTATCTGAAGGAAGGCATGACCGTGCACTTTGCCAAGCGGTTTGCGGATGTAGCTAAAGTGCTGTTCTGATAGGTCTTCAACGTCTGTAAGGGCCTCTTCGCGAGCAAGCCCGCTCCCACATTTGACCGAGTACATCTTATGGAATGCGGTCGAATGTGGGAGCGGGCTTGCTCGCGAAGGCGTCAGCTCGGCCAGCACAAAGCCATCTGTCACACCTCGCCCCATCTTCGGTTATGCTCGCCCTTCGTCGCCCATCAACGGAGCCTCCATGACCGCTGCCCGCCTGCTTCTCCCCTTGAGCCTTGCCCTGCTGGCCGCCTGCGCCAGTGCCCCGAAGCAAAACGTCACCGTGGACAGTCAGGGCGCCTGCCCGCTTGCGCTTAAAAACGGACAAAACCTGATCCTCACCCTGCCGAGCAATCCCACCACCGGCTACCGCTGGGCCATCCAGGATTCCGCCGGCGGCGTGCTGCGCGGGTTGGGCCCAGAGGTTTACAGCAGCGCTGAATCCGGTGTGATCGGTGGTGGCGGCCAATCGACCTGGCGTTTCCAGGCCTTCGCCGCCGGCCAGGGCCGCTTGCGCCTGACGTCCCAGCAGCCCTGGGAGCCGGAAGCTGAACCCGCCGAGATATTTGAATGTGCGATTACGGTGAACTGATACGCCTGATCTAGAAGAAAAACGTCTAGAGAACTGGGATTTCTGACAGTTACGAAACGGGGGGGCCACCTATATCGTTCAACGACAACGCGCACGATCATGCGGGCGCTGGAGCACGAGGGTTCGATCATGGCCACCCGTACATCCCGCCAGGAAGCAACGGGAACATTTACCGCAATCGTTAACGACACAGAGCATTTCGAAGCAAGCAAGGTTTTTGTGACTCGGGACAGCCGCCTGGTTATCGTGGCTGTAGATGAACGTCTCGGCGACCGAATACGCTTCATCGAATTGCACCTCGCGTCGGGTATAACGAACGGCGACCATGAATTCCCCGATCCGAACCAGCAAATTCACGCACTTATAGCCACTGCGAACGTTGCTCCCTCGCACTATTTGACTGAACGGGGCAGTGTTCGCGCTGATTTTTCCCATGAAAAACGCCGCTACAAAGGCGGGACCACATTCAGCGCAAAGGACCTCTTCACGTCAAATACCATTGTGGTAATCGCTGAATTTAATCTGTACACGAGCACTAAACGACGTTGAATTCAGTACGGGTTGCAACATCGCGGTTTATCACACAACCCGCGCATCCCACGAATAACTTGGCTAAAATGCCGGCCTTCCCCCATCGTCGCCGGAACAGCCGTGAGCAAAGAACCCGATCGCCTATTCGCCCAGCCCCTGCCGCAGGTGCCGGACTTTGCCTTTAACGAGGACGTGGTTCGGGTGTTCCCCGACATGATCAAGCGCTCGGTGCCCGGTTACCCGGCCATCGTCGAGAACCTCGGCGTGCTCGCGGCGCAGTTTGCCCAACCGGGCAGCGTGCTCTACGACCTCGGTTCTTCACTGGGCGCGGTTACTCAAGCCCTGCGCCGTCATGTGCGCACCGATGGCTGCCGGGTAATCGCTGTGGATAACTCGGCGGCGATGGTCGAGCGCTGCCGCGAATACCTCAATGGCCAGGACTCGATGTTCCAGGAGTTGCTGCCGGTTGAAGTGATCGAAGGCGATATCCTCGCGCTGCAGTTCCAGCCGGCTTCGGTGGTGGCGTTGAACTTCACCCTGCAATTCATTGCGCCCGATGAACGCTTGGCGCTGCTCTCGCGCATCCGCCAGTCACTGTTGCCGGGCGGTGCGTTGATTCTTTCGGAGAAGCTGCGTTTCAACGATCCGCAAGAACACGCGCTGCTCACCGATTTGCACATCGCGTTCAAACGCGCCAACGGCTACAGCGAACTGGAAATTGCCCAGAAGCGCAGCGCCATTGAAAACGTCATGAAGCCCGACAGCCTCGACGAACACCGCGAACGCCTGCTGGCGGCGGGGTTCTCCAAAGTCGTGCCGTGGTTCCAATGTCTTAACTTTGCCTCGTTGATTGCCTTGCCATGATTGATCTGTCCCCCCTCGCCCGCCACTTGGTCGGCACTCCCTTGGCCGTATGGGCCCAGGGCCTGCAAGCGCAACTCGATAGCAAGATGGAAAAAGGCCATGGCGACCTGGAGCGCTGGCAGAGCGCGCTGGATGCGTTGCCCAGGATCATGCCGACCGAAGTCGACTTGCTGAACGGCCTGGTGCTGGACACCGACTGCGACGATGCCACCCGTGCACAGATGCACACCGCGCTGATGGGGTTGAGCCCCTGGCGAAAGGGGCCGTTCAACCTGTTTGGCGTGCATGTGGACACCGAATGGCGCTCGGACTGGAAGTGGTCGCGCGTCGCACCGCACCTGGACCTCAAGGGCAAGCGCATCCTGGATGTCGGCTGCGGCAACGGTTACTACATGTGGCGCATGCTCGGCGCCGGCGCCGACAGTGTGATCGGCGTCGATCCGAACTGGCTGTTCTTCTGCCAGTTCCAGGCGGTGCAGCGCTACCTGTGCGAGCCCAGGGCCTGGCACTTGCCGTTCCCGTTTGAAGACCTGCCGGCGAATCTGGAAGGCTTCGACACGGTATTTTCCATGGGTGTGTTCTATCACCGCCGTTCGCCGATCGAGCACTTGCTGGCGCTGAAAGACACCCTGGTCAAGGGCGGCGAGCTGGTGCTGGAAACCCTGGTGGTCGAAGGCGATCAGCAACAGGTGCTGGTGCCGGAAGATCGCTACGCGCAGATGCGTAACGTGTGGTTCCTGCCGTCGGTGCCGGCGCTGATGCTATGGCTGCGTCGCGCGGGCTTCAGCGATGTACGCTGTGTGGACGTCAGCGTGACCACGGTCGAGGAACAGCGTGGAACGGCGTGGATGAAGTTTCAGTCGTTGAGTGACTTTCTCGATCCGCAGGATCACAGCAAGACCATTGAAGGGCTGCCGGCGCCGATGCGGGCGGTGATCATCGCCAAGAAGTAAGCCCTAATTCCCCTGAAGGAATGGGATCCCCTGTGGGAGCGGCGGTGCGACGATTCGACTTGCTCGCGAAGGCGGAGTGTAAGTCACCTTATATAGGGCTGACCCACTGCATTCGCGAGCAAGCCCGCTCCCACATTTTGGTCCTCGGTGTTCTTTAGAGTGCTGGCCTGGCCCGACGGGCCTTGAAGAATTCACTCAGCACAGTCCCGCATTCCTCAGCCAACACCCCCCCTTCAAACAACACCCGATGGTTCAGAAAGCCTTGGGTAAAAAACTGCCCCTGGCTTTGCACAATCCCCGCCTTGGGTTCCAACGCGCCGTATACCACCCGGGCCACCCGCGAATGCACGATCAAACCTGCGCACATGCTGCACGGTTCCAGGGTTACATACAGGGTGCTGCCCACCAGCCGGTAGTTGCTGATGGCTTGCGCCGCCGCGCGGATGGCGACCATTTCGGCATGGGCGCTGGGGTCGTTGCCGCTGATCGGGCAGTTGAAGCCACGGCCGATGATTTCGCCGTCCTGCACCAGCACCGCGCCCACCGGCACTTCGCCCAATGCGGCGCCTTGGGCGGCCAGGGCCAGGGCTTCGCGCATGAAGTCCTGGTCGCGGCTGCGGTCGATGATCGCGGTGGGGCGAAACTGGCGCATCACGCCACCTCGATGGCGGCCATCAGGCCGGTTTCCATGTGGTCGATCACGTGGCAATGGAACATCCATACCCCTGGGTTATCCGCCACCAACGCCACGCGCGCGCGCTCGTTCTTGCCCAGCAAGTACGTATCGGTGAAGTAAGGGATCACCTTGTGGCGGTTCGAGGCGATCACTTTGAAGCTCATGCCATGCAGGTGGATCGGGTGCTGGTATTGGGTCATGTTCTTGAGTTCGAAGATGTAGCTCTTGCCCTTTTCCAGCTTGGCGATGGGGCGGTCGGCGCAGGTCTTGTCGGTGATGTCCCAGGCTTTGCCGTTGATCTGCCACAGGCTCGGCGGCTTGCCGTTGTCGACATTCACCGAAACAGAGCCCACCCATTCGAAATTGAAGTTGAGTTTCTCGGCATTGGCCAGGTCCGGCTCGCTGATGGGGTTGGCGGGCAGCGCGGGCGGCCATTGCGCGGGGGCATCCGCGCTGGCCACCGAACGGAACGTGCCAAGGCGCACCGGGCCGTTGCGGATCGACAGTTCTTCGCCGGCCGGCGGGGCCTTGATCGCCAGGCAGATGCGCATGCCGGGGCCCAGCCAGTATTCCTTGCCCAGCGGGCGCGGCTCGATGGGGTTGCCGTCCAGCGCGTAGATCTGCGCTTCGACGTCCGGAATATTGAGGCGATAGGTCAAGGTGTTGTCGAGGTTGAGCAGGCGCACGCGGGTGATCTGCCCGGCCGGCAGGTCGATCACCGCCTGGGATACGCCATTGATCGTCGACAGCCGCCCGGCGGTGCCGCCACGCGCGGCTTCACGGGGAATACTGAAGGCGACGAACGCGCCCTCTTCGTCCACGTGCCAGCTTTTCAGGCTCAGGGTACGTTCGTGCTTGAAACCGGTGGGCTCGCGTTCTTCGATGATCAGCGGGCCCACCAGGCCACGGCCGAGTTCCTCGCTGCTGTTCACATGGGGGTGATACCAGTAGCTGCCGGCGTCCGGCACACGGAATTTGTAGTCGAAGTATTCGCCGGGCAGCACTGGCAATTGCGAGACGTAGGGCACGCCGTCCATTTCCAGCGGCAGGCGGATGCCATGCCAATGGATGGTGGTAGCGACCGGCAGGTGGTTGATAAAGCGCACCCGCAGCCATTCGCCCTGGCGCACCCGCAACTCGGTGCCGGGCGCCGAGGAGCCGAACGCCCAGGCTTGGGTCTTGTGCCCCGGCACCAGTTCCACGTCCAGCGGTGCGGCGATCAGCTCGTAATCGTGCCCAGCCTCGGCCTCGGCAACTTTCCCCAGCCAATAGCGGTAGGCGCCACCGGCCCCCACACCCACTACGGCCAGGCCGGCAAGACCACCCAGGATTTGTCGACGGGAAAAGGATCGGGACACAACAACCTCGCGTATCGGCGGCAGGCCAGGGGCCCGCGAAGGGCTGATACGATACACCTGCATCGGCTAAACAGTAAGGCTTCGCATTGCCGCATGGCCGCATGGCTGAATTCTGGAATTCGCTGCGGACCCAATGTGGGAGCGGGCTTGCTCGCGAAGGCGGTGTGTCAGTGAGTACATATTTGACTGATACACCGCATTCGCGAGCAAGCCCGCTCCCACATTTTGCTCCTCAGTGTGCTTTAGACTGGGCTCGCTTAGGACTTGGCGGCAGCCAGGATCAGCGCTTTCATCTCGGCCACGGCACCTTTGAACCCGACGAACAGCGCGTGGGCCACCAGCGCATGGCCGATGTTCAGTTCGTTGATTCCCTTGATCGCCGCCACAGCCTCGACGTTGTGGTAGTGCAGGCCGTGGCCGGCGTTGACGATCAGGCCCTGATTGAGACCGCAGTTCACACCGTCAATGATGCGCTGCAGCTCGTCGGCCACTTCGGTCGGGGTGGTGGCGTCGGCGTAACGCCCGGTGTGCAGTTCGATCGCCGGTGCGCCGACGCGGCGCGAGGCTTCGATCTGGCGCTCGTCGGCGTCGATGAACAACGAGACTTCGCTGCCGATCTTCGACAGGCGCTCCACCGCCGCCTTGATCCGCGCTTCCTGGCCGGCCACGTCGAGGCCGCCTTCGGTGGTCAGCTCCTGGCGGGTTTCCGGCACCAGGCAGATATGCGCCGGGCGGATGCGCTCGGCGAATTGCATCATTGCTTCGGTGACGCCCATCTCGAAGTTCATGCGTGTTTGCAGCACGTCCTTGAGCAGCAGCACGTCGCGCTCCTGGATGTGGCGGCGGTCTTCGCGCAGGTGCACGGTGATGCCGTCGGCGCCCGCTTCTTCGGCGTCCAGCGCGGCCTTGACAGGGTCAGGGTAGCGGGTGCCCCGGGCCTGGCGCAGGGTGGCGACGTGGTCGATGTTGACGCCAAGAAGAATGCGATTGCTGGTGGTCACGGAAGCGCTCCTGAAAAGGGAAAGAATCGGTGCACAGCATACACGGGGATGTCAGGGCTTTCGAAACAACTCGCGACTGACCAGCGGCCGCCCGCCCAGGTGCACCGCCAGGGCCTGGCGCATCAGACGCTTGGCGGCGGACAGCGCACCCGGCGCGGTCCAATCCGCTTCGCTCATGGCCAGCAGCTCGGCGCCCTGGAACAGGCCGGGTTGCAGCAGGTACACGCGCTCAAGGCCGGCGTCCACTTGCAGGCGGTAGAGGCCGTCGGCGGCGATGGGGTCACCGTGCAGGTCGTTGGCCAGTTCGAAGCCGTAGCCCAGGTCGTCGAGCAAACGCCATTCGAAGGCGCGCAGCAGCGGTTCCAGCGGGCGGCCTTCGGCCAACGCCAGCAGGGTCGCGGCGTAGTGATCAAAAACGCCGGGGTGGGGGTCTTCAGCAGGGAGCAGGCGGATCAGCAGCTCATTGAGGTAGAGGCCGCTGAACAAGGCCTCGCCATTGAGCCAGGCGGAGGTGCCGACGCTTTCCAGGCGACCGACATTCTTCAACTCGCCCTTGCCGCGAAACTCCACGTCCAGGGCCACGAAGGGCCGCGCCAGTGTGCCGGCCTTGCCCCGCGCGCTACGCAAGACCGCGCGCAGGCGACCTTGGGGCGTGAGGAAGTCCACTAGGGCGCTGGTCTCGCGGTAGGCGCGGCTGTGCAGGACGTAGGCGAGTTGGCTGGGGGGTTGGGACATAGGGTCTCACTGCTGGAATGCATGTTTGAAAACGACACAAACCTAATGTGGGAGCGGGCTTGCTCGCGAATGCGGTGGGTCAGCCGACACATGTGTGTCTGATCCACCGCATTCGCGAGCAAGCCCGCTCCCACATTTTGTACTGCGGTGTTCCTTAGAGGTCGCCGTAGCCTAGCGAGCGCAATGCGCGCTCATCATCGGACCAGCCACCCTTCACCTTCACCCACAGGTTGAGCATGATCTTGGAGTCGAACAGCAATTCCATGTCCTTGCGCGCCTCGGTGCCGATACGCTTGATGCGCTCGCCCTTGTCGCCAATGATGATCTTCTTCTGGCCATCGCGTTCGACGAGGATCAGCGCATGGATGTGCAAGGTCTTGCCCTGCTGCTTGAACTCTTCGATTTCGACGGTGATCTGGTACGGCAGCTCGGCGCCCATCTGGCGCATGATTTTCTCACGCACCAGTTCTGCGGCGAGGAAACGGCTGCTGCGGTCGGTGATCTGGTCTTCCGGGAAGAAGTGCTCGTTCTCCGGCAGGTAGCCGGCGATCACGCGTTCCAGGGCTTCGAGGTTATGCCCGTGCTGGGCCGAGATCGGCATGATCTGGGCATTGGGCAGTTGTTCCTGCAGCCAGGTCAGGTGCGGCATCAGCTCGGCTTTGTCTTCGATGCGGTCGGTCTTGTTCAGCGCGACGATCAACGGGCCGGTGACGTACTGCACACGCTCAAGGACCATCTGGTCCTCATCGGTCCACTTGGTGCGGTCGACCACGAAGATCACCACGTCGACGTCTTTGAGCGCCGCCGACGCGGTTTTGTTCATGTAGCGGTTGAGGGCTTTCTCGCCGCCTTTGTGCATGCCCGGGGTGTCGACGTAGACCGCTTGCACGCTGCCTTCGGTCTTGATGCCCAGCATGTTGTGACGGGTGGTCTGCGGCTTGCGCGACGTGATCGCCAGCTTCTGGCCGAGGATGTGGTTGAGCAGCGTGGACTTGCCCACGTTGGGGCGGCCGACGATGGCAACATAGCCACAGCGTGTTGCGGTTGAATCAGTCATGGCCATTCTCCACGCCCAGGGCAATCAGTGCTGCAGCGGCCGCTACCTGTTCGGCAATACGACGGCTCACACCCTGACCTCGGCTTTTTTCATTCAGTAAGGTGATTTCACATTCCACGAAGAACACGCGGCAATGCGGCTCGCCCTGGATATCCACCACTTCGTAGCGTGGCAGTTCGCAACCACGGGACTGCAGGTATTCCTGCAGGCGGGTCTTGGGGTCTTTGTTGGTGTCGACCAATGTGAGGCTTTCGATTTCCGAAGCCAGCCAGGCGACCACGCGCTCCTTGGCCATCTCCATCCCCGCATCGAGGTAGATGGCACCGATCAAGGCTTCCAGGGCATCCGCCAGGATCGACTCGCGACGGAAACCGCCGCTCTTCAATTCACCGGAACCCAACCGCAGGTACTCGCCCAGGCCGAAACCTCGGGCCAGCACGGCCAGGGTCTCGCCTTTCACAAGGCGTGCACGCAGGCGCGAAAGCTGGCCTTCGCGCGCTTGAGGAAAACGCTCGAACAGCGCCTCACCGGCGGCGAAGTTGAGGATGGCATCACCGAGGAATTCCAGGCGTTCGTTGTTGCGCCCTGCAAAGCTGCGGTGTGTGAGGGCAAGGACCATCAATTCCTGGTCCTTGAAGGTGTAGCCGAGCTGGCGCTCGAGACGACTTAAAGAAACGCTCACGGTTTACCCATATCTGTTTGGTGGCACCGGCGGCCATCGACGATTGACGCAGTGTTCAAATTCAAATCCTGGTTGGTGCTGCATGAGGCAGGACCGATTTGTCCCCACCCCAGAAAAGCATTCGGCGCTGTGTTCACAGCGCCGCCTGTATTACTTGATCAGCCCGACCCGCGAGAAATTCGGCAGGTGGCTGAGTTTGGGTTCCGGCCAGCTCATCCAGACCGCAAAGGCCTTGCCGACGATATTCTGGTCGGGAACCATACCCAGCAGGTCCTTGGGAATGTTGGGATCATCCCAGTACCGGCTGTCATTGGAGTTGTCACGGTTGTCGCCCATCATGAAATAGTGCCCGGCGGGCACTTTCCACTGGCCGTCCGGCGTGGCGCGGTAGCGGCTCATTTCCTTGCGGATCTGGTGCTCGACCGCACCGAGTTTTTCCTGATACAGCTCGGCGCTGCCCAAGGTGTTCGGCTCGGAACCCAGCAGCTTCTCGGCCACCGACTCACCGTTGATGAACAGGCGCTTGTCGCTGGTATAGCGAATCACGTCGCCCGGCAGGCCGACCACACGCTTGATGTAGTTGACGTTCGGGTCGCTCGGGTAGCGAAACACCATCACATCGCCGCGCTGCGGGTCGCCGATTTCGATGACCTTCTTGTCGATCACCGGCAAACGGATCCCGTAGGAAAACTTGTTCACCAGGATGAAGTCGCCCACGTCCAGGGTAGGTTTCATCGACCCCGACGGGATCTGGAACGGCTCCACCAGGAACGAACGTAGCACCAGCACGATGAACAGCACCGGGAAGAACGATTTGCCGTATTCAACCAGCAAAGGCTCTTTGTTCAGCTTCTCGACCACCACCGCATCGGGCTGGCTGACGCTGCCCTGATAGGACGCGATAGCCGCCCGGCGACGCGGGGCGAAGAACACCAGATCGAGCAATGCCAACAGACCGCAGACGGCAACGGCGATGACCAGCAACAGCGGGAAATTTAGCGACATAGGACCTAACTATCCAACCTGAGCACCGCAAGGAAGGCTTCTTGTGGAATTTCCACGTTGCCCACTTGCTTCATGCGTTTTTTACCGGCCTTTTGCTTCTCAAGCAGCTTGCGCTTACGGCTTACGTCACCGCCGTAGCATTTGGCCAATACGTTCTTTCTGAGAGCCTTGACGGAGGTCCGCGCAATGATCTGCCCGCCAATGGCGGCCTGGATCGCGACGTCGAACATCTGGCGCGGAATCAGTTCTTTCATTTTTTCGGTCAACTGGCGACCTTTATAGTGCGCGTTGTCCTTGTGCACGATCAGTGCCAAGGCATCCACCTTGTCGCCGTTGATCAACACATCCAGCTTCACCAGGTTGGCCGATTGGTAGCGGTCGAAATGGTAGTCCAGCGAAGCATAGCCGCGACTGGTGGATTTGAGACGGTCGAAGAAGTCCAGCACCACTTCGTTCATCGGCAAATCGTAGGTCACTTGCACCTGGGTACCGAGGAACAGCATGTCGTGCTGTACGCCACGCTTTTCGATACACAGGGTAATGACGTTGCCCAGGTGTTCCTGCGGCACGAGGATATTGGCGCGCACGATCGGTTCGCGCATGTCTTCGATGGAAGACAGGTCTGGAAGCTTGGACGGGTTGTCGACGTAAATCGTTTCACCGCTCTTGAGCAACAGCTCGAAAATAACGGTTGGCGCGGTGGTGATCAGGTCCAAGTCGTATTCGCGCTCAAGGCGCTCCTGGATGATCTCCATGTGCAGCATGCCCAGGAACCCGCAACGGAAGCCGAAGCCCAGGGCGTCGGAGCTTTCCGGGGTGTACTGCAACGACGAGTCGTTAAGGGTGAGCTTTTGCAGGGCTTCGCGGAAGTCTTCGAAGTCGTCGGAGCTGACCGGGAACAGGCCGGCGTAGACCTGTGGCTGGATGCGCTTGAAGCCTGGCAGCACGTCAACGTCGGGGGTGGAGCTCAAGGTCAGGGTGTCACCGACCGGTGCACCGTGGATGTCCTTGATACCGGCGATGATAAAGCCGACTTCACCGGCCTTCAGATCAACGGTTGCCGTGTGTTTCGGGTTGAATACACCGACGCTGTCCACCAGGTGGATCTTGCCGGTGGATTTGACCAGGATCTTGTCGCCCTTCTTCACGCGGCCATGGCGCACGCGTACCAGGGAGACAACGCCCAGGTAGTTGTCGAACCAGGAGTCGATGATCAACGCTTGCAGCGGATCTTCGTAGTTGCCGGTGGGCGCGGGGATGGTCTTGACCAGGCGCTCGAGCACTTCGTCGACGCCCAGGCCGGTCTTGGCGCTGCACTCGACGGCGTCGGTGGCGTCAATGCCGATGATTTTTTCGATTTCTTCTTTTACGCGGTCCGGATCGGCTTGCGGCAAGTCGATCTTGTTCAGCACCGGCATCACTTCCAGGCCTTGCTCAATGGCGGTGTAGCAGTTGGCCACGGATTGGGCTTCAACGCCCTGTCCCGCATCCACCACCAGCAACGCGCCTTCGCAGGCGGCCAGGGAACGGCTGACTTCATAGGTGAAGTCAACGTGGCCCGGGGTATCAATGAAGTTGAGCTGGTACTTGATACCGTCTTTGGCGGTGTAGTACAGGGTAACGCTGTGGGCCTTGATGGTGATCCCGCGCTCGCGTTCGAGGTCCATGGAGTCCAGTACCTGGGCTTCCATTTCACGCTCGGCAAGGCCGCCGCACATCTGGATGAATCGATCGGCCAGCGTCGACTTACCATGGTCAATGTGGGCGATGATGGAGAAATTGCGGATATGACTCAAATCACTCACGGATCAACACTCAAAAAGGCTGCAGGCAGATTGCCCGCTGAAAAATAGCCGGGAATTGTACCTGATGCTCGGGCCAGACGTCATCTTTGCTGACCAGAACAAAAATGCCCCGCTTATACAAGCGGGGCATTTTTTGTGCATAAGCGCGCTATCAGCCGGCCCTGCGCAACAGCCAGAACCCGGCCAGGGCGCAGATGGCCGTGGGCACCAGCACTGCGAACAGCGGTGAGAAGCCGAACACCAGGCTCGACGGGCCAAGCAGGTCCTGGGCGATGCGGAAGGTAAACCCTACCAGCACACCGGTAAACACGCGCTGGCCGAGGGTTACCGAGCGCAAAGGGCCGAAGATGAACGAGATGGCCATCAGCACCAGCGCGGCGGTGACGACCGGTTGCAACACCTTGACCCAAAATGCCAGCCAGTAACGACCGTTGTTCAGGCCCTGGTCTTTCAGATAGTGGATGTAGCCCCACAGCCCGGAGATCGGCAGGCTTTCCGGGATCATCACGACGGTATTGAGCAATTGCGGCTTGAGGGCGATGTCCCACTCTTCGCTCGGCACATTGATCACTTCGGTGCTGGCCTTGGTGCCTTGGCCGATATTGCGGAAGTAGGTGGTGGTGACGTCGCTGAGTTGCCATTTTTCGTCGCTGTATTGCGCACGTTTGGCGAAGCTCGACGACAGCAGGTGGCGTTCCTTGTCGAAGTTGTAGCGCGTCACGCCAATCAACAGGCCGCCGGGTTGTACGGCGTTGATGTGGATGAACTGGTCACCCTGGCGATGCCACAAGCCATGCTTGGAGCTTTGCGCATCGCCCGAACCCTGGGCCAGCGCGCGATTGGCCTGGGCCGTGGTTTCGGCGGGCGGCGCGACGTATTCGCCGATCAGCACGCTGCAGGCCATCAGCAGCAGCATGGGCTTCATCACCGCCCAGACGATACGGCCAATGGACACGCCGGCGGCGCGCATGATGGTCAGTTCGCTGTTGCTGGCCAGGCTCCCCAGGCCGATCAGGCAGCCGATCAGCGCGGCCATCGGCATCATGTCGTAGAGGCGACGCGGTGCGGTGAGGGCCACGTAGCTCAGCACGTCCCACACGGTATAGGTATCGCTGACGTTGCCCACTTCATCGATGAAGGCGAACAACGACGCCAGGCCCAGGATGATGCCCAATACCGCCAGGATGGCGATCAGTACGCTGCTACCAATGTAGCGATCGAGCTTAGCCACGAGCCAACTCCTTCTGGCCACGACGGCTCTTCATTTTCAAACGGATCGGTTCCCAGTAGAGCAGCCCCAGGCCGATCACCAGGAAGATCCCATGCACCCACCACAGGCCCAGGGTCGGCGACAGCTTGCCTTTTTCCAGGGAGCCACGGGCGGAGATCAGGATGGTCAGGTACGCCATGTACAACAGGATTGCCGGCAGCAGCTTGAGGAAACGGCCCTGGCGCGGGTTGACACGCGACAGCGGCACGGCCATCAAGGTCACGATAAATACCAGCAGCGGCAGTGAGATTCGCCATTGCAGCTCGGCGATGGAGCGCAGTTCATTGCTGCCGAACAGTTCGGTGGTGGGGATGGCGTCGCGGTCGGTGACTTCATCACTGATATCCGGACGCGCCAGCATCACGCCGTAGGTGTCGTACTGGATGGCGCGGTAATCGGCCATGCCTGGGCTGCCGTCGTAGCGATAGCCGTTTTCCAGGATCAGGTAGCGGCTGCCGTCCGGACGCACTTCCTGGCGACCCGAATCAGCCACCAATATGGAAATGCCGCGATCCTTCTTGTCCTGGCCAAGGCGTTTCTCGGAAATGAACACCCCGCCCAGGTTGGCGCGGTCGTCGGTCAGGGTTTCGGTGTAGGTCACCCGGGAACCGTCATTGAGCGCCTGGAAACGGCCGGGCTCAAGGGTGTCGAACTCGGTCATCGCGTCCTGTTTGTTCAGCACCAGCTGGAACTGCATGGCGCCCTGGGGCGCCAGGCTCAGGCTCAGCCAGGCCACGATCAGCGCGACGCCGGCCGCCGGGATCATGGTCATGCCCAGCAGGCGCTGCTGGCTCATGCCGGTGGCCGAGAGCACGGTCATTTCGCTTTCCAGGTACAGGCGGCCGTAGGCCAGCAGGATCCCCAGGAACAGGCCCAACGGCAGGATCAACTGCAAAAAGCCTGGCAGGCGAAAGCCCATGATCAGGAACAGCGAGCCTGGGTCCAGCGCGCCCGAGGCAGCCTGGGCCAGGTATTTGACGAAACGACCACTCATGATGATGACCAGCAGGACCGCACTCACGGCACTCAGGGTCAACAGGACTTCGCGGGACAGATAACGGAAGACGATCAAACCAGACACTCCAGGGTTGTCAGGCTAAGGCGGCCAAACAAGCAAGCATACCGAGTCAGCCCCTCTACACAGGGCCGGCTAAAAAGATGGCGCATTATCCTGTGATTGACCGCGCCTGTCACGGAGCTTGCTCACGCACATGCATAAAGCCGGTGGCAAGGGTTGTCAGGCTCCGCCGCCGAGGTTCAAACTGCGGCCTTTGTCGCCGGCGGTTTACACAGCTGCCTGGTATTAAAGCCGGAGTACAGACTCCTGGCTAACCGACCTTTATAAGGGACCCGAAAATGGAATTGGTTGTAAAAAGCGTTAGCCCCGAAACGTTGAAAACCGCCACCCTCGTGGTCGCCATCGGCGAAGGCCGCAAGCTCGGCGTTGCCGCCAAGCTACTCGACGAACTCAGCGGCGGCGCCATCAGCGCGGTGCTCAAGCGCGGCGACCTGGCCGGCAAAGTCGGCCAGAGCCTGCTGCTGCAAAGCCTGCCCAACCTCAAGGCCGACCGCGTATTGCTGGTGGGCGTGGGCCAGGATGCCGAACTCGGCGACCGCCCGTTCCGCAAAATCATCAGCGCCATCCTCACCACCCTCAAGGGCCTGGGTGGCAGCGACGCAGCGCTGGCACTGGATGAAATCGTGGTCAAAGGCCGTGACAGCTACGGCAAGACCCGCCTGCTGGCTGAAAGCCTGGTGGACGGCGGCTACCTCTTCGACCAGTTCAAGAGCCAGAAAGCCGAACCACGCGCCCTGAAAAAAATCACCCTGCTGACCATCAAGGCGGCCCAGGCTGAAGTCGAACGCGCCGTGACCCACGCGACAGCGATCGCCAACGGCATGTCCTTCACCCGCGACCTGGGCAACCTGCCGCCGAACATCTGCCACCCGACCTTCCTGGGCGAACAGGCCAAGGCGTTGGGCAAAGAGTTCAAGGGCCTGAAGGTTGAAGTGCTGGACGAGAAGAAAATCAAGGAACTGGGCATGGGCTCGTTCTATGCCGTGGGCCAGGGCAGCGACCAGCCGCCACGCCTGATCGTGATGCAATACAACGGCGGCAAGAAGTCCGAGAAGCCCTATGCCCTGGTCGGCAAAGGCATCACCTTCGATACCGGCGGCATCAGCCTCAAGCCAGGCTTGGGCATGGACGAGATGAAGTACGACATGGGCGGCGCCGCCAGCGTGTTCGGCACCCTGCGCGCCGTACTGGAGCTCAAGCTGCCGATCAACCTGGTGTGCATCCTGGCCTGCGCCGAGAACATGCCGAGCGGCGGCGCGGCCCGTCCGGGCGACATCGTCACCACCCTGAGCGGCCAGACCGTCGAAATCCTCAACACTGACGCCGAAGGCCGCCTGGTGCTGTGCGATGCCCTGACCTACGCCGAGCGCTTCAAACCGCAGGCAGTGATCGACATCGCGACCCTGACCGGCGCCTGCGTGGTGGCCCTGGGCGCCCACACTTCGGGCCTGCTGGGCAACAACGACGAGCTGATCGAGCAACTGCTCAGCGCCGGCAAGGCGGCGGACGACCGCGCCTGGCAACTGCCGCTGTTCGATGAGTACCAGGAGCAACTGGACAGCCCGTTCGCCGACATCGCCAACATCGGCGGCCCGAAAGCCGGCACCATCACGGCTGCCTGCTTCCTGTCGCGTTTTGCCAAGAATTTCAACTGGGCGCACCTGGACATCGCCGGCACGGCCTGGACCAGCGGCGGCAAGGACAAGGGCGCAACCGGCCGTCCGGTGCCACTGCTGACCCAATACCTGCTGGACCGCGCCAAGGCCTGAAACTGAAGATTCCGGGACGGTCATCGCGCCGTCCCGGTCTCAGGAACCGCAATGACCCAAGTCGACTTCTATATATTGCCCAGCGCCGACCCGCTCGCGCGCCTGGACTTCGCCTGCAAACTCACCGAAAAAGCCTGGCGCATGGGCCATCGCATCTACCTGCATTGCAGCGATGCCAGCCAGCGCGACGAACTTGATGCCCGCCTGTGGCGCTTCAAGGGCGAAAGCTTCGTGCCCCACGGCCCCGCCGAGTCTGAACCTGAAGGCCTGGTGGTACTGGGTTTGGGCGACAATTGCGGCGATCACCATGACCTGCTGGTCAACCTGGACCTGAAAGTACCGCCGTTCGCCAAGGCATTCACGCGCATAGCGGAAGTGGTGGTGGAAGATCCGGCGATTCGTCAGGCCGCGCGGGAGAGTTTCCGTTTCTACCGCGAACAGGGCTATCCTCTGCAAGATCACCGGCTACAACGACTTTGAGCACATGATGGACACTCCAAAACCGCTGAAAAAAGACGACCACTTGCTGGACGACCTGGAGTCGATCCGCCAGTTGCTGGGGGATGATGGCTTGCAGCCGCCACTTCTGACCGAGTTGGTCAATGAGGTGGTGCAGATTCCAATGTTGCTGGAAATGTCCGACGGCAAGCCTGCTCCCACGCCGGCCGAAGCACCTGCCGCCGAAAAAACCCAGGACGCTCTGCTGCTGCATCTGGACGCCGAACTGCGCGCCGCCGCGCAATTGATCATGCAAGACGTGATCGCCGACTTTGCCCCGCATATCGAGACCGAGATCAAGCGCCGGCTGGATGCGCGGATGGAGCGGTTGCTCAGCCAGTACCAAAACTGAACAAACACAGATCCCCTGTGGGAGCGGGCTTGCTCGCGAAGGCGGCGCATCAGCCAAACATGTGTCGACTGACACTACGCC